>NZ_JAYFUM010000012.1:0-157841 GCF_034929435.1 Arcicella rigui
ATTATATCTTTGCTGAGTACGTAGTACATAAAAAGGTTGCTTTGGTATGGTTCGCAAAACAAATATCAGCAACCTTTTTTATTTTTAAGCAATACTGTCAAAAAAGTCAAGATGACTTCAACAATAAAATTTTAAAGACTTCTATTTTGGGAATAGCAAAAAAGGGTAATCATTTTTTCTCCTACGAATTTAAAAATGGGTTTATTAATACCTATCATTTTATTAATGAAAATTTAGAAAGTTTAGAAAGTTCTGTAATTGTTGACACTTTCGATGGTGTAAATGCTATCATAGAATATGACTATGACTCAATAACAAAAGACTTTCAGATAGCATTATTCGATATATTACAAAAAAAAATTGTTTACAAATTACCTTACAGATATAATATTGGTCCAAGTATTAGAATAAACAATAATATATTCCACATTAAACAAAATAAATATGTTACATCTCTCTATCTAGAAACAGGGGAATATTTATGGGAGACAGATATATCTAACTTTGTAAGTTCATTAGATGGTTTCAGTTACAAAGATGAACGAGTAGGAGGAATATTAGGCATATCCGATAATAAATTAATTATTACGGTTGGAACAAGACTTTTGAAGATAGACTTACATAACGGTATCATCACAGGAGATACAGAAGCCTTGAGTCACGGAAAGAATTACTCACAAGGACCAGCTGGCTTTCATTCATATTTACATTTGGAAGATGAATATGTATATTTATTAAAGCGAGACAGGTATTTACGTATCAGTTTAATCACTGGTAAATTAGAAACGCTTTGGGTAAATTCTCAATCAGATTTAATAATAGAACATGTCCATTACGATGAAAACTACGCCTATTTCATGGCTTGTATAGGATGGAATTTACAACCAGAAGTACTAGGAGTATTCGACCGTAAGAATTTATCAATCGTTTGGCAATACGACCAGCCAATATATTCATCTCAACCCCCAAAGTCTGATGGGAAAAAATTGTATAGTCTTGATACGAGTGGAACATTACATCTCTTTGAAAGAGAAAGTTAATAAACAATTTAAAAAAATGTAATTATCTTAATAAACTCATGAAATCTACTCTCACCCGAATCATACGTTTCTACCTGCCTATTATGCTATTGTTAATGGCTTGTAATGAAGAAATTATTATCTCAAAAAGTTCTGAAAGGAAAATTACTAAATTTAGCTTTTCGGGCTTAACACCTGTAGTTGATGCTACTATTGATGAAGCCAATAAAAAAATTACAGCTGTTGTGCCTGCTACGGTAGATATTAGCAAATTGATACCCTAGCTTGGCGTAGTGTTTTTCACTACGTCAGTGTGTCAGGCCTTCTTAGAAGGCAACGCCTAGTCCGCAACGGATAGTGGAATATGAGTACACAACTTGGGAATAATTATAAAATGCGTTGCATTTTTGCAATGTAACATTGCAGTTCACTCTGACGTAGTGTAGAACACTACGCCAAGCGAGGGTGTTGCAATTCGACAGACTTAAAATGCGTTGCATTTTTGCAATGTAACATTGCAGTAAACTCTGACGTAGTGTAGAACACTACGCCAAGCGAGGGGACTAACAAAAGATACTTTAGGTAGTATAATACCATAAATAGCCATGAGAAAAAAAGAAATACTAAAAATAAATAAGTCTCTAAAACAGATGCTTGATATTGATTCATTAGGGTTTAGAGATGAAGATATATATGAATCGACTACAGTCTTATTGAAAGATAGAGGCAACCTAACTGCCTGTATTCTATATAGTTTTTATGTTTCTAAATACAAAGATTTAAAAATTAGTGGACTTAGTTATGGTTTTTTTTCTTCAGAGATTAATGATATTTTATTTAAAGTTTTTGATAGTATTAAGACAACCGATATAGAAGGTAGTCCTATTAATCATAAATACGAATACACTATAAACCATAGAATTGTCGGGGAAGAATGGTATGACCATGTCAAAAAAAACTTTAGCATTATTTTTATTGAAAGTGGAGTATTTTACGAAGACCGTGTAGTATTATTTGCTGAGATGTTTAAAAAGCATATTGAAACCTATATTGAACCTTATTTTGAAAGTTATCAATCATTGCAAGACATCAACGATAAAATAATTGAGGCTTTTGATGAAAGTAAATGGGGTGATTTTTTTTACGGGGAAACTAATTTTAGAGTCACCATTATTATGAAGTTATGTAAAAATCCTCGTTATGAATCTTTTACTGAAATGGTAAATGATAGGATTTATAGTGCTATTTATAATCAAGGGCTTACTGAATATCAAAATTATTACAAAATGTATAATGTATTACTTGATATTTTATCAAAATTATAACAACTACTAAACCAGAAATTTAGCATAACCATGAAATCCCTAGCTTGGCGTAGTGTTTTTCACTACGTCAGTGTGTCAGGCCTTCTTAGAAGGCAACGCCTAGTCCGCAACGGATAGTGGAATATGAGTACACAACTTGGGAATAATTATAAAATGCGTTGCATTTTTGCAATGTAACATTGCAGTTCACTCTGACGTAGTGTAGAACACTATGCCAAGCGAGGGGTGCAATTTGACTTACCACAAACTGGAATTATTAAACCTCAACAATTCTATAAAATTTGGAGTGTTGATGGATTCGGCAAAGCAATAGATAACTTACAAAACATTACTCCAAAATGACAAACAAGACACATTTCAAGAAAAAATGCCGTAAATACTTCTCCTTTTTTGATGAAAAGGAAGGCTTTGAAGCTTTAGTGCATGATGATGGTATTATCTATACAAGAATGCAAGGTGAAGAATTGATAACAGCTTTGTTGTTTTTTGATACTTATCATAGCCCATTTAAAATCAGTAGCTTGTGGTTTGAAAAAAAAAATCCCATTAGTAGAAAAGATAGTTCAAGAAGTAGTAGAGAAGAAGCCTGCGATGGAGCAACATACTATCAGAACTCATTTTGTAAGCTCAACTATAAACTCTCCTTTTTTGGCACTTCCTAAAGAAATGCTTGATGTTGCTAATGAAGTAATAGTTCTACAAGAATCTGATATTGAAGCGGCAGCGACTATCATCAAAGAATACTTTTATAGTAAAGAGATACAAGATTTTTTGAACTTAACTATTGAAGACCTCAATCAACAATTATTGGAATGTGAAGAACTTGATAATTATATTACAGGAATTTTTTGTATTGATGGTAATGGATACTTACGCACATACATTGTAGCTAAATACTTTAATAATCAGCGAGTTTTCGATTGGTTTGATTCCTTTATAATACCATGGCTAAATACTAATAAAGCTAGTGAAAAGCAAAAACGCCTTTTAGGTTATATTGAAAAAGTAAATCAACTATTTAATTCAGAAAAATGAACAAGACAGGATTTGTATGTACCCATGTTTATGGGAGTGAAAAAGAGTTAGTAACAGATTTTTTCGGAGCAGATTTTGATGAAGACTGTGTGGAAATTATCTTTCAAACAAACGGTGCAGTAGTATTGGTAGAAGAAGAAGATTTAGACAGCATAGATACTACTAAAGATGGGCAAACCATTATTATTTTTAGAGTGTATGAAACTTCGATGGCTTTTAGTATATCATGCTATAAAGATGGGAAAATGCTTTATGAAATGTCAAGCCATGATGGGCAAGCCTTTATTCAGGAAGGGAATTTAGGCAGCCTTCAAGATACAGCATTAGAAACCAGTAGCCTATTTAGTAAAATATTGGAAGATACAGGTATTGATGTTTGGGAAGTTTTATAAAAATATGCTAATAATACGAAAAGAATAATTTTAACATCCAGAAATTTAGCACAACAATGAAATCTATTTTCACCAAAATCATCCTTTTCTACCTGCCTATTATGTTATTATTAATGGCATGTAATGAAGAAATTATTATCTCAAAAAGTTCGCAAAGAAAAATTACTAAATTTAGTTTTTCGGGCTTAACACCTGTGGTTGATGCTACGATTGATGAAGCCAATAAAAAAATCACAGCTGTTGTTCCTGCTACGATAGATATTAGCAAATTGATACCCACTATTACGGTATCTCTCAAAGCAAAGCTTTCACCAGAAACTGGTAAAGCACAGGATTTCAGTAATGATATTACTTATACCGTTACGGCAGAAGATGGTTCTACGGCTACTTATATAGTACAGGTAAGCCGTACCAAATTATCGGCAAAAGATATTTTAAGTTTTTCATTCAATGATTTTTCACCAGCAGTCATTGCCAAAATAGATAATACTACCAAAACTATCACGGCAACTGTACCTACTACGGCAGATTTATCAAAACTAAAAGCCAATATCACCATTTCAGAACGAGCCAAAGTGACTCCTGTTTCTGATGCTATCTTAGATTTTTCTAAGCCAGTCAGCTTTACCGTCACAGCCGAAGACGGTAGTACACAGGTTTACACGGCTACGATTACTAAAGAAGCCCCCGTATCGACTAGTTCTTTACCAAGTTCTATTACTTACATATCAAATCCGTTTAGAGTGAGTGTGAAATCAACTATTAAATTGATATGGGAAAAAGGCGTATTAATGAAAACAGTTGAAAACGAGGGAACACGGATTATAGAGAAAACCTTCAAGAGAGATAAAAATGGCTTGATTACAGAAATTGAGACTAAATATGATGATGGAACTATATTATCGGACACTTATACTTATAGTGCAGATAAAAAGACTATCACAGTTTGGAAGACTCTAATAACTTATAATGAAGAAGGCTTATTAGTCAAAAGACTAACTCCAAGTGGAGGATTTGGGAAAGATGTTTTTTTTAGCTTAAAGTGGGATACAGGCAAAAAGAATGTCACCGAAACAGATGATGGTTCTTTATCCAATTTCATTTCTTCGTGGACAGATATAAAAAATCCACTTTGGGAGATAACTAAGCAAACCCAGTTTTTATTAATTGATGATACTAACTATAATACCATAATGTTGTATTTAGGAGAAAAATTACCAGTTAATTGGAGTTTAAAATATATTTCAGGGGCACAGACGAGGGCGGATATTACTCCAACCTTAGACTCACAAGGTAGAATTACAAGAATTGTAGTAAATCAAGGATATGCACTTGCACAGGATATGTCAATTAGTTATGAGTAGCATAATCGTAATGTTAATCATTTTTGGAAATAACACCCAATCGGGAGGAAAATATATTACAAAAAACAATTTCAAAAAACAAAACTATTTAACATTATGGGAGCATGGGGACATGGTTACTTTGAGGACGACGCAGCCTTAGATTTTATGCAAGATGTTGAAGATTCGGAAAATCCGAAACAACTTTTTAAGGACGCTTTTGAATTTGCCATTGAGTCTGATTATTTAGATTCAGATGATGCCAATGCCGTAATTGTAGCTTCGGCGTACATTGATAGACAAGTCAATGGTACTAAGTTTTCTTCGCCAGAGCATGAAGAATTGTTGGAGGTAGATACTTTTCCAGAAAGAAATCCCGACATTGACTTTTCTACGCTTCGTGAAAAAGCAATCATTGCTTTGCAAAAAGTATTGGATGAAGGCTCAGAACTGAATGAACTTTGGGCAGAAAACGAAGAAGATTATCCTGCTTGGAAACAAGGAATAGAACAATTAATTGAGCGACTTTCTGCTTAATTTTTAACAGATCCTTCGCTTGGTGTAACTTAACATACTACGCCAAGCGAGGGAAACTTGCTTCGCAAATATATTTATTATATTTTTTGAAGCAATAATGTATCTAATCTACGTAGTTCACCGACATCAAAATACCTATTTTGCCTGTCTTTTTTATTCCCTTTAAACTAATGAACAGATTACTCAACAACAGTTCAATACAGCTGATAAAAGTATAATTATGTTTAATTTCTAACAATTTAAATTCTGTATCTAATATGAAACGAAGAAAATTTCTTGGTGTATTGGGCATATTGCCACCTATACTTTTTTCCTGTGGGAAAGATGAATTTCCAGACCGTGACACTATCATTACTGGAAAAGTAATTGATGAAAACGATATGCCTGTCGTAGGCTTTAAATTTCAATTCGGTGCAGATTATGCAAAGGGGCTTCATCGTCTCCCTATATTCGATGTAATTGGAGAAACTAATAAGGATGGAATTTATACTATTTCACATATCGTTGACTATGGATTAGCATCATTCAAACCTTTGGGCTTTACAAACTATGATTTAATGACTGAATATACTATACACCTTTGGAAAGATAATCAATATGAAATAGTGGGAAATCCAATTGGTCCAATTATTAATGGTGAAACAAATACTTTTAACTTTCAACTTAGAAAAATATAAACTCATAAAAAAAACTACCTCAAGTGAGGAATCAATATAAAGTTTAATTAAATAAAAATATTCGGTTTTCTTCGTTTTTATTCGGGAAATTGCGGTAAAAAGAGAGGTTTGATACACTCAAGCATATCAAGCCTCTCTTTTTACCGCATAAATCCGCAAAAAAGCTCCGTTGTCCTCTCTTTTAGAGAGCTTTTCCTAGCTCCGAGCATATCAAGCCTTGCTTTTTACCGCATCAACCGAGCAAAAAGCCCCGATGTCATCTAACTGAATGAACTTTGGGCAGAAAACGAAGAAGATTATCTTTTTTGAAGACAAGGAATACGGCAATTATAGATAAATATTCTTCCTAATCCTGATGAAGCTTTAAAGATTATAATTTCCTCTCAAACGTTTTAGCAATACTTTTATAAACCTGTAAATAGCTATCAAACTGAGTCGGTGAAATACCAATGATGGTATAATAAGAGCTATTTGAAAATAACATTACTTCATAGACTAATTCTTTTTGTCCTTTTTCATTTTCGCCCGTTCCAATTACTTCGTAGCCAGTCAAACCATCAATTTCTATTGTAGATACTTTTTCGATTTTAGTTTTCTTGCCATTAGGGAATTTCTGCATTGTTTCAATAGCCAATATTTTTTTGTCAAGAACAGTCGAAGTATTGATAAGTATTTGACTAATCGAAAGAAAAGCTTTGTCTGTATCGGCAGGAGGTAATTGTCCATCGCTGGTGAAAATTAATGAGCAGAAAGTGAATGGGCAAATTTGAACTTTGAATCAGCGGTATTGATTTTGAAGTTTGCTTCCTCAAGCGGATTTACCAGTTTATTACTTTGATAAACAACAGATGCTATTGCTTTGTCCATTTGTTCAGCCAAAGTTTTATCATTTTCAGGATAAAGAAAATTCACCAAAATGACCTTCTTTGAATCTCCAAAAACTAAAATTGTTTTTGAAAAATCCATACCATTAGCAGATTGTTTGGTGAAGAGTAATTTTGCAGGCGTGTTTTGAAAAGAAATATCTTCAGTTTTAATCAGAATAACTCCTCTGGTTTTAAGGTTTTCAGCAGTAAAAGATTTTACCATTTCTGGATAAGGAGCAGGAATTTCTGCAACCAAGATTGATGAATTCGTTTCGGCTTGTTGAAAGCCACTAAAGCCAACAGCTTTTGTGAAATTGGGCGGAGGAACTAATGCTATTTTTGTAGCTGAAATGAAAATATGTTCAGCACTAAGCTTGTTGTTAATAGAACGTTTTTGAGCAAATGTTTCTAAAGTGAAGAAACACAAAAAAAGGAAAAGCAATTTTTTCATTGGAGTGTAAATTCGTTAAAAGTTTATTATGATAAAATTTGCCCAATATACAAGCTTCACGCAAACAAAACCAATCCCTTAAATTTTTATAGGTATTCTTTTTCAAAACCGCTAAATTTGCAACTCTTTAGCAATTCGGCTGTATTTATGTTGTTTTTAGAAAATAGCCGACAAACAACCATCAATCTGTTTCATCATGATTCATTTCTTCGGGAGTCACTCCAGCACAGTTTATGCCGTGCAAACGCATGCCATTCTTTCAGATGAAGATATTCAAAAACTCTTTTGGCTTTTCAATAGTAAAATCGACCATACTTTTACCCTTGTAAACCAAGAAAATGCTACTTTGGAAGCGGTTTTTGTGGGCCCTCGTGCAGCCATGATTACGCCGTGGAGTACCAATGCTGTTGAAATTACCCAAAATATGGGGGTTCAAGGAATTATTCGTATTGAGGAGTTTACGGCAGTAGCGGAGGATTTTACGGATTTCGACCCGATGCTTTCGCAGAAATATGCCCAATTGCATCAAGGTATTTATACCATCAAAATTCAACCTGAACCGATTCTTGAAATTGAGGATGTAGCAGCTTACAACAAGGAACAAGGTCTTGCCTTGAGCGAGGAAGAGGTTGCTTACTTGAATGGCTTGGCTGAAACATTAGGCAGAAAACTTACTGATTCAGAAGTATTTGGTTTCTCTCAAGTAAACTCAGAACACTGTCGCCATAAAATCTTCAATGGTACTTTCGTCATCGACGGTGTAGCTAAACCTACTTCACTTTTCAAACTTATCAAGAAAACTTCTGAAACGAATCCAAACGACATCGTTTCTGCTTATAAAGATAACGTTGCCTTTATCAAAGGGCCAAGAATTACGCAATTCGCTCCAAAATCTGCCGACAAACCAGATTTTTATGCAGAAAAAGAATTTGATTCTGTAATTTCGGTAAAAGCTGAAACGCACAATTTCCCAACTACCGTAGAACCTTTCAACGGTGCGGCAACAGGTTCGGGTGGCGAAATTCGTGACCGTTTGGCAGGTGGACAAGGTTCATTACCTTTGGCGGGTACAGCGGTGTACATGACTTCGTATTCTCGTTTAGAAGAAAATCGTCCTTGGGAAAAAGCAGTTAATGAGCGTGATTGGTTGTACCAAACGCCAATGGATATTTTGATTAAGGCTTCCAATGGTGCTTCTGATTTTGGAAATAAATTTGGTCAGCCCTTAATTACGGGTTCGGTACTTACTTTTGAACACGAAGAAGAAGCCCGCAAATTAGGTTTTGATAAAGTAATCATGTTGGCTGGTGGTATAGGCTATGGCAAAGAAAGTCAAGCCAAAAAACAAAAGCCAAGCGTTGGCGATAAAGTAGTGGTGTTGGGTGGTGAAAACTACCGCATCGGTATGGGGGGAGCAGCCGTTTCTTCGGCAGATACAGGTGCTTTTGGTTCGGGTATCGAGTTGAACGCTATCCAACGTTCAAACCCAGAAATGCAAAAACGTGCGGCTAATGCGATTAGAGGTTTGGTAGAATCAGACCATAATCCAATTGTTTCTATCCACGACCACGGTGCAGGCGGACACCTCAACTGTTTGTCGGAATTGGTAGAAGAAACAGGCGGTTTGATTGATTTAGATAAATTGCCCGTAGGCGACCCAACGCTTTCAGCCAAAGAAATCATCGGTAACGAATCCCAAGAACGCATGGGCTTGGTGATTGGTGAAAAAGATTTAGCAACTCTTCAAAGAGTGGCAGAGCGTGAACGTTCGCCGATTTATACCGTTGGAGATATTACGGGAAATAATCGTTTTACTTTCCAATCGAAGTCAACAGGTGCAAAACCAATGGATTTTGCCATTTCGGAAATGTTCGGTAGTTCTCCGAAAATGATTATGGAAGATAAGACTGTGGTACGCAATTACGCAGGTTTGTCATATACAGAAACAGAAATTCCCACGTATTTAGCACAAGTATTGCAATTAGAAGCCGTAGCCTGTAAAGACTGGTTGACCAACAAAGTGGACCGTTGCGTAGGCGGACGAGTGGCCAAACAACAATGTGCTGGCCCATTGCAATTGCCTTTGAACAACGTTGGCGTAATGGCTTTAGATTTCAAAGGAAAAGACGGCATCGCTACTTCAATCGGTCACTCGCCAGTAGCCGCCATCGTTGACCCTGCTGCTGGTTCACGCACTGCCATTGCGGAGGCACTTTCAAACATCGTTTTTGCTCCGTTGAAAGACGGTTTAAAATCGGTTTCGCTTTCTGCCAACTGGATGTGGGCTTGTAAAAATGCAGGTGAAGACGCACGTTTGTACGAAGCCGTACAGGCTTGTTCTGATTTTGCTATCGAATTGGGCATCAATATTCCAACAGGAAAAGATTCGCTTTCGATGAAACAAAAATATCCAAACGATGAAGTAATTGCTCCGGGAACTGTAATTATCTCAGCAGGGGCTCATTGTTCGGACATCAATAAAGTAGTTGAGCCAGTGCTACAACGCAATGGCGGAGCGATTTACTATTTGAACTTATCGAAAGATAGTTTCAAATTGGGCGGTAGTTCTTTTGCCCAAATCTTGAACAAAGTAGGCAACGAAGTACCAACGATTCAAGATGCGGCGTATTTCAAAACGGCATTTGATACTTTCCAAGATTTAATCAAAGCAGGCAAAATCGAAGCAGGTCACGACATCGGTAGCGGTGGTTTGATTACGACTTTATTAGAAATGTGTTTTGCCGATGTAAACCTTGGAGCAAATATTGACCTTTCAGGTTTAGGCGAAACTGATACTGTAAAAGCTTTATTCAACGAAAATATTGCCTTGGTATTCCAAGCGGATGCTTCGGTAGAAGCGGTTTTTGCAGCAAACAATATTACTATCGTTAAAATTGGCGAAGTAGTAGAAGGTAATACCGTTTCGGTGAAAAACAATGCTACTTCGTTTGATTTTGCTGTGGCGGAATTAAGAGATGTTTGGTTCAAAACTTCTTTCTTGTTAGATTCAAAACAATCGAAAAACGGAACGGCTTTAGCACGTTATAGCAATTACAAAAATCAGCCATTAAGCTATACCTTCCCTTCACATTTTACTGGAAAATTAACGGATAACAGTACGCTTGCGGTGCGTCCGAAAGCGGCGATTATTCGTGAAAAAGGCTCAAACTCAGAGCGTGAAATGGCGAATGCGATGTATTTGGCAGGTTTTGATGTAAAAGATGTTCACATGACTGACTTAATTGCAGGTCGTGAAACCTTGGAAGATATTCAGTTTATTGGTGCAGTGGGAGGTTTCTCTAACTCAGATGTTTTAGGTTCGGCGAAAGGTTGGGCTGGTGCATTCTTGTATAACGAAAAAGCCAACGCCGCCATCAAAAAATTCTTTGCTCGTGAAGATACGCTTTCGGTAGGTATTTGTAATGGTTGTCAGTTGTTTATGGAATTGGAATTGATTAATCCAGACCACGAAGTACATGGCAAAATGCATCATAACGAATCGCATAAACACGAAAGTATCTTTACTTCGGTGACTATCCAAAAAAATAATTCTGTGATGCTTTCTACTTTAGAAGGAACTACATTAGGCGTTTGGGTATCGCACGGAGAAGGAAAATTTGTGTTACCTTACGAAGAAGAAAAATACAGCATTGTAGGCAAATACGGTTACGAAGCCTATCCAGCGAATCCAAACGGCTCGGATTTCAACACCGCCATGATGTGCGATGCCACAGGTCGCCATTTAGTAACCATGCCACACATCGAACGTTCGACCTTCCCTTGGAACTGGGCCAACTACCCAGCCAACCGCAAAAACGACGAAGTAAGTCCTTGGTTAGAAGCATTTATTAATGCGAGACTTTGGATTGAGGAGAAGAATAAGTAGATACAAGAGTTAATTGAATATTACAATAAAAGGGAAATTTTTCAGTAGAAGATTTCCCTTTTATTTTTTGCCTATAAGATTTCTCTTTAAGTTATTATATTTACATGATGGAGAAGATAAAAATACATAATTATAGATGCTTTGAGCTACTTTCTTTGAACTTCAAAGAAGGGGTTAATCTGTTTATTGGAGATAATTCGAGTGGAAAGACCACGCTTATTAGGGCTTTAAGCACTGTGCTAAATTCTTTTTTTATAGGATTTAGTGATGAAAATACTCGTTTTTTAGGATTAAGTCCAAATGATTTTAGAGTTTTAGAATCCGTAACAGGACTGGCAAATGAACCCGCCATAAGGATTGATTTCACCAACTTACAGGTAAATGCTTCTCTTGAATTAAACTCCAAAAAGGGCAGAACCTTACAAAAGCCGCTTGATGCTATTAATAAAGTAGGAAAGTCGCTTTATAAAAACCTTTTTGAAGATAAAGTACAAAAAGAAACGCTACCGCTTTTTGCGAGTTTTTCTACGGCAGATATTCATACCACGAGAAAAATCAACAGAGAGAAATTTAAAAATTATGACCAAAAACCTTCGTTTGGCTATTATGAATGCTTGCAAGGAGATGGTTTTTTAGATTATTGGACTAAAAGATTGTTGATTTTAAAAGAAGCTCAAAAAGGTGAAATAGAAATCGAAGGAGTAAGACTGGCTATTCAAAAAGCATTGGGTGTTGATGGATGTAATGTTATTGAGGATATGCAAATTCGTCATAACCAAGGAAGAGTGTATTATATGCTCACGGATAAACGAGAGGTAGAAACAGCTTTACTTTCTGATGGACTTACCCGTTTGGTAAATATTGTATTAGACCTTTCTTTCAGATGTATGTTACTCAATAAAGGCATTTTTGGCGTTGAGGCTTGTGCCAATACAAAAGGAACAGTGTTGATTGATGAAATTGACTTGCATTTACATCCAAGTTTACAATCGCTCGTGGTAAAGGGTTTACAAAATGCTTTCCCTCGGCTACAATTTATCAT
The DNA here is from genome assembly GCF_034929435.1 of Arcicella rigui. Lineage (NCBI taxonomy): Bacteria > Pseudomonadati > Bacteroidota > Cytophagia > Cytophagales > Flectobacillaceae > Arcicella > Arcicella rigui. Next base: position 12,574 of record NZ_JAYFUM010000012.1, read on the forward strand.
TACTTCACACAGCCCTTTAGTAATGTCTGGCATTTCAGATAACGAGAAAAATGTAATTTATAAACTTACTTATGCTAAGGAAAAAGGTTATACAGCCCAAGTAGTACAAACTTACGGTTTAGATGCTTCTACAATTATTGAAACCGTTTTAGGTGTAATTCCAAGAACAAAAGACGTAAATGACCGCTTGAATACGCTGTTTTCTTTCATTGATATTGATGACTATATTAAAGCAGCCAATTACCTTCATGAAATGAAAAAAGAATTTGGTGATAATTTACCTGAATTAGCCAAAGCAGAAACGATGTTGAATTTTTTGAGTGATAGCAATGATTAAGATAAATAAGGGTAAAGAGCCTCTTGAATGGACAGCTAAATGTAATACACCCAATTTTACCCATTACCAGCCTATTCCTGCATTACGCCAAGCCTTGTTAGTAGAACAAGGCTATATATGTGCATATTGTATGAGACAAATTCCTGTAAAAGATTTATCAGAAAAAGAAACATCTAAAATAGAACATATCAAGTCACGAAGTGATTATCCAGACTTACAATTAGATTATAACAATATGCTTATCTGTTGTCCTGGAAGTATTGATGGTGATAGTCATTGTGATAAATCAAAAGGACACCAAAGTATTTCTTTTTCACTTTTTGTACCACAGTTACAGCAATCAATTTCTTATAGCTCTAAAGATGGTACAATAAAATCATCAGTACCAACAATTGAAGATGAATTGAACCGCCTTTTAAACCTCAATAATCGAAGACTAAAGGCGAATCGCTTACAAGTAATTGAAGCAATTATAGCTATTTTAGATAAGAAAAAGTGGAAGAAAAGTGAATGCGAACAACAATTAGAAGTATGGAAAACTAAGACTGTTAAGCAAAATGAACATGAAGACAAGCTTGGTTTTAAACCTTATTGTGGCGTTGTTATTTATTTTTTAGAGAAGAAGTTAAAGCAATATGCTTGATTGAAGTTATACTGCTTTATGAAAATACAATTTATTGCTCCCGAGCATCGAATTGATTCATTCGAGTCTTAAAACGATACTCACGAGCATCAAATTGATTCATTCAAGCCTTAAAACAATACTCACGAGCATCTAATAGAATCATTCGAGTCTTAAAACAATACTCACGAGCATCAAATTGATTCAATGGAGTAATAAAACAATACTCACGAGTATTGAATTGATTCAATTGAGTCCTAAAACAATACTCACGAGTATTAAAATGATGCTCTTGCTACTTCATCACAACCCCAACAGACCCTTCTTCAGAAGGAAATAATTGAAAGATATTTCTTGGAAAAAGTCCTGCTTCGTTGCGATGCGAGACGTACAAAATGGTACTTTCACTTTCGTTGGCAATTTTGTTGATTAATGAAATAACCAGTGAAGCGTTGTGGTCATCTAAACCAGCGATGGCTTCGTCTAAAATCAATAAAGGTGGATGTTTTACCATGGCTCTGGCTATCAAAGCCATGCGTTGTTGCCCTGTCGAAAGCATAAAAAATGGCTTTTTACTGAGCTTGTCCATCTCAATTAAAGTAAGCCATTGTTTGGCGAGCTTGATTTGTAAATCAGAAGGTTTATTGTACAAACCAATAGAATCATAAAAGCCAGACATTAACATTTGTTCTAAAGTATGGCTTGCGGTAAATAAATCCGTCATGGCAGGGGTAACGTAGCCGATATTATTTTTAATCGACCAAACCGTTTCGCCAGTACCTTTTCTTCTACCAAAAAGGGTTAAATCCTGCCCATACCCTTTGGGATTATCGCCCGTAATCATCGACAACATGGTTGTTTTCCCAGAACCATTTGGCCCGACTAAATGCCAAAATTCATTTTTATGGATTGTCCAAGTGATGTCCTTTAAAATATGTTTTTCACCATAACTTACATTTACTTTGTTGAATTTAATCAATTCGGGATTGGGCAAATCGTAATGCTTGATAGGAGGAGGGATTTCTCCTGAAAAAGAGGAAGTTTGATTTTTTCTATAATTTTCAAGAAAAATTTGAAGGTCTTCGTGTACAACTAATTGGTTATTTTTTTCGATACTTACAACATTTGTGATGAAAGACAACAAGTCTCTTTCACGATTGATTAGCTGAATTAATGAAGTATGTGTACCAATTTCATGGAGCATTGCTAATAAAGAAGCCTGAGCTGCTACGTCCAAATTATCAAAAGGGTTATCCAAAATCAAGTAATCGGGCTTTTGTGCAACCAAGTAATTCAACAAAGCTTTTTTCTGTTCTCCGCTCGACATCGACTTCAAACTTCTGTTAAGATGTTTGGTTACAGCTGTAAATCCATGACGATTTTCTTCATCAATAAAATCATTGACCGTCAGGCTTGAAAATAATAAACCGTTTGTACTGTTTAAGTCTTCAAAAATCCCCGTAGCTTTCTGAGATAGCAATTGTTGAATAAATACTTGTTTGTTGGCACTGTTTGATAAGAATATTGCCCAATGTTTGGTGTTTTTCATAAAATAAACCGCTTGATTTTAAGTACTTTCGTACAAGTTATCAGTTATCTGAAATATGTTAATCGTATTTGTCTTTCAATAAATTGATACAAGTCTTGATATTTAAAATAAATAAAAAAACTCCTCAAAAGCATTGCTAATGAGGAGTTTTTTGAATGTTGAATTTGAAGTTTTGAAGGATAATTTAACTCATAATTCAAAACTCAAAATTCATAACTAATACTACATCATTCCACCCATTCCGCCGCCGCCACCGTGTGCGTGTGGAGCTTCAGCAGAAGGTTTGTCAGCAATAACACATTCAGTAGTCAATAATAAACCTGCGATAGAAGCAGCGTTTTCTAATGCTAAACGAGTTACTTTAGTTGGGTCGATGATACCAGCCGCTAACATATTTTCATATTTGTCTTCACGAGCGTTGTAACCATAGTCACCTTCGCCAGCTTTAACAGCGTTTACAACTACTGAACCTTCACCACCTGCGTTAGCAACGATAGTTCTCAAAGGAGCTTCGATTGCCTGACGGATAATGTTGATACCAGTTGTTTGGTCTTCGTTGTCGCCAGTTAAACCGTCTAATGCTTTGATAGCACGGATTAAAGCAACACCACCACCCGCTACGATACCTTCTTCAACAGCGGCACGTGTAGCGTGAAGAGCATCGTCAACACGGTCTTTTTTCTCTTTCATTTCTACTTCAGTAGCAGCACCGATGTAAAGAATAGCAACACCACCTGACAATTTAGCCAAACGTTCTTGCAATTTCTCACGGTCGTAATCAGAAGTAGTATTTTCGATTTGAGCTTTGATTTGATTTACACGAGCTTCAATACCATCTTTAGCACCAACTCCGTTTACAACTGTAGTGTTGTCTTTGTCGATGATGATTTTTTCAGCTTGTCCTAAGTACTCAATTGTAGCGTTTTCTAATTTGAAACCACGCTCTTCAGAAATTACAGTACCACCTGTTAAGATAGCGATGTCTTCCAACATAGCTTTACGACGGTCACCGAAACCTGGAGCTTTTACAGCAGCAACTTTCAATGCACCACGGATTTTGTTCACTACCAAAGTAGCTAAAGCTTCACCGTCAACGTCTTCAGCAATGATTAACAAAGGACGACCAGTTTGAGCAACACCTTCTAATACTGGTAATAATTCTTTCATTGAAGAAACTTTCTTCTCAGAAATCAAGATAAATGGACGATCTAACTCAGCTTCCATTTTCTCAGTATTCGTTACGAAGTATGGAGATAAATATCCACGGTCGAACTGCATACCTTCTACTGTTTTTACTTCAGTTTCAGTACCACGAGCTTCTTCAACAGTGATTACACCTTCACGACCTACTTTGTCCATTGCATCAGCAATCATAGTACCGATAGTAGCATCAGAGTTAGCAGAAATAGTAGCTACTTGAGCAATCTCTTGTGAAGTTTCAATCGCTTTTGATTGTGCTTTCAATGAACCAACAACCGCTGCAACTGCTTTATCAACACCACGTTTCAAATCCATTGGATTAGCACCAGCCGCTACGTTTTTAGAACCGATTGTATAAATCGCTTGTGCTAATACAGTAGCAGTAGTAGTACCATCACCAGCTTGGTCAGCAGTTTTAGAAGCTACTTCTTTCACTAACTGAGCACCCATATTTTCAACAGCGTCTTCTAATTCGATTTCTTTCGCTACTGAAACACCATCTTTGGTGATTGAAGGTGATCCAAATTTCTTGTCAATGATTACATTACGACCTTTTGGTCCTAAGGTTACTTTAACAGCGTTAGCTAAAGTATCGACGCCTTTTTTCAATTTATCTCTTGCGTCTGTGTCAAAAAATAATTCTTTTGCCATTTTTTTAGTTATTAGTGATTAGTAATTGGTGAATAGAATAAATATGTCACCGTAACTAATCATATTTTTTCAAAAAATATTTTAATGATTTTTTGTTTTAGGTTATTGTAACTGACGATTGCGTAGCATAAAAACTAATCACTAATCACCATTTACCAATCACTTCTTACAAAATTGCGAAAATATCGCTTTCACGCATGATAAGATAATCTTTACCTTCTACTGCGATTTCAGTTCCTGAGTATTTACCGTATAAAACAGTGTCGCCAACTGCAACTGTCATTGGCTCATCTTTTTTACCAGAACCAACTGCTACAACTACTCCTCTTTGTGGTTTTTCTTTCGCAGTGTCAGGAATGATAATCCCAAATGATGTTTTTTCTTCTGCGGCTGCTGGTTCTACCAGAACTCTGTCAGCCAAAGGTTTGATACTAACTGTTGACATTGTTTTTTTGATAAGTTATTTTTTTTGTAATTAATTTTTAGGTATTAATCCAACTAATTATACAAACTAATTTCATGTATAATAGCCTTACAACCTCCTTTTAGTCATATTTTGTGCCAGTGTCTAAAAAACGGAAAAATTGTCAGGTTTTAAGGATTATTTTAAAATAAATAAGCTGTTGTATTTACTTTTTGACAGCCTCTAATTTTTTTTCAAGAAAACTTGGCATTTTCAGCGAAATCATTAATTTTAAAGTAGAAAAAGAGGATTCTTTACTCCTCGCATTATTTTTTGATTTTTCCCAATAATCCTTCACTAAAAAAAATCGCCTATGAAAAGCTTAGAGAAAGATTGGTTAACGTCGGGACTCATTGATTTTGAGTACAAGAAATATGTTTTATTAGCATATTTACAACACGTCAAAAGTAATTTTAAAAGTCAGAAGCTATATCCTGACTTACGAGATTTGCAGTATCACTATGATTACTCCATGTACTTCAAAGATGGAATTCAACAGCTTAGTGTACAATTTCCCAAAAGAATTAAAGGAGTAAATCCAGAAAACTTAAATCTGGAATACGAGGCAAGTCCACAGCCTGAAAACAATTACCTTTCCGAAATTGAATCCATTATGGATTATGCTTTGCCAAGATTTAAAAGGGCAATCAATGAAGGAGAGGAAATTGTGGCTGAAGTACAAAAGAATTTGCAAGTCGTTCCTGTCGGAATTTTGCCTTTGTACAAAAATGATGGTTATTTACTTTTACACGAACCCATGATTAACGAAACAAGAGTGTATCAGTATAATCTTACCATTTTTGAAAACAAAAACGAACGCTTGCGTGGGCTGAAAACTTTCTATGTAGAAACTATCAAGAAAAGTATGATGAATACTTTTGAAAATATAAAGTTGGATTTGGTAAAACGGTATAAGCACTTGCCAAATCCTGCTACTTACTTGGTAGAGTCGAAGTATGTGTTGCCTTTAGAAGAAACACTTCTACCAATTGCCAAAAAGAAAGTAGTAGAAGTAATGCTTGGATAATAAAAAACGGCTTGAATTACTGAAATTCAAGCCGTTTTTATGAATTAGCGAATGCTAAAAAATATTATTTCGCTGGTGCTGGAGCAGGAGTAACTGGAGCTGGGGCAGTAGCTGGTGTAGCTGGAATACCCGCTTTTTTAGAAGCAGCTTCAGTATTAACTGATTTAAAAGTTTCTCCGCTTTCAGTAGGAGTAATGAATTTTGTTGCCAAAACTAAAACGGCAATTGTAATTGCACCTCCCCAAGTAATTTGTTCTAAGAGGTCTCCAGTACGTTGTACACCAAACATTTGGCTTGCACCTGATGTACCGAACTCTCCAGAAAGTCCACCACCTTTAGGGTTTTGAATCAATACTACTAAAACCAATAACACTGCAATAATGCAAATAACTACGACAATTGCTCCGAACATCTTATATGTAATTTGAAAAATTTGAAATTAACGATTCTAAAATAAATGCTTTACCCAAAAGATGAATGATTGGTAAAAGCTAAAAATAAACTCAAAAATCAGATAGCTCTTGAATTTTGGATGCAAAGTACGCCTTTTTTTCTGGGAATTTCAAAATTAATTTCTCATAAACTCCAATAGCCTTGTCTTTTCTGCCCTGCATCGTAAGAATTTTGGCATAACTTTCCGTTACAATCCCTTTCTCTAATTTTACACTATTCAAGGATAAATCTTCTTGTTTACCCATTGCTTCCAATTGGCTTTTGGTTGTTCTAATTAAGCCGGGGTCTTTGATTAAGAAATTATCAATAATGGTTTTCTGAATTTGTTGTTTCTGGGCAATTTCGTTGAGTAAAGCATCCTCAGCGGCAGTTGAGTAAGTGAGGAAATCTCTATCAGAAAGTAATTCCTGCTGATAAGCATAATTAGTTCGATTGTTTTCTTCTTCTTTTGCCTCAACGATGCTATCTAATTTTTGTAAATACTCCGAATCAAATTTTGTAATGGTTGTATTACTTGATTGATTGGTAAAAGTACCTCTAACTATTTTTCTGAGTGCATTTCTGCTCAAGGCAGAAGCGGCTGCTCTTCTGATTTTTTCTTGAGAAATTTCTTCTGAAGAATGTTTACTATATGCCTTTGCCAATAAAGAATGAACTAACTGGCAATAAGGATATTCGTTTGCCACTGATTCAAATTCTTCAATTTCATGGACAGTAACTTCCGTAGGATTGGCAATGAAATATGTAAATTTTTCTTTTGTCATTTTGTTTGATGACTTTAGGAATTTGAGACTTAAAGACTTTAGGATTTGGGACTTTTAGATTTCATGAAAATGTGAATCATACAGGTTACTGAATATAAGTGATTTATTGGCTCATTTATCAACACTCCAAACTCACAATTCTGCACTCACAATTCAACTTACCATTCTCCAGCCGTTTTATTGAAAATATCTAAAACGATTTGGTCAAGAATTTTAGGAATTAAAGTTCCCTGTGCTGCCGTAATCGTCTGAGTTTGCGGGAAATCTAAATAAAAAGGAAACTCTTGGTCAAAGTTTTTATTTTCATCTTTGGTATTCGTGAATTTTACTTGAACCTTAATTGTCAATCTATTCAAACCGCCTTTATCACTTGAAGTGGGTGCTTGGGCTTCAACATCAAAACCTGTAATTGCTCCTTCAAAAATTAAATCAGGATTCGTATTTGTCATTTTCAAAGAAGTATTTCTTTGAAAATACTCTTTTAACTTTTCGTTGAAAGTAAGACTCAAATTGGCTGGGCCACCCGCAGTTTGAAGAGCAAAATTTTGAATTTGTACAGTTTTTAGAGAAGGGTCTAAACTTGCTCCTCTGAAAGTATAACAAGCACTTAGCAATGGCGTAATCAACACAAAAATCATTAAAAATGATAGTCTTCGCATAGCTATTTTATTCTTCTTCAATGTCATATTGTTTAATTTTTCGATACAAGGTTCTTTCAGAAATGCCTAAGTCTTTTGCAGCGTACTTCCTCTTGTTTTTGTTTTTTTGTAAAGCCCTGATAATCATGTCTTTTTCTTGCTTTTCTAAAGAAAGAGAAACTTCTTCTGCCTCGTGAGTAACGTCGATAAAAGCATTTTTATTCTCAGGAGTGGCATTTCCTAAGTTAATAATTGTTAATTCGTTATCAGTACTTTTCGGAGCAAAATTACTGGCATTAGGCAAAGTCCTTGCAGGAGTAAATTCTGGCTGAAATGTTGGCGTAAATGGATAATTTCTTTCGGCTTCGATATTTTTGAAAAGCCCTTCGTTTTGTTTTAAAATTTCGGGGTTAATTTCTCCATTTTGTAATACTTCTAAAAACATTCTTTTCAATTCCGTAACGTCTTTACGCATATCAAAAAGAATTTTATAGAGTAATTCTCGCTCGGTGAAATTATCATTTTGCTGTGCTTCAAAATCCCTTCTTACCAAGCTGTTGCCCATTAATTTGCCATTATTCATTTGCAAATAATGCGAAAGCTTTTCGGCATCTACTATTCTGTCATCTGTTTCCAGAATAGAAATTTGTTCGGCAAGATTTTTCAATTGACGAATATTGCCAGGGAAACGCTGTGTAAGCAAAATCTGTTGAGCATCAGCCGAAAGTTGAATTGGTTTTGTACGATACTTTTCGGCAAAATCAGCACTGAATTTTCTGAAAAGTAGTTCAATATCCATTCCTCTTTCACGCAATGGCGGCACAAAAATCGGTACAGTATTCAAGCGGTAATATAAATCTTCTCTGAATTTCCCACGCTCAACGGCTGTCATCAAATTGATGTTTGTTGCAGCCACTACACGCACATTGGTTTTTTGTACTTTAGATGAACCTACACGAATAAATTCACCATTTTCAAGTACTCTTAGCAAACGAGCTTGTGTGCCAAGTGGCATTTCTGCAATTTCATCCAAGAAAATAGTACCGCCATCGGTTACTTCAAAATAACCTTTACGAGCGTCAATTGCACCTGTAAAAGCACCTTTTTCATGTCCGAAAAGTTCAGAATCAATCGTTCCTTCTGGAATTGCCCCACAGTTTAAGGCAATGAACTGACCGTGTTTTCGGGCAGAAAGGTTATGAATAATTTTAGAAAATGATTCTTTACCAGAGCCGCTTTCTCCTGTGATGAGTACCGTCATGTCGGTAGGGGCAACCTGCGAGGCTACCTCTATGGCATGATTTAAAGCTGGCGAATTACCGATAATGCCAAATCGGGCTTTTATGGATTGTAGTTCGGATTGTATCATTTTTTAGAATTAGAAAAAATGTCTAATTCATTTAATATTTTTTTTAGAGAGTCATTAATGGGTTTATGAACATTTGCTTCTGCCTTCACATAAAGTTTATTAATTAGATTATCTAATTCCTTAGTTGTTTGTGAATCCTTTTTTAAATCATATAGCAGAGGTAAAGTTTGTTCGATGCGTTCAATTTCATCTCCAATTTCATCAAGAATTTTAAAAGAAATTAAAGGCTTATCACGAGAAGCTGGGTAAGTATTTTTTTCGATTATAAACGCTCCGCTGTTGATTTTTAACAAAAACTGATTGTTGCGGCTTGTAGCTTCCCATTTTACTTCATTTATATCTGTCTTTGATATTAACTTTTCGATTAATTCAATGATATATTTGTCTGTTGTAGCATTCATAAGCTTTATTACTTTAGTTTCTCATTCTTAGTTTTTTGTTCAAATTCAATAATCAACTCCAATAGCAATTCTATATCTTGGTTAATGGTCTGTAAATCTATTTGAGTATCAGAAGTTTTACTAATAACAACTGAAATATTATTGATATGCGTAGATAAATTTGTCAAGTTTGAATTTATTTTTTGAACAGAGATATTTTTTTTAAATCTTTCTGTTTGCTTAAAACTAATTAAATGTCTTTTCAAATCTTTCATTCTTAAATGTGCTAATTCAAGTTTTTCCTCTCTTAAATAACCTTGAATTTCGGCAATTAAGTGAGAAACATGACTTGAATCTGACAAAAGCAACGCATAGTTTATACTTTCTTTTGTTTCTAATATCGCTTCCTTATTAGCTTCCGAAATACTTTTTATTTCCCTTACTTGGAGATAAGTGATAGCTAACCAACCAGAGAAGCGATCGTTCCAAGAATAGAAAGTTTATTGATTAAAGTTCTATCTCTTTCTTCTAAGAGATAAATTAACAGCATCGCTAATACTGAACCTGAAATACCAATTGCAATACTTACTTTATTTAATTTGCTCATGGAATGTTGATTTTAGGTGTTTTCAACAAAGCTTTCAACTAACTACACTACTTCTCCAAACAAAGTAGCAGACGAACATGAAGTAATCTTCACATTTACATAATCTCCTTTTTGATGATTTCCTTTTGGTAGAATTACCATTTTATTTTGGTCGTTTCTGCCTTGTAAGAAATCTTCTGAACGCTTAGAGAAACCTTCAATCAATACTTTTTGGATTGTTCCAACCGCCATTTGATTGCGTTCATGTGAGATTTGTCGCTGAAGAGCGATAATTTCTGCTAATCTTCTTTGTTTTACTTCTTCTGGAATATCGTCTTCCATTTTCTTGGCAGCTGGTGTTCCAGGTCTTTCAGAGTAAGCAAACATATATCCGTAGTCATAACGCACATACTCTATCAACGAAAGCGTTTCTTGGTGGTCTTCTTCTGTTTCAGTACAGAAACCTGCAATCAAATCTTGAGAGATACCACATTCTTCTCCTAAAATTTCACGAATTTTATCTACACGATTGATATACCAAGCACGGTCGTAAGTACGGTTCATCAGTTTCAAAATTCTACTGCTTCCGCTTTGTGCTGGCAAGTGAATATAATTACAAACATTCTCGTACTTTTTCATCGTGTAAAGTACTTCGTCGGTAATATCTTTCGGATGTGACGTAGAAAAACGTACTCTTAATAAAGGGTTTATAAGGGCTACTCTTTCTAAAAGTTGTGCAAAATTTACAGTTTCAGTTCCGTCAGCCGAAGTCCATTTATACGAATCTACGTTTTGTCCAAGTAGTGTTACTTCTTTGTAACCATTGTCTAATAAATCCTGACACTCTTTCAAGATTGAATATACATCACGTGAACGTTCACGACCACGAGTAAATGGAACAACACAGAACGAACACATATTGTCGCAGCCACGCATGATTGACACAAATGCTGTTACACCATTCGAGTTTAAGCGTACAGGCGAAATATCTGCATAAGTTTCTTCTTTTGATAAGAAAACGTTGATGGCTCTGTTGCCTTCTTCTACTTCTTCAAAAAGCTCAGGTAAATTTCTGTAAGCGTCTGGCCCAGCTACTACGTCAACGATTTTCTCTTCTTCCAAAAATTTCGTTTTTAAGCGTTCTGCCATACAGCCCAACACGCCCACAACCACACCCGGACGCTTCTTTTTAATATGCGTAAAGTTTTTTAAGCGATTTCTTACTTTCTGCTCGGCGTTTTCACGAATGGCACAAGTGTTTACCAAAATCACATCGGCTTCTTCAAATTTTGAAGTAGTAGCATAACCGTTTTCTTGTAAAATAGAAGTGACGATTTCGCTGTCAGAAAAATTCATTTGACAGCCGTAGCTTTCGATATACAATTTCTTTTTATTGTCTTTTCCAACTTCGTCAACTGTAGTTCTTGGTAAATCCAAGGTTTGTTTGTCTTCTTCTGTAAGTATTTCTAAGTTTCTCATATCTTTTGTACACAAAATCAGTTGATTATGTTCTGTTTTCGTGAAAAAATGTTGTAATGTATAGACGAGCTTGCTCGTAACGAATGGCAAAATTACGAAGAAATATTGTTATGTCTGACAAAATGTCAGTAAATTATTGAAATTAAAATGGATAGCCAATTCCAAAATTCAACACCAATGGATTTTGATAATTTGAAGGGAGTTTACTGCTGGGTTTGAACAACACCCAACGATTATTTTCAGCTAAAGAAGGGTCAATTACTTTCACTGCCCAGTCTAAACGCAAAACAAAAAATGACAAATCAACCCGTACTCCGAAGCCCGTACCCACTGCAATTTCTTTGTAAAATCTATTAAATTGAAAATCACTACCCTCAACACCTTCTGTGTTTTGCCCCTTGAAACGCCAAACGTTTCCAGCATCTACAAAAAATGCTCCGTTGATATTGTAATCTCCGTAAAACTTGAAGATTTTAAAGCGGTATTCCGCACTGGTTTCCAGTAAAATACTGCCGGGCTGGTCGAAATTTCCTTTTGCAGAACCCGGCCCCAATGCTCTGGGTTTCCAAGCTCGCAAACTGTTCGGACCACCTACAAAAAAGTTTTTCTCGTAAGGTAAACTTTTTTCATTGCCATAAGCATAAGCCAAACCTGTATTGATTTTATAGACAAAAATTGAGTTGCCTATTGAATTCAAAGACAAGTATCGTCTGTAATCGGCATTTATTTTCAAGAATCTATAAAACTGTAAACTATCACTAAAAATACTTGAGACAAAACCAATTTTGCCATTTGGGAAAAAGTTGAGTGTCGTTCCCCCTGATTCAAGTAAGAGTCTGAGGTAATTTCCCTTCGTGATTTGTCCGTAAGGATTATCTGTATAAGTATAAGATGCACTGATACTTGATACAAATGATTTATTGAAACTTCGGACTAAGTTGTTTCCCGTATATTTTTGAAGACTGTCCAAAAAGTTCTTGAAATCTCTCGCCTGCTGATTATTCGGATAAGTCGTTGATAATAAGTTTAAGTCAATCAATGATACTTGCCAATATTTATTAGGCGATGGTCGCCACAAGTAAGTTTGATTGATTTTAAAATTCAAACGGTTATATTCCTGACGACCGACTAATTCTACCCCAGCTCCCAAACGTGTTTGTGGTGTAAAGTCGTTAAGCTTTTGTGCGATGATATTCGGAGCTAAAATTTTGGGAATAATCAGAGAAGTATTAAAACCTAATTCCAAATTTCTACTTACAAGGTCGGGACGAATAAAGCCTGCTTGAGCTTCAAAACCAAAGCGAAAATTACTTTCTAATGAACTCGCACTTCCTCGAAGATTTCTTAATTTAAAAGAAGTATTAAAAAATGGTCCTAAAACCAATTTGTACAAACTCCCTCCAGTTTCTGCTGTAAATTGGTATTTGTCTAATGGACGAGCATAAATGGTAGCGTCTAAAACGCCTTTGGTGGTATCGAAATTGATACGAGTAAACTGAAATTGGTCGAGTCCATACAGTTTTTTCTGAGTCGATAAAACTTTTTGCTGGCTGTAAGGCTCGTTAGGTTGAATATCAATTTTTGAATCCAATAATTTTGCCGAGAACTTTTTGTTTACCAATAAGTAGCGGATATTATGGAAATCAACAGTATCAATTTTAGGAGCAGGAATACTTGGCGAAGAGCCATCCGAAATAAAAGTAACTTTATTAATTAAGTACGATTTATTATAGTTCGGGTTCGAGGGTAGCCTGTCGGGATGCGGCACAAAAGTAATGGCATCAATCCCTTTTGTAGTAGCAGTATCAAGGTCGTTGATTCTGATACTGATATTTTCTTTTGAAAAATGATAATAGCCGTTATTTTTTAAAATTTGTTCAATTCTATTTTTTTCTGCATTGTAGTTTTCTACTTCCAAACGCTTACCTACTTGTAAAAGACTTTCGTTTTGAGCCTTTTTCAAAATCTGATAAATTGCTTTATCTTTCACCACCAAAGAATCTGTTCGATTGAATGGATAAAAAGTACCCTCATTTACCAAGTAAGTAACGGCGATACTTCTTTTTTTGAAAAAAAGGCTGTCCGCTTTGTAGCTAACTGAGTACTTGAAAAAACCGTGGTTTTTGAGATAAGTCTTTATTTTTTCAACATTTTTCTGAGCATCTTCGGGATAAAAATAGGAGGGAGCTTCCCCAAAAGTTCGCATTCCCCAGTTTCCTTCATTGATTTTTCGAGTAAGTTTTTGGGCTTTTTTTTCTTTCTTTTTCGATAATTCAGTATAAATCGACGAAGAATTCTCCATGCCTTTAGTAGCTTGCTCAAATTCCTCGTTTAACTTTGTTAGGTCATTTTGCCATTTTGCTTTTTGTGCAGGATAGTTCTGAGCAAAAAGCTGATGAAAATATAAACCCAAAGTAAGGGGCGTTCTGAGGATTCTTTTGTTGGGTCTTTGAGGTAGAAGTGCTTCTAATTTTTCAGCAGAAACTACTTTATTGCCTTTGATATTCTGTGAATATAACAAAGGCTCAGAAAGCGTTCCTTTGGGAGAACAGCTTGAAAAATAGACAATTAAGAAAATAATTGATATATGAAGTACTATTTTTTTCAAGGGTGATACGATGATATTATGATATGAACAAGCTATAATTTTAGAACGAATGCTATCCAAAAATCAAATTAAATACATTAATTCTCTTCAGCAAAAAAAGTTTAGACAAGAGTATCAATCTTTTATTGTAGAAGGTGCAAAAAGCGTAATTGAACTTCTACGTTCAGATTTTGAGATTGAAAGTCTTTTTGTAACCAATGATTTTTACAAAGAAAACGAAAGCCTTTTAGAGAAACAACCTCTTCGTGCAGAAATTGTTAGCCAAGCAGAATTAGAAAGAATTGGTTCATTCAGTTCAAACAATGCTGCCGTTGCCACAGTTAAGACAAAACAAAATCTGAAATTGGTAGCCCAACCACAAGAGTACGTACTTGTACTCGATAATATCCGTGACCCGGGCAACTTGGGTACAATTATCCGTGTGGCTGACTGGTATGGGATTTCTAAAATTGTCTGTTCAAACGAAACAGTCGATTTTTATAGTCCTAAAGTGATTTCTTCAACAATGGGTTCTTTCACCCGTGTATCTATTTTTTATACTAATCTGGTTGAGTTTCTTTCAAATACCAGTACCAAAGTTTACGGTACTTTCTTGGATTCAGCCAATGTACACCAAACAGCGTTTGTGGACACCGCCTACATTGTAATTGGCAACGAAGCCAACGGAATTTCGGCAGAAGTAGAACGATTAGTAAGTGATAAAATTACCATTCCTCGTTTTGGTGAAGCAGAGTCTCTAAACGCTGGCATCGCCACCGCTGTAATTTGCGATAATATTAGAAGAGGAAAATTGTAATATTTTGATTTCTTTTATGAATTTTAAATTATCAATAGGTTGATTAACAAGCTTTTAGTTAAATTTGATTTTAGTAATGATTCATTAATTTTTAGATAATCATCATTATCAACCTTTCACTTTTATTTGCATTTGTATAAATCCTAAGGCTATGTTTTGGTACGAAGAAGACGTTAAAAGATTAGAACGAGAACGCATTCAACTGGATTATCAACCCAAAACTGCTTTTTATGGGAGTTCAACTTTTACGCTTTGGAAAAGTATCTATCAAGATTTTGATACTTTTTTTCCAGTAAATCTTGGTTTTGGTGGTTCTACGCTGGCGGCTTGTGCTTGGTATTTTGAAAGAGTATTTTCTCAATACGAAAATTTAGAATCCATCATTGTTTATGCTGGTGATAATGATTTAAGTAACAATCGCCATCCCGAAGAAATTTACCTTTTCTTTTTTCAATTGTTCGATAAAATCAAAGTAAAATACGGAGCAATTGACTGTACTTATGTGTCGATAAAACCAAGTCCACAACGTTGGTATCTGAACGACCAAGTAAAATATACCAATATGATTATCGAACGAGAAATCAAGAAACGAGAAGAAGCGAACCTTCATTTTGTGAATATTTACGATTATTATATTGGAAAAGACCAAAAGCCCAATCATCAGTATTTCGAGCAAGACGGCTTACATTTCAACAAGGCAGGACATAATGTTTTGAAAGATGAGCTTGTAAAACATTTGTCGAATATCAATTCAATTAGTTTTAAATACTAAAATAGCTTTGCGGAAATGGTAGATTTAGAAACTGTTGAAATTCAAACTTTTAAAAATATTTCTAAACCAAAATTTTAGAAAAGAATGAAAAGAGAGTATCATAAATGGTATAGCAACCATCTACAAAAAGACATGGAAATGCTGGTTTTTGGTCATGCAGGAGCGAGGGTTTTATTTTTTCCAACTCGTGGGGCAAGATTTTATGACTATGAAGATTGGCGTGTAATTGAAGCTATCCAAGATAAAATTGAGGCTGGCTATTTACAGATTTTCTGTGTTGACAGCGTAGATACTGAAAGTCTTTATGCTAAAGATAGTTCGCCAAGTTTTCGTATTCAAAGGCATATTCAATACGAACAGTACATTATCCACGAAGTATTGCCTTTTACCAGAGAACTTAATCCAGATATGACGATGATTTCTGCTGGTTGTAGTTTAGGAGCTTATCATGCTGTAAATGTGGCAACGAAGTATCCGCAGTTTTTCACGAAAGTGGTAGGAATGAGCGGCAGATACGATTTAACATGGGAAGTAGGCGTTTTCAAAGATTTATTTGATGGCTACCATGATGAAAATATTTACTTCAACACGCCAGTTCAATTTATTCCGAATATTAGCGACGAAGCAATTCTGCATGAACTGAGACGTTTAGAGTTCGTTTTGGCAATCGGTCAGGACGATGCTTTCTTAGAAAACAATAAATACTTTAGCGATATTCTTTGGCGAAAAGGTATTGTAAATAAACTTTACGTTTGGGACGAGGAAGCTCACAGAGCTCGTTATTGGCGTAAAATGGTGCAATTGTACTTATAAAAATTAGTCTTCATAAAATGTAATCAGTTTTGTGGAGACTATTTTTTTTCACTTCGCTTTTCTATCAAACTTACAATCTTCACCAAAAGTACATCGCCCCCTGCGTAAAAAAAGATAGCTCCCATTGGCGGATTGGCGGCAGGAATTACACCAAACGTTTTTGGAATCCAAGTCCAACATTGAAAATAAGTACCCACTAATTCAATAAAAATCACACACAGGGCTATGAACGAATAAAGGTTGTCCATCTTTTTTCTTTTTAGAATCGCAAAGAAAAATACCCCGAAAATGAGTGAGAAGTAATCATTCAAGAAAAAGCCAACGCAGAGGAAAAGTACTAAAAAGAAGGCGATAAAGATTTTTCTGAGCAGTAATTCATTGGCTTTTGCCCAATTTGTTTTAGCAAAAATAAATCCGCTGGCATACACAATTGAGTGTCCGAAAGGTACATACAAAGGAATTTGCTCTGTTCGATATAAGTACATTCCTAAAATAGTACTGAAAATTACTTCACCGAGGTACGACAAAAAAATCATCACAAACATCAACTTTTTCAAGTGTTTGTCTGAAACAAAGTAAATCAAGAAGAAATATATAAAGGCTAAAATGTTGGTAACATTTCTACCATCAAAATAGTGATTTTTGAACGCAACGGAGTCTATACCTAAAGCTATAACCGTGAAAAAAGTAAAGCCAAAGGCGTAAAGTAGTTGTAATTTTTTACTTTCTGAATTGTGATTAAAAGAGAAAAGCGAAAAGATTTTTTGCATAAAAAATAGGAAAATAGCGTAAACGGACATTTACGCTATTTGAAGTAAAATACTTTAAAGTATTGAATATGAAATATTTATACTTGATTAGAAGCTTCTTTTAACAATTGGTCGGATTCTTCGTTTCCTAAGAACTTATCAATTAAATTATGAGCTAAGTAAATCAGAGGAGTCATTAAAATGGCAGTGAAAAACTTGTACAAATAACTGTTCAAAGAAGTAGAAAGCCACTGTTCAATCGTCCAATTTCCAAAAATGACAAAGGCAATACCAATCACCACAAAACTATCTATTAATTGCGAAACCAAGGTTGACCCCGTAGCTCGCAACCATATTTTTTTGCCATCAGTAATTTTACGAATGGCATGAAATACATAAGCATCTAATAATTGGCTAATCAAAAAGGCCGTCAATGAACCCGTAATGATGCCTAATCCTTGTCTAAAGATTTTTCCAAAAGCGTAATCGATATTAAAATTATCAGTGCCTTTGTTTACTTCTAACCAAAATGGGGCAGGAGTAAGCAAAGTTGCTCCGTAAATAATAAGGAAACAGTATGCAATAAAGCCCGAAGTTAAATAGGAAACTTTTCTGACACCTTTTTTGCCAAAGTATTCATTAATAATATCAGAAGTAATAAATACGAAAGGCCAGTTTAAAGCTCCAGCAGTTTGGTTGATGTCCCAAGTACCTAAAAATGTTTGAAGATGTAAGGGTTCAAAACCAAAAGTAGATTCAACAGAGAAGATTTTTACACCGATTATTTCTGCTACAATAGCGTTTGAAAGAAAAATCCCAAAGAGGAAAATAAATAATTGAGTTCTTTTAGAGCTAAGAAGGGATGTGTTGATATTCATGTGGTTAAGAATTGAGCTATGATTTATTTTGATTAAAAATCAAAAGAGGTTAGATGTTTGAAGCATCCAACCTCTTTACGAAGATAACAAAATATGTTAAAAATTGTTGAGCAACAATTCTTCAAAGCCCTACTTTTTACGGTGATTCTCGAAATGAAGAGCAATTTTATTCATGGCAAGCTCTAATTGTTCTAAATGTGGCAAGAAAACAATTCTAAAATGGTCGGGTTCTTTGAAGTTAAAGCCACGCCCGCCAACTACTAAAATTCTTTGGTCTTCCAGCAAACTCAACACAAAATCACCATCATTTTTAAAATCAAATTGTTTTAAATCAATTTTAGGGAACAAGTACATGGCCCCTTTCGGACGCACACAAGTAATGCCTGGAATGGCTATCAGTTTTTCATAAGCCAAGTGCATTTGTTTGTACAAACGACCAGTTGGAGCAACCAAATCATTAATAGATTGATAGCCACCCAAAGCCGTTTGAATACCATATTGTGTAATAACATTAGCACATAAACGCATTGAAGCCAAGAAAGTAAGCCCTTCAACATAAGATTTTGCTTTGTGTTTAGCACCAGTCAAAATCATCCATCCACCACGGAAACCAGCCGCACGATAGTTTTTCGACATACCGCCCATGGTTACAATCAAAGTATCTTCCGACATCCCAGCCGTTGAATGATGAACTGCTCCGTCGTAAAGAATTTTATCATAAATCTCATCAGCAAACACAATCAATTTATGTTTTTCTGCAATTCTGACGATACCTTCTACAATTTCTTTGTCATAAACTGCACCCGTTGGATTGTTTGGATTAATCAAAACAATACCACGAGTTTTCTTAGTGATTTTTGATTCAATATCTTTCAAATCAGGATTCCAATCAGAAGCTTCATCACAGACATAATGCACTGGCGTGCCACCAGCCAAACCCACAGAGGTCGTCCAAAGTGGATAGTCAGGCGAAGGAATTAAAATTTCATCATTTGGATTCAGCAAAGCCGTCATGACCAATGAGATTAATTCACTCACACCATTTCCGATATATACATCTTCAATTTCGATATTTCTTACACCTCTGCTTTGATAATATTGCATTACGGCCTTTCTGGCGGCGAAAAGTCCTCTGGAATCAGCATATCCTTGTGCGTTGCGAATGTTCATGATAATGTCATGAATGATTTCCTCGGGCGTTTCAAAACCAAATGTCGCCGGATTGCCAATATTTAACGAAGTGATTTTGTAGCCTTCACGTTGTAATTGAAGAGCTTTTTCGTAAACTGGCCCACGAATATCGTAGCGTAGTGAATCAAGACGACTACTTTTTAAGATTTCCATGCAATATTATTGTTTCATTGTGGATTGAAAACCATTTGAAAAGTATCGAAAGAGGGTTTTCAATTTTGAGTTTGCAAAGGTCATAAAAAATAAGCAAATACACTTAATTGAACATAAAAAAAGGTTTACCAAAACTTAATATGTTTTGATAAACCTTGCTGAAAAGGAGTATTTTAGATTACTTTTTGGCAAATGATTGCTCAAATAAGAAGTCGATATTGTGTGTTGGAGTAAGATAATTAATCTGAACAAACTTCGCTTGAAGATTTGCCTCAATAAAAACGCCACCTCTGATAGAAGTGTGTGGAGCAAGTGTTGTTGCTCTAAAACCTTCACTTGACCAAGTACGATACTCATGTTCGAGTCTGTCCATTTTAGAATAAAATTCTTGGTGGTCAGCAATTCTTTTTACTTGTGAAACATTCATCATTGTCTGCCCAATATCTACGCTTCTAATGAATCTTTCTGAATTTCCACGAGAAGACTGGCTTGATATAGAGGTTAACAATCCACCTATAAAGAGAATCGTATTGACAGTTTTAGCTCGTTTCAGTTTTCTTTCTTGGTAGTCCATTTTATTTCTTACCACCTCAACTTCTTCAGCGGGTTCTATGCCCTCGTACTCAAAAATAGATTGTCCATCGGCAGTACGTAAATTTTGTTTTTGGCTATCAAGCGGAAAAGCTCTGAAATTTTTAGGAGAAATAGCAATAGCAGAATCTGAATTGTTGAAAATTTCAACGTCAAAAACCATGTAATCGTGATAGCTGCCATCATAAGAAGCAACAATCTTTAAACCATTATCCTCTTTTTTTACGATTTCTTTACCATCAGCAAAAATACTTTCTTGCTCGATAGGGCGTAAACTCATGGTTTTAATAGAAGAACAAGAGGAAATTGAACCAAAAAAAACTAAAAGGCAGAAGTAAATGAATATTTTTTTCATAAAATTATGTAAGCTAAATGTTATTAATCTGACATCTGAGCTTAGCCAATCCCCTATGTTTATCAGTAAAATTAGGTTAGAAATATAAAGAATTAAAAAAAAGTTGAAAAAATATTGATTTTTTTTAGCGACTTAAGTACTCAAATAACATTCTGATTTTCAATTCTGTATCCAATTTGTACAAAAAATGAGAAAAATTATTTCAATTTTTTTTTGAAAGAGGGCTTGCTAAATAGAAAAATCGCCGTACCTTTGCATCACCTAAACACAACGACAGTATCACAAGCGATACAAAATGTGTTAAGGAGAGTTGCCTGAGAGGCCGAAAGGAGCCGTTTGCTAAACTGCCGTACCTCACAAGGGTACCGAGGGTTCGAATCCCTCACTCTCCGCTTAGAAATAAAAATTTTAAGCAAGGGAAATTTTCGGGGTGTAGCGTAGCCCGGTATCGCGCTTGGTTTGGGACCAAGAGGTCGTAGGTTCGAATCCTGCCACCCCGACTTTTAAATGTGTTAGTTTGAAGATTTGAGAATTTGAAAATTACATTTCCTTGATTTTCAACTCCTTAAAAAATCAGATTAACACATTTTTGTTTAGGTTCCATAGCTCAGCTGGATAGAGCAACTGCCTTCTAAGCAGTAGGTCTCAGGTTCGAATCCTGATGGAATCACAGAATTAAAAGCCACTTGGATAAATATTTCAAGTGGCTTTTTTGTTTTACACTACAAGCTGTTTACAATAAAAAAATGTACTCCACCGAATCTAATGTTCGTTACTATTCCAATAGGATTGTTTTGTGTTTACCGAAAAGGTTTTTGGCAAGAGTTTCGAGTAACAATTTAGAATTATTATTTTTGTAACATGAAAGAGTATTTTGATTTTAAATATAGTCGTCAATCATTAGGAGTGTTCATTGTTTTTATGGGCAATCCTTTAATCTTTTTCTTTAAAGAAGTTTTAGGTTTCGGGGGGAGTTCTGTTTTTACTATTTTTAGTTTAGTGATGGGCTTAGTACTGATGATTGCTCCAGAAGATATTTTTCGTAAATTCTGGAAACCCAATATTCCTATTACAAGACTTGCGTTTTACTTCCTGTTTCTGGCTTTTGTTTATTATCTTTTCTTTAATCCTTACTTCGGTTTTTTTAGCGAAAACATTTACGTTTTTTATAGAGATTTAGGAAATTTTATCTTCATTTTCGTCTTTCTATTTTTACTGGTAAGTGTTTCAAATGAAATTAAAGACTATTTCCTGCCAATTGTAGTTATTTTTACCTTTTTTGGAAGTATTTGTTTGATTTATTCAATGGCAACTAATCCTTATTTTGTGATTGGACAAAGAGCGACAGTTGTTTTTGGAGACGGTACTACTACTTCAAGTGGTAATCCGCACGTTTATGCAAGGAATGCTTTTGCAGGTATTTATTCTTCTTATTTTTTGCTGAAACAGCGAAGTTTCTTTTGGAAAATTTTATCTTCACTCAACTTAATTTTATCGGGAGTCGTACTTATTTTGGCTCAGGCTCGTTCTATTTTACTTGCCTTTTTGTTCTCGCTAATGCTCTTTGTTTATTTTAATACTTCTAAAAAAACAATTCAAAAAGCTGTTTCTGTGCTGATTAAGCCTCGTAATTTGTTGATGATAGCCTTTGTCATTTGGTTGATTATTTACTTTATCAGTAGTCAGCCACACTTGGTGAATATTATCAATTTATATTACGAAACTTTTCTGACTACTTTTACCAAAGCAATGCTTACGGCTTTTGGCATGGTTGATGAAGAAAACGTAGATTTGTCGGCCATGGGGAGGATTAATAACCTTGAAGTAGTAAAAAAGACCTTTATTGATAATCCTTGGCTTTTTCTTTTTGGCGGCGGCTTTAAGTATTTTTACATAGATATACCTGTATTAGAAACCCTTACGGATTTAGGTGTTTTAGGTTTTTTGGCTTTTAGTCTGATGAATTTAATGATTTTTATTGAGGCACTAAAAGCGATGAAAAGTCAGAATAATACTTTTACAATGTTTTTGGGCTACTTTTACTTGACCTATTTTGTCGGAATTTTCACGGGAGGCGAGCCTTTTGGTACAGCATATTGGTTTATTTTCGCCGTAATGATGCGTTTTTTAGGCATAAAGTATTTTGTAAAAACGCCAGTAGCTGTGAAAAACCCTTATACAGAACCTTCTCCACAAACACCTTTAGCTGCTTCATAAATGAAGGTTTTAATAATTCACAATCAACTTTGGGCCCATTACAAAGCCATTATTTTTAACGAATTACAAAACATCGCCAATCAAAATACTGATTTTGATTTATTGGTTTTGCAGTTGGCAAGTATTGAAAAGAGTAGAGTAGGGCTTGGTGATGCCGCTTTGTTTCAACATAAATACAAGTATCAATTACTTTCTGAAGGAATTTTAGAAGATTTAAGTCTTAAAGATAGAATAACTGGTATTCTAAAAACCATCAAAAGCTATCAGCCAGACCTTGTAAATCTTACGGGTTATTATGATATAGCTTCATGGGTTGCTTTGATTTATTGCAAATTAAATGGAATCAAAACCGTTTTATCAAACGAATCAACGGCTGGCGACCATCAGAGAAGTTTTCTGAAAGAAACTTTCAAACGATTAATTATTAGTCAATTCAACGGATTTTTTAATTTCGGAAAACTCTCGAAAGCTTATATGATGACTTTGGGAGGAAAAGAATCCCAAATGTTAGTTAATCGCAATTGTGTAGATAATACTTTACTTGCCGAAATCTATTCAAAAGCATATCCTTTGCGTGAACGCAGACAGCAAGAGCTAAATTTACCTACTCATAACTTTATTTTTGTTGGGCGATTGATAGAATTTAAAAATTTAGTTCGACTTTTAGAGGCGTTTTCCATTGCTCAGAACAAAAGTAATGCTGATTGGGGATTAATATTTTTGGGAACTGGCGAGCAAAAATCTGTTTTGCAAAAAGAAGTAGCCGAAAAAAATATTCAAAAAGTGTTTTTTTTTGAAGGCGTAAATTGGCAAGAAGTCCCCATTTACTTATCCTTGAGTGATGTTTTAGTTTTACCAAGTTACTCAGAACCGTGGGGTTTAGTCGTAAATGAGGCAATGGCTTGCGGTTTACCTGTTTTAGTTTCTGAAAAATGTGGTTCAGCTTATGATTTAGTACAGGCTGGTTTGAATGGTTTTACATTCCAACCTTTAAAAATGACTGAACTATCCGAAAAACTGCTAAAATTTATGAATAAGGAAGTAAATACTCTTGAAATGTCTGAAGCTTCCAAAAAAATTATCCAAGAATATTCGCCTGAAAATGTTGCTAAAGAAATGTTTGAAGGCTACAAACAATTATGTCGTCCAAGAAAGTAATCAATTCAATACAATTTTTAAGAGGGCTTGCCGCTTTTGTAGTGGTGGTTTACCATATCGGAGGCTACATCAAACGCTATTTTACCACTACTTTTCTCGGAGATTTTTTTGATTTCGGTTTTGCAGGAGTAGATTTATTCTTTGTAATTAGTGGTTTTATCATACATTTTACCAGTAAAAACTATTTAGATAATCCTTCAACCTTAGGTAAATATCTGAAAAAAAGATTGTTGAGAGTATATCCAATTTATTGGATTGTATTGACAGTACTTTTTGGCTTGAGTTGGTTCATTACTTTGATTCTTCAAAAAGATGTTTTTAATATAGGTTATCCTTATACAATTTCAGCTTTTTTACAGACCTATTTTCTAACACCGCTTCATTTCGCTATTAATCCAGTTACTTGGACTTTAAGTTATGAGCTTTTTTTCTACCTGTGTTTTTCATTATTGATTATTTCTCGCAGGCTTAGTTTCATCCCGATTTTGTTGATATTAGTTTCTTTATACAATATCATTTTTATTCATGATGAATACAGAAAACACTTCAATTTTATCTTTAGTGGCTATAATTTAGAGTTTATGTTCGGCTTTTTGATTTATCAGTTTTATGATAAAATCAAGTTTCAAAATTGGATTTCAGTACTACTCATTGTGATTTCTTTGGCGATAATTATCCATTATGGCTACGACATCATCGACTACGACTATCAGAAAAGAGTACTTACTTTTGGTGTTCCCTCAGCTTTTTTGTTGATAGCGATGTTGAATTTAGAAAATAATCAAGCAATACGGATTCCTTCATTTACGATAACACTGGGCGACGCTTCCTATGTTTTGTATTTGATTCATTTTCCCTTGTTGTTATTGATGAATAAAATTCCTTCCATCATAGGCTGGGAAGTATCAAACCTTGCAGCGGTTTTGTACAATATTTTCATTATTATTATCACAGTATTGATTAGTATTTTTATTCATAAAAAAATAGAAAAACCATTGTCTAAGTACTTATCGACCATTACGAAAGCATAAACCTATGAAAATTCTTAATATTTGTGGATACTCGTGGGATATTGGCGGCCCGCCAAAAATCATTTATGACCATGCAGTGGTTCAGATGAAACATGGAGCAGAAGTAACCATTTTAACGCCACTTTCGGAAGGACAAAAATTATATGCAGTACCCGAAGGAGCAAAAGTAATAGTTTGTAAAAGACATTGGTTAGCAAGATTTTGGGCTGAATTTTCGCCAGAATTATATTTTTGGTTAAAGCAACATGGCAACGAATATGATGTAATTCATATTCATGGATTGTGGCATTTTGCTGGGCTTGCTCCTTATTTGGCAGGCGTAAAAACGCCAAAATGTGTGACGATTCATGGCTTACTCGACCGTTGGGCTTTGGCGAATGGTTACTGGAAAAAGAAGTTATTTGCCATTTTTTTTCAGAAACGACTGTTAGATAAAACGGAACTTATACAAATTAATAATCTCGACGAAAAGCAAGATTTATTAGGTTTTTTAGGGCATCAACATCCCAACGTTGCCATTGTTCCGAATGGCATGAATCTGTCGAATTTTGATAATTTACCAGCCAAAGGCATTTTTAGAGATAAATTTAATTTGCCCAAAGAGCCTAAAATAATTTTATTTCTGAGCAGATTGAATATCAAGAAAGGCTTGGATTTATTGTTACCTGCATTTCAGAAAATTTCTTCGCAGCGACAAGACTGTATTTTGGTTTTGGCTGGTCCAGATGATGGTTATTTAGCTGAAACAAAGGCGTTTATTGAAAAAAATAACCTACAAAAAAGTATTTACTTAGTAGGAATGCTAACAGGCAATGATAAATTAGAAGCCTTTGCTGATGCTGATATTTTTGTTTTACCTTCCTATTCTGAAGGTTTTTCGATTGCTACTTTAGAGGCTATGATTTCGGGTGTACCATCTTTGTTGTCGGATAGAGTAGGATTTGGAGAAGCCATTAGGCAAAATCAGGCGGCTCATTTGGTAGATTTAGACGAAAAAAGTGTGGTAGAAGGGCTTAACCGAATGCTTGATGATGAACAGTACTGCAAACTTTTGGCTGAAAACGGAAAAGCATTAGTGAAAAAACAGTACGATATAGAGTTGGTGGCACTCAATTTATTAAATGAATTTAAGAAAATAGTCAAGAAAAAATAATGCAAGACATTACCGTCATTATCCTTACTTTTAACGAAGAAAAACATATCAAAAGATGTGTAGAATCTTTGCAGGCTTTTACTGATAAAATTTTCATTGTAGATTCAGGTTCAACCGATAAAACGGTTGAAATAGCAGAAGCTTTAGGAGCAAAAGTTGTACAGAATACTTGGGTAAATTATGCAGTACAATTCAATTTTGGCATAGTAAACAATCCCTTCAAGACCAAATGGCTGATGAGAATGGATGCTGATGAGTACGTTTTACCAGCATTAGCCGCTGAAATCAATCAGAAATTAGCTACATTTTCAGATGAAACCAGTGGATTGTACATTAAAAGAAGAGTAATTTTTATGGATAAATGGATTCGTCACGGAGCATATTATCCAATTTGGCTATTAAGAATTTGGCGTAATGGACAAGGAGCTTGTGAAGAAAGTTGGATGGACGAACACATTACGCTGACACAAGGAAACACAAAACAATTAGAAAACGACCTTGTTGACCATAATTTAAACAACCTTACTTGGTGGACACAAAAGCATAATCTTTATGCCATTCGTGAAGTAATTGATTTATTAAATATCAAATATAATTTCAGAAATTTTGAGTCGGTAGAACCAAAATTCTTTGGTACACAAGAACAAAGAACTCGATTTTTAAAAGTAAAATATGCTTCAGTACCTCTGTTTCTCCGCCCGATTTTCTACTTTATTTATCGCTATTTTGTCAGATTTGGCTTTTTAGACGGCAAACAAGGCTTTATTTGGCATTTTTTACAAGGTTTTTGGTATCGGTTTTTGGTAGATGCCAAAGTGTATGAAGTATATCATCGAGCAGGAAAAGAGAAAAGTGCCATCGTACAATTCTTTAAAGACGAGTACCAAAAAGATTTAAGTAAATGAATTTAACAACAGATTTATCAAAGTACAACAATGCTTGGTATAAGCCCGGAAGCTTTATCAAACGAACGCTGTGGCATATAGTTGGTTCAATTTGTTTGCATTCAAATCTGCCTTTACCAGTATCATTTAAAATTTTTATCCTCAGAATATTCGGGGCAAAAATTGGGAAAGGAGTAATGATAAAGCCACAAGTATTGATAAAATATCCGTGGTTTTTGGAAGTAGGAGATTATGTTTGGATTGGCGAAATGGTTTGGATTGATAATCTTGTAAAAGTAAGTATCGGAAATAATGTTTGTATTTCGCAAGGTGCAATGCTCTTGACTGGAAACCATGATTATACCAAAAGTACTTTTGATTTGATGGTGGGTGAAATTCATTTAGAAGAAGGTGTTTGGATAGGAGCAAAATCAGTGGTTTGTCCGGGAGTGAGGGCTAAATCGCATGCAGTTTTGGCGGTAAATTCTGTGGCTACTAAGTCTATGGAAGCCTACACGGTTTTTCAAGGAAATCCAGCACAAGAGGTTCGGAAGAGGGTTATCAAATAGTAAACAGTTTGGTACTTCTCAATTTTAATTGTAATTTGACTGAGTTTTAATACTCAATCCATTGAATGGATACCTCTTTGTGGATACAATAATTTAATACCAATGAATCAACTATTCTGGATATTTTACAATAGTGACCTTTTTCACATCATTGTATCAGCAATGGTGGCTTGTGCTACTTCTATTACTGCAATACCTGTTATTATTAATATTTCTCGTTTGAAAAATTTAATGGCAAATGTTATCGAACGAAGTTCACACGAAGAAGCTACTCCAACTTTAGGCGGTGTTGCAGTATTTGCATCAATGCTGATAAGTTATTTTTTATGGGAAAATCCTGACGAAGGACAACTCGTACACCTTTCTATTTCATCGGTAGTCATTCTTTTCTTTTTAGGAGTAAAAGACGATATTCTGATACTTGCACCCAAGAAAAAAATGTATGTACAAATTGCCGCTTCTTTATTGGTGGTGGTTTTAGGAGATTTAAGAATCGAAAATCTTTTTGGCATATTTGGCATTTACTCTGTTCCGTACTTCATCAGCTTGCCGCTTACGGTTTTTGTATTTATCGCACTTATCAATGCAGTTAATTTAATTGACGGGATTGATGGCTTGATGGGAGGAATTGCCATGATAGCTGGCGGACTTTTTGGTATTTGGTTTTACCTTAATCAACATTATGCTTTGGCTTGTTTGGCGGCTTCAATGGCGGGTGCTTTGTTGGGTTTTTTGAGGTTCAATTTCTCTAAAACTTCTAAAATCTTTATGGGCGATACTGGTTCGTTGATTGTTGGTTTTTTACTGGCTGTCTTTGCTGTACGTTTTATTCAACTCAATATTCAATATCGTTTCGACCCTAATAGTTATTTTGCCGCTCCAATTTTAGCCATTGTTGTACTTATTGTACCCATTTTTGATACACTCAGAGTATTTATTATTCGATTGAAGAATAAAAAATCACCTTTCGTAGCTGATAGAAATCACTTACATCATTTATTGATTGATAGCGGATTATCACACTTTCAGGCTTCTTTAGTCCTTTGGTCGTTTACGATTTTTTCTACTGGCTTATTTTTAGTCATTAGTCAAAAAACGCATAATACAACCTCTCTGTATATACTTTGTGCTTTGTTTGGCTTATACATGTGGGCGGCACATATTTTGAAAGGTAGCAATACTGCCAAACAAATTTCAGCTAAGACTGAAAATTTAGTGAATCTGTAAAAAAAAAGTCAGCGAATTATCGCTGACTATCTAATT
Source organism: Arcicella rigui (assembly GCF_034929435.1). Taxonomy (NCBI): domain Bacteria; kingdom Pseudomonadati; phylum Bacteroidota; class Cytophagia; order Cytophagales; family Flectobacillaceae; genus Arcicella; species Arcicella rigui. The sequence goes on from NZ_JAYFUM010000012.1 coordinate 41,273, forward strand.
TTTGGGCACTTACCATCAATTTCTCCTCAATTCTTGCCAGTACTTTAATGCTATTATTTAACTGGTCTGTAACAGAAGCATCACCTGCATTGAGTTTTTGTTGCAAATCATTTCTGATTTTCAACCACTTTTCTTTTTGCTGACGTAAGGCATTATAGTTTTGTTCTTCTTTTGAAAAATCAGCTGAATTTGGTTTCTTACTAACCGTAGCTTCTGGCTTTTTCCATGTACTTTTTGGAGCTACTTTTTCCGCTGTTAAAGGCTGAGTATTAACGGGCTTAGTTGTGGTAGCTTCTGTACTTGTTTCAACTGGTTTTGTCGTATTTTCTTGGAAGCTATTGCTTGGCTCATTACCAAAACCATCATTACTGATACTCGGTTGAGTCGATTGAGTCAGAGAATCAGTATTACTTTGAAAACTCTGTAAAGAATCAGTCGGCGTATTGGTATTTTGTGGACTTTCACGCTTCAATACTTTATTCACTAAGCCCGAAATATCAAATGTTCTGTTTGAATTATAAAAATAAGCAAGTACTCCTACGATTCCCAAAAACAAAATAAGGAAGAAAAGACCGTCGTAAGATTTCTTAATAAATGGATTGTTGTTGGCATCTACATTTGAAGGAGCAATTTTTTGCTTATTGACAACTTCCAACACAATCACATTATGCACATTATAGACATTGTAAGGAGTATCTTTATTCGCTACTTTCAAGATATTCAAGCATGAGTCTTTTACACCATTACTGCCTTGAAGTATTTCGTCAATTTCTGCATCAGTAATTTTTTCACGGATAGATTCACCACAAATCAGTAATTTGTCACCTTCTTCTAAGTGGAAACCAATAATTTCTAATTTAGACTGACGGCCTAAGAACTGTAATTTTTGTCCTCTTCTGCTGAGGTAACAATGGGTATCACTAATCCAATGAATCAATGAAGGGTCACCGAGTTCCCAAAAACCTTGTACCTCAAGGCTTGGGTTTGACTTCTTTGCCAGTTTATGAGTAAACCTCTGTATTTTATGAATTGAGTTCTCTAAAGCTCGGTAGGTTTTTTCCGACTCATTTAATTCGGAAGGATTTTCCATAGTGTTTATATTCATTTTTAAAGAAGTACCAATCTCAACTTTTTATAGTTGGCGACAGTAGTTGATTAATTGTTTAACGGCTTGATTATTCAAGGGTCTTTTGTGAAGTTTTATGATAAATCCCTTGAACATTAGATTACAAAAAATATGCCGAATTTAATCAACAGAAATAATCGAATATGCTTTCAAATGCTTTGATTGATTTTCAAAGATAATTTGAAGTTCTAAATACACAAAATGATGAACTTACAGATTGATTGAAAATAATTTATTAAGAGCGACGAAAAGATTTTTTTTGAATATTTCATCATCAAAAGATTCTACATAACTTATGTCCATATCAGTCCTAAATTGAGTGATTTCTTTTGAGTACAAATGATTGTGAATGATGTAGGTTGCTTTGGCATTGATAGGAAAATATTCAAAGCCACTTCCGCCTTTAAATAAACACAAAGTAGGTGTTTGTGTAGAGGTTAAATGGGCTGGGAATGAATCTAAAGTAATTGCTCCCGAAGCTTTTTTAAGTAAAGCTATAATTTGTGGAATCGAAAGTTTGCCACAAGCATTAATGATATTTTCAGCATGCTTTTGCGTTAATCGTGCTGATAGTTGTTCTGTATAGTCAGTCAGTCCACAAACAATTACTTGATATTGTGGAAAATACTGTAAATAATAAGTAACGATACTTTCCCAAGTAGCTAAATCCAACATTTTATTTTCGATACCTGCTTCTGGAAAAATCATTAAATAATCTTGTGTTACTTGAATTGGTAGCACATTTTGTTCGGCTACAAAGAGTACAGGTTCAAGTGTGAGGCTATTTTCAGCAATTAGCTCGCTCAAAACTTGAATTTGTATATCAATCGTATGAACGGGCGAAGCAAGTAAAAAATACTCTTTATCCAGAAATCCACCCCAAGCTCTTGAGCCAAAGCCTATTTTTTTCTGAATCGTTAAAAAAGGCAACAAAGGATTTGCATTGTAAGCTGAATACCTAAAATCGAAAGAATGAGTGTATGAATATTGTTTTTGTTCTTGAATAAAAGCAAAAGCATCATTCAGAAACATTTTTATTTTTTCTAAAAACGATAGGTTACTTCTATTAGTTTGGAAGTGATTTACGTAAAATACTTTATCGAACAAAGGATTGTTTTCTACCAATAATTTGCACCAACGCCCTGCTACAAGGTGGATTTCAACAGTAGGAAATTGCTTTTTCAGGGCATTTATCATGTAACCCATCATCAGCATATCCCCCAAATGCCCAAAATTAAATAGCAAAATTTTCTGTGGATGAACGTAACTTTTGTTTTTTTTCTTACCTAAAACAAACAAGCTTACATCAATGAAAATATCCAAAATACTAAATCCTATTTTTGTTGGTCTATTTCCACAGTATTCTCTTTTTATCATCATATTTTCTTGAAAGAAATCTCAAATATTTTTAGTCTTCTTGAATTAAATTAAGAATTTTTCTGAAAGGAGTTTGTAAAGCTTTTCGTACTCTTTTATAACGCTTTACTACGGGCGGTTTAATATAATAACAAGGAATTTGGATATAATAATCGTTGAAATTATTGCGCAATTGTTGAGCATAATATTCAAATAAAGGCACAATGTCGGGGCGTTTTTCAAAAGTAGAACGATTCTGATACTTTGAAACGCTATTCGGATTTTTTAATTGATAACCGCTATAATGAAAGAAAATCAAAGGCTGATGATTACTCAAAAACTTTTCGCCATCTCTTGTAATACTTCTTTCGTGTAAGTTCCAATACGCCATGTTGTAGCCCGGATGTTTTTCTATCAAAACCGAATCTGGATAATACAAAGGCACGAAGTTTATCCAATGTTGGTCAACAAAAAGTCCATTGCAAAGGTCTATTCTACAATCTTTCTTGAGGCGTTCTTTCCACCAATCAATCATCTCGTAACTGTCTTTACTGCGTCCAACGCCGATAAATCCTAAATTGTAAATACCTGTATTGAGGTGGTCGATTTCACGAGTTGTGAAATCATCCCAGATTGGCGAGCTAATGTGTGGAGTAATGACGATGCTTTTTACTAAAAGACTATCCGTTAGACTTTTGAGTGTATCAAAAACAATAATGTCGGGGTCAAAATAAATGACATTTTGAATGTCTTTTCTATTTTTGAAAAAATAGTCGAAGTAAAAAGGTTTTACAGCCGTATTGAGTTCGGTGATGTCGTAGTTTTTACACATATCATCCAAACAATCAATATTGATTTTATCAATTTCAAGTAACTGAAAAGGTGGAATTTTATCTGGTTCTAAATTTACTTTATCAAGTCTATCTACCAGACCAATCACAAACTCTATATCTGGATTTGTTTTTTGTAGCGATTGCCCCAGCGTTTGGGCTTGGGCTAAGTAGTTTATAGAGCAAATGGTAAAGGCTAATGTCATTATTATTAATAATTTTAGGGCTATATGACTGATGATGGGTTTGGAGGTTCTGCTTGAACTAAGCTTTTAAGATACTAAGTTACGATATTTATTATTGCCTAAAAAGTACCTGATGGGCTTTGTATCGCTTTGTTTTATTCATACCAGCTTTGAATATTATTTTTACTTTCAATTTTTTGCTCTAAAGTATCGGGTAGTTTTTCAAAAAAATCTATTCCTGTTAGTGCTTCGATTTTGTCGATACTTACCGCAAAACTTTTGATAGATTTACTTGAGCCTTCGTTGGGTACTAAAAAAGCCACTGCTTTCTGCTCCGCTGGGTCATAAACGATTTTATAATAGGCTTTTGGTACAGCAATCTTATTAATTCTTCCGATTCGTTCAAGTCCTGTGGTAAGTATCGGCCCTGTCAAAACAATAAATTCTCCTTTTGTACTCACCCAAGTACGCACCTTACTTTCTAAATGATTCCAAATACCACGGTTAAAATCAGGTACTTGGGGCGACATATTCGACATATAAAAAGTTTCGTCTTGCAATTCTTTATCATGTTTGAAATCACCTGCTGGACAAAGATGCCCACGGTCGAAACCCGAACGAGAATAATCTTGCGTAACTGCTGAACCTGTTTCTACTGATGGGTCTTCAATAAATTCATTCGAGCGTGGTTCGTGTCCAGTCACGGCTTCGCTACTAAGTTTATGAAGTACCCAAGAAGCCTGTTCATACTCTTCTCTGTAATTCAAAATAAAGGCTTTGTGGCGAACGATTTCGTTGTTATGTTTTGAAAATGGAATGTATTTGTCTAAATCATTGCTACTTTCAGTACTCCCTTTTTTATCGCTAAATAATTTATTTTTGATAATGTCTAAAACAGATTCTTCAACTTTCTTACTTACTTCTTCCTTAATTCCATCTGTCAATTCTTTTGATTTTTCTTCTAAAAAAGTACTCTCTTCTTTGTCTGGTTTTACTTCTTCTGGGTTTTCTTTAGTACTTTTTTTAGAACTATTAGAAAGACTCGAAAGGTCTCTCCCTAAGCTTTTCAAAGGTTGAGGTTTGCCCCAGTAATACAAAAAAACGCCAAGCAATAAGAGAAATAAAAGAAATTTGATTTTGCCCATTTTTTGAAAAAGATTAATCTTAGCGTGAAAATATGTTTGAAAATAAGATTTTGGAAATACCGCTACAAAATTCGCTAATTTTACGGCATGATGTATCAAGGTTTAAAATGCTACAAACCATCAAAAAATGTCGAGAAAACAAATTATAGTGGTAGGTGCTGGTGCTGCGGGGTATTTCGGAGCAATTACCGCAGCCGAGAACAACCCAACTGCGAAAATAACACTTTTAGAAAAGAATAGAACAGTTTTAAATAAAGTTCGTATTTCGGGCGGTGGACGTTGCAACGTAACGCACGCTTGTTTTGATAATAAGCAATTATCAAAATTTTATCCGAGAGGTTCGGCTTTTTTAAGAAATTTATTTAATCAGTTTAATGCAACAAGTACGGTAAAATGGTTTGAAAATCAAGGTGTTGTATTGAAAACAGAAGCCGACGGCAGAATGTTTCCTGAAACCGATAGTTCAGAAACCATCGCTACTTGTTTAGAGCAAAAGGCAAAAAAACTGGGCGTACAAGTAATTACTTCGGCAGGAGTGAAGCGAATTTTATTGGAAAAAAAAACAGTAAAAGCCGTAGAATTGCTAAGTGGTGAAGTCCTTCCCACAGATACTTTATTGATTACAACAGGCGGAAATCCACAAAAATCTGGTTATGAATGGTTGGCTGATTTGGGGCATTATATCATCGAGCCTGTGCCTTCACTTTTTACTTTCAATGTGCCAAATTCCTTATTTTCAGAGCTTTCAGGCGTAAGCGTACAGAAAGCAATTGCCCGAATTGCGGGAAAAAAAATACAGCAAGAAGGAGCTTTGTTGGTAACGCATTGGGGTTTTTCTGGGCCAGCGATTTTGAAACTTTCAGCTTGGGGAGCAAGGGAATTAGCTGAGGCAAATTATGAATTTACGGCTTTAATCAATTGGATTCCTGATGTTTCAGAAAAAGAAGCAAGAGAAGCTTTTGCGATGATGAAAAAGGCAAGTCCTAAAAAAATCATTCAATCAAACGCTCTTTTTACGTTGCCAACTCGTCTTTGGAAGAAATTTTGTGAACTTTCAGAAATAGATGAAAATCTTCGTTGGATTGATATTTCAAATAAATCTATGAATAAATTGATTGAAAATTTATTGAATTGCTCGCAAAAAGTACAAGGCAAAACTACTTTTAAAGAAGAATTTGTGACTTGCGGAGGAATAGATTTAGCAGAAATTAATCCACAAACGATGGAAAGTAAAATAGTGAAAAACTTATTTTTTGCAGGAGAAGTATTAGACATTGATGCCGTAACGGGAGGTTTCAATTTCCAAGCTGCTTGGACAACAGGTTTTGTGGCAGGCAAAAATATGTAATTAACTTACTTTATTTTCAAATTTTTGAAACAAAGATAGCAAGCATAGAATCATATTATCAGTGAGCTTTCGGCTATCATAATCAATAATTTTCAAATCTTCAAATCACCAAATTTTCAAATTACCATGTACTTTCAGCAAATCACAGAAACTACTCAATTTATTCAGCAAAAAGTAAAAGATTTTCAGCCCGAATTTGGTATTATTTTAGGCACAGGCTTGGGAGCTTTGGTAAATGAAATTGATATTTTACATACTTTGTCTTATGCAGAAATTCCAAATTTTCCCGTTTCTACCGTAGAGTTTCATCAAGGAAAATTGATTTTTGGTAAAATCGGAGATAAGCATGTGGTTTGTATGCAAGGGCGTTTTCATTACTACGAAGGTTATTCTATGAAAGAAGTAACGTTTCCTGTAAGAGTAATGCAGCAATTGGGCGTACAGCAATTAATTGTATCGAATGCTTCTGGTGGCTTGAATCCCGATTTTAAAGTCGGTGATTTGATGATTATCCAAGACCATATTAGTTTGTTCATGCCCGAAAACCCTTTGACTGGCAAACATACTCCTTCTTTTGGCGACCGTTTTCCTGATATGTGCGACCCTTATGATTTAGCATTAATTGACAAAGCCGAGGAAATTGCCGCTTCTTTAACCATTCCAGTTCAGAAAGGTACATATATAATGTGTCCGGGGCCGCAATTGGAAACCAGAGCCGAGTACAAACTTTTAAGAGTTTTAGGAGCTGATGCCGTAGGAATGTCCACCGTTCCAGAAATTATCGTGGGGCATCAAATGGGGATGAAGTGTTTCGGAATGTCAATTATTACAGACATGGGCATTCCAGAAACTTTAGTGAAAGCAAGTCTTGAGAAAATCATTGCCGCCGCCAGTAAGTCAGAACCTTTGATGACAAAAATTATCAGTACTTTGATAAAAAGTCTTTAATTTAAAATAATTGGGTATCCTAACTAAAACTATGATGAAAGGATACCCAGTTTTTTACAGTTCTAACCTTTGTTTATCTTTCAACAAAACAGCTTTCAATTTACTATAAGGTAGTTGCTGAGGCGATACTTTGTTGTTAATAGAAAGTACTGCTGCCGTAGCTGCCGATTGCCCTAAAATCATAAAAACGGGTTCCATCCTAATAGAACCATAAGCAATGTGCGAGCTTGATACACAAACAGGAACTAACAAATTATTACATTCTTTTTCTTTTGGTAAAATAGAGCCATAAGCAATTGAATACGGCTTATCTGGGTGTACGCCTATATCTCCTTCGTTTTGTACATAGCCGTCTTTTTTGATATAACGTTGAGCATTATGGGCATCCAAAGCATAAGAACCCATTCCGATTGGATTAGGAACTTGAGTTTTTCCTAAAGCATCAGCCTCTTTCATCACAAATTCACCAATCATTCTTCTTGCTTCTCGGATGTAGAGTTGATGTGGCCAATTTCCATTGTCCTTGAATTCATCTTTCGGTAAACCCCATTCTTGCATTTTTTCATGAACATCCGCTGGAATACTTTTGTCGTTTTGTAAAAAGTACATCAAACCTTTTTGATACAATTCATGCTCTTTGATGATTTGTTTACGACGGTCATAACTTGCTTCTGGGTAATCATAGTTTTTGCCGATATAGTCTGTACTAAAAGGTCCATGATTATTAGTATCTGTTTTACGATTAGGAATGTGGTCAAATTTATCAAAAGTTTCACGCCAGCCAGTGGCAAAAACTCGTGCAAGTAATTCATATCGAGCAGGGTTATAGCCTTCTGGTTTTTGAAAAGGGATTCTATTTTCTGGATGATTACTCAGACACATTCTGAAACAATAGGCTTGAATTTTATTGTCTCCCGAACCATATTCAGCAATTGGTTCGGATGAAATTTCAGGCAAAAGTCCACTTGTTGAATCATTAGCTATTTTATAAGGACTAATTTTCGCTTTGAAATGATGACCATGTTGAAATACTTCTGGTTGAACACCATTCCATTTTTCGCCATAAACACTATTCGCTTCACGACCCACATGATAATCAACGCCTGCCGCCGCCATAAGGTCGCCTTCGTAAGTAGCATCAATAAACATTTTTGCTTGATATACATTGCCGTTTAAAGTACGAAACGACTGGATACTTCCAGCTACTTTTACTACGCCTTTTTCAGAGCGGTCAAGCCATTCATTGCGGTAAATCAGTATTTTGTTTTCTTTGACAAAATCTTCAAATACTTGTTCTGCTACATGTGGCTCAAAAATCCACATCGTTCTGTTCGTTCCATCAATGGCAGGAGTGCCTTGTCCTTTATTGCCGTATTCTTCTTTTTTCTGCCAATGCCAAGTACTATTGTTTTGATAATATTGATACAGTCTTTGATAAAATTCACGAGAAAGTCCACCAATTACTTCTTTGTTACCTGTATCAGTAAAACCTAAACCACCCGAAGACAAACCGCCTAAGTGTGTATCAGGAGAAACAACGATTACGCTTTTCCCCATTTTTTTTACTTGTACAGCTGCTATGATGGCAGCCGAAGTTCCGCCATAAATAATTACATCTGCTTTGCGAACTTGTGTTTCGGTACTTTTATTTAGCTGGAATCCAGAAAATATAAAAACGATAAACGTAGCTTTTAAAAGCCAAAACAATTTTTTAATTCTTTTCATAGTTTAGTTTGAGGTTAAATAATACATTGAAGACATTCTAAAATCGGTGAAGAATTTCTACATCTCCAATTCATCCAAAAGCATTTGGTATGCTCCTTTAAGTTCTTTTAAGGCACGCTCATTTCCTACTTTTTTTGCCAATTCGATACCTTCCTGATAGACTTTTTGAGCCGAATCATATTCTTCAAATTCTACCAACAAAGCTCCTGCATGATAATAAGTTGGCAAGTACTCAGAATGATTTTTTAGTAAGTATTCATAAATCTCCTTGGCTTTTGTAGGCTCAGTTTTTAAGTATTCTGTCGCTAAAGCGTAATGATTGAATGGGTCGTTTGGGTCTTCTTCAAGAAATTGTTTGAGTAATTCTAATCTATTTGAAAGCATTGTATAATTTATTTATAAATAATAGTATGCTTGCATACTATTATTGAAACTTTTCGTTAATATTGTGAGAAGATAAGGAATACTACAAATTAAACCAAAAATAGTGAAATATTGAGAGTATATCCGAAAGCAAAATCTAATAGATTAACAAAATAAAGCATATAAAATGAAAATTTTAGTTTGTGTTACCAGCGTACCCGACACCACAGCGAAAATTTCGTTCACGGACGGAGATACAAAATTCAACAAAGCAGGAGTTACTTACATCACTGGGCCTTATGATGATTATGCACTTTCGAGGGCTATAGAGCTAAAAGAAAAATTAGGCGGTACAGTAACTGTATTGAATGTAGGCGAAGCAGATGCAGAACCTGTGATTCGTAAATGTTTGGCCATTGGTGCTGATGATGCCATTAGGGTAAACTGCGAACCTACGGATTCTTATTTTGTTGCTACGCAAATTGCGGCAATTGCTGCTACTGAAAAGTATGATTTAATCTTGATGGGTCGTGAATCTATCGACTTCAATAGTGGCGTAGTACACGGTTTAGTAGGCGAGCTTTTGGGCATTCCTTCGCTTTCGCCAGTAATGAAATTAGAAATTGAAGGAGGTGTAGCCAAGATTACTCGTGAAATTGAAGGCGGAAAAGAAGACCTTGAAGCTAATTTGCCTTTAGTATTGGGTTGTCAAGAACCAATTGCAGAATGGAAAATTCCGAATATGCGTGGAATCATGACGGCGAGAACCAAACCTTTGAAAGTAGTTCAGCCAGTAGGAGAGAACCTTACTTTTACGGAAAAATACCAATTGCCAGCCCCAAAAGGAGCTTGCAAAATGATTCCAGCCGAACAAGCCGAAGAGTTAATCGCTTTACTAAAAACAGAAGCAAAAGTACTTTAAGTGATGAGTTTTGAGTGCTGAGTTGTGCTTGCATAAAGTCGTTTACTTTCAAAACTCATCTTTCATAAGTAATCATGTAAAATTGTGAATTGTCAATTGTGAGTTAGTGTTTTGATTTTCAGTAATTTATTGTTCTTTTTAGTCAAAATAAATTTGCAAGATGACTTAATTCAAAACTCATATTTCATTTCCATCTAAAATCCGAAATAAAATGTCAGTATTAATATTCACTGAATTAGATAATGGAGCGATAAAAAAATCTTCGCTCGAAGCGGTGTTCTACGGAGCAGAGCTTGCAAAATTACAAGGTACTTCTGCCACAGTTTTAGCCATTGGCGAGGCATCGGCAGAGGAATTGGCCAAAGCTGGGAATTTTGGTGCTACCAAAGTACTTCATGCCAATGATGTACGTTTGGCAGAAGCCAATATTCAAGCTTATTCAAGTGTTTTAGGACAAGCCGTAGCACAAGAAGGCTCTGAGGTTGTTATTTTGGCTAAATCGTCGTTGGGTGATGCCGTAGCGGCAAGAGTGGCAGGAAAACTAAAAGCGGCGATTGTTTCAAACGTAACAGCATTGCCAAACCTTGAAAATGGTTTTAAAGTAAACAGAAGTATTTATACAGGAAAAGCTTTTGCAACGGTTGAATTAAAAACCGATAAAAAAATTCTTGCTATTAAGAAAAATGCTGTGGCAGTAGTTGAATCAAGTGATTTGGCTACGGTTGAAAGCTTCTCAACCTCGCTCAATGACGCTGATTTTGGTGTAAAATTAGTAGCAACTCACAAAGCATCAAGTACTATTTCTTTACCAGAAGCGGATTTGGTAGTTTCGGCAGGAAGAGGTTTGAAAGGCCCAGAAAACTGGGGAATTGTGGAAGATTTAGCCAATGCCTTGGGTGCAGCTACGGCTTGTTCAAAACCTGTTTCTGACTTAGATTGGAGACCTCACCACGAACACGTTGGACAAACAGGTATCAAAGTATCACCAAATTTGTACATCGCAGCAGGAATTTCCGGAGCAATTCAACATTTAGCGGGTGTCAATTCTTCAAAAGTAATTGTAGTAATTAACAAAGACCCTGAAGCTCCATTTTTCAAAGCAGCCGATTATGGTATCGTCGGAGATGTTTTTGATATTTTACCGAGATTAACAAAAGCAGTGTTGGCTTCAAAATAAATTTCAAAAAAAGAATAAAAGACCTGTGATTTTAATTTTCACAGGTCTTTTATTTTGAATCTATTCTCAGAAAACTTTTTTAAATTTATCGTGGTTTATATCTTTGTCAGACGCTAATGAAAAAACTCGGTTAATAATTAAAAGCATATACTCGAAAAGTGGAAAAAATTAAGTTAGAAATATTAGGATTATCACCCAGTTCATCACAAACGGGTTCATTTGCATTGGTGTTGGGAGAAGAGTTTGGCCCAAGAAGGCTACCCATCATTATTGGGATGTTTGAAGCACAAGCAATAGCCATCGAAATTGAAAAGATAGAACCCAACCGCCCTATGACCCATGATTTGTTTAAATCATTTGCTCGTACTTTTCATTATTCGGTAAGCGAGATTACCATCACAGATATAAAAGAAGGTGTTTTCTTTGCAAAAATTCATTGTACAGACGGTATCAAAGATACTTATATAGATGCTCGTCCTTCGGATGCAATAGCCATTGGTCTTCGATTCAATGTTCCGATTTATACTTTTGAAAATGTATTGTCGGAAGCAGGAATTTCTTCAAACGAATCTTCAAAAGACCCATTAATGGAAGATTTAGAGCCAGAAGTAAAACCAAAGAAATCTTTCGGAGAAATGTTGAAAGAAAATCCAGTAGAACAACTCAATAAAATGTTGCAAGAAGCCTTAGCGAACGAAGAATATGAAAAGGCTGCAAAAATTAGAGACGAATTGGATAAAAGAAATTAATAAAATTGTACCTTCACAAAAGCCATCTGATAGCCTCGGATGGCTTTTTGTTAAAAAGCGTTAATTGGCGTCAATTGCGTTAGAAAAATCGTAAATTTGTTAGAAATATTTGCCTCAAAATACTATGGCTAAGATAAAAAAATTAGGAAGTACCCCCAATGTAATGGTGGTTGTTAGTCTTACAATCGCTCTTTTTCTGATTGGTTTGTGTGGGCTACTAACACTAAATGCCCGAAAATTAGCTGAATTAGTAAAGCAAAATGTTGAAGTACAGGTGTATTTGAAGAACGATTTAACCACTGTTCGTTTAGATTCAATCTACAAAGTATTAATTGCCAAGCCTTTTGTACTTTATAAGGAAAATTCGCCACAAGTAAATTTTATTTCAAAAGAAGTAGCAGCCAAACAGTTTATTGAAGAGTCTGGTGAAGATTACCGAAAGTTATTAGGCGAAAATAATCCTCTTCATAATTTATACACCGTAAAAATTAAACAAGAATATTTTACGGATGCCAATTTAAAACAAATCAAAACCGAATTAGAGCAAATAGATGGCATACACGAAGTAGCTTATGTAGAAAATTTCGTGGATGAGGTGAATAGAAACATTTCAAAGATTTACTTAATTCTTTCAGTTTTTGTATTACTCTTATTATTTATCATCATTATTTTGGTGAATAATACCATTAAATTAGCTCTTTACTCACAGCGTTTCTTGATTAGAAGTATGCAATTAGTAGGTGCAACTAATGCTTTCATTCGTAAGCCTTTTGTGGTCAGAGGAGCTTTACAAGGCTTAATTAGTGGTTTTGTTGCTTGTACTCTGTTAATCGTTTTACAGCAAGTAGCCGTACAAAAAATAGAAGGCTTGGTTTTACTACAAGAAATGGACAAAATGCTGATATTAATAGGCGGTATTTTGATTATTGGAACATTGATGGGAGTTTTGAGTACTTTCCAGTCAGTAGAGCGTTATTTAAGATTGTCTTTAGATGAACTTTATTAACAAATAAAAAGATTTGATAATTTATAATTCAACATACATATTATGTCTAACAAAGAAAAACTTCCTTTTGGAAAAACAAACTATACAATCATGTTAGTCGGCATTGCGATTATTCTTGCAGGCTTTTTTATTATGAGTCTCGACAAAGAAGAATTTGGATTTGGATTTTTAGGATTGACACTCGGCCCAATTATTGTACTTTTAGGCTTTGGCATAGAATTCTTTGCGATTTTAAAGAAATCGTAATTAAGTACAGGATTCAAGTAAAAAACGCTCTTTAATTCAATTTAAAGGGCGTTTTTTGTTATGTAGAAGGATATTTTAGGAAAATGCGTAACACATTGCGAAACCAAAAGACAAATAAAAAACCCTAATTACTATCAGTGAAGTAATTAGGGTTTTACAAAGTACCCAGAGCCGTAGTCAAATATACTTAATTTATATTTTACTCTCAGGTTATCAAAAAGCCTTAAAAGTGCCTTTAATTAACTTTAAAGGCACTTTTTGTTTATCCTATTGTTTAAGTAGAATAAAGGTAAATTAAGTAGTGTTAAGAAAAATAGCTTAGCAATTCGCTTAGCATATTAAGAAAATGCCTAACTTTGAAACTAATATTTGGCATTCATTATTACTTATATATGGCTAATACATTCTTCTTTTTAAGGAACAAAAACGGAACAACACCGCAGTTAATTTTTTTAGGTTTTAAGTTGGGTCAAAAGCAGTTTGTTTATTCGACCAAGTTTAAAGTATTGCCCGAAAATTGGGACTTTAAAACTGGAAGGCTAAAAAACAAAATCAAGGTATTGAATAGAGTTGAGATAAATTCTTATTTGGATAGTCTGGAAAAAATAGTAGATGGCATAAGTGTAAAATATAAAACGTCTATTCCTAAAAAAGAATTAACAAGGGAGTTGCTCAAGATTGAATTAGAAAGTATTCTAAATCCTAAATTTGAAATAAAGATTACATTCTTTGAATTTATCAAACAGTATCTTGATGATTGTAAGAGCGGTAAAAGATTGAATGAGGGTAAGCGTATGGCAGAACGTACCATTAAAAATTATAATACTGGTTTTAACGGATTGAAAGAGTATGAAGAATACACCAAAGAACCTATAACTTTTGAAAATCTTAACCGTAGGTTTTGGGATGAGTACATAAATTTTTTGACGATGGAAAAGAAATACAAAGTCAATACCGTAGGCTCGTATCAAAAGTACTTGATAGTGTTTTTGAGAGAGTGTAAAAAGGCTAAATTATGGATAGATGATGATGGATTGTTAGACGTTGCTAAAGTAATGACAGAAAACCCCGTTGATGTTTATTTAACAAAAAAAGAAATTGAATTGATAGAGAAAGTTGATTTGTCCAGCAATTCACGTTTAGATAAAGTTCGTGATTTGTTCTTGATTGGCTTAAATACTGGTTTTAGGGTTTCAGACTGGTATCAAGTAAAACCAGAAAACTTTAAAACTACAAACAAAGAAAATGCCTATATTGAAATTATGCAAACCAAGACTAAAGCCATAGCTACAACACCATTACGACCAATTGTAAAAGATATTTTATTAAAGTATGATAATGTTTTACCAGTTATTTCGGAACAGGAAATAAACCGTTCTGTAAAAGAGCTATGCCAATTAGCAGGGATAAATCAAAAGGTAAAAATAACCTCCACGGTTAGCGGTGGGCAACAAGTAGAAATATTTGAGAAATGGGAACAGGTAAGTACACATACCGCAAGGCGTTCTTTTGCTACAAACCTTTACCGTGATGGCGTTGATAGTAGAATAATTATGCGTGCTACTGGACACACAACCGAAAAGAATTTTATTAAATATTTGAAGTTAGATAATTCTGAGTTTATGGATATGTTAGCGGAACATGAAGGATAAAATTTAATTATATTAACGATGGATATTGAAAATTTAGACTTTGAAAAATTTGTAAATACTTTATTTGAAGCAAGTGAGTTCTACGAAAGAATATTGCAACTTGATTTAGAGAAAGATATGATTTATACGGAGGTTCGGGAATGTAATTCTTTAAATAAGAGTGCTTTAGTTGATAAACTTAAACGGTTACAATTAGAAGTAAATCAAAGAAAGGAAAGTAGTATATTTAACTATGATGTTTATCCAAGTACTCAGTTTTTTATTCCGACTAAAAAAGAGTGTGAGGAATTGAAAATTAGTAGTGAAAAAAATATTTCAACACTAAAAAAAGTATTTTTAAAAAAAATAAGAATGTCGATTGATTCACTATCGAATGTCATTAAAGGTGAATTAGTATTGGCGTATAAAAATGTAACAAAAGAACTTATTTCATTTTATTTAAAAGGAGAGTTTATACCTTGTAGTTCTATTAAAAAAAGAAATGATATTTTAAGAGATTTTGAAAATGATATAATTTGGTTTGGTTACATAAAATATATTCTTGAATTTAAAAAAGATGAAATAAATGATGATACCAATAAGAATGAAGTTGAAGATAATTCTTTAAATGTTGAGGTAAATAAATACTCAATAAAGGCGATTGCACTGTACTATTATTTTTTGATTGAGTGCGGTATTGAAAAACCTTTTGATATTCGTCAAGGTGGAAAAATTAAGGCTATGCAAGAGGTTTCTTTATTGTTTAGAATAGATTGGGGGCAATTCTGTAAAGAGTATAATAAAATGAATGAGAGCGGTAGAAATAGAATGGTATATCAAAGGAATAGAGATAAAGATTATCTTTGTGCTATTGAGTTGTTAAAGAAATGTCCTGAAAAGAATATAAAAGCCATTATTATGGCGGAAAATGAATATAAAAATTTGCCTTCTAAGTAATTTTTTACTTCACCAATATTTCACTAACCTTTCACCAATTAGATAGAATATCTTAAAAGTTTAAAAAATGCAAGGTGCTTATTAACAGTATCTTGCATTTTTTTTTGAGTAAAACTTAATCACAAATTTTTCACCATAGTAATATTTGAATGTAGGTTTGCTTATTAAAAATTAAACAAATAAGCAAATGAAACAAGTAATTTCAAATCCATTTGAAATATTAGAAACAAGGCTTATGCAAGTGCAAAGTATTGTTGAGGAATTGGCGAAAGTGAAGAAAGAAACTTCCTTACAGTTGGTTGATAAACCAGAATACTTAACACGTGACCAAGTGGCTAAGATGTTCGCTGTTAGCACCGTGACAATTTGGGACTGGTCACGAAAAGGCGTATTGAAGGCTTACCGTATAGGTAATAAGGTAAGATATTTAAAGTCGGAAGTGCTTTTGTGTCCACGCCCTATTTATGACACAAAGGAGGGTGCGAACCATGTCTAAGAAAACTCCTATCCCCCAACGCTCGTTAGAAAGCTATTACAATGAACCAACTAAGGAAATAGCAACTCAATACGCTTACCAGTTGAAGAATACTTGCTTTGATATTTTAGACGAAATAGCCGAAACTAAAGAAAATCTAAAGGCTTTTAAATCGAAAGATTATCAACATTCTTTAGGTGTCATTCAAGGTTATCTTGATACAATCCGTTTGATAAATTTTTCCTCTGATGGGTATATTTCTGGTAAATACTGGATGGTACTTTTAAATATTGCAAAGTCTAAAAGGTTAGTTGCAAGCCTATATTTTAAACGAAAAAGCGTAAAAATATACGGTTTAAATGAGGTTCAAGAGTATATAGAATGTGCTTTGGGATATATCATTGATGTTATCCAAGAGTTAGAGCAAAACGACCCTTGAAATGTAATATTAGAAACGCCTTATGAATTGAAACGTTTCAATCCGTGTAAATTCGTTTTTGAGTGTAAGTAATTGTATTTCAGTGTGTTGTTTATTTGTTTCATTCTCTTTGTCTGGTTTCCGTTTCAAGTAACCAATTAATTTTATCTTTCCAGTATCTCATTGATTGACTTTATTAACATAGAGTGTAAAAATCTATTGCCTAAAGTTTGGCTTTTAAACCCTCTTTTGCAGGATTCGGGCTTTCCTTTGGAGGTGGTTGAGAGTACAGGCGAAGTATTGAGAAAAAAACGTATTGCAGAGTATCAGGGCTTAACCTTCAAGCTTTTGCCCTCCGCTAAATCGGGTGGTTATACAATGTTGTTGAGTGGTTCAATTCACAAGTATAGGAACAACGGAAAGCACAATTATGACCGCTTTACTGTTACTCATTGCGTCACGGTTATTGAAGAACTGTTTACAGTGTTTGGCATTGACCCGAAACAAGCAGTATTACACTCTTTGGAGTTTGGCGTAAATATCAAATTGCCCTATCCAGTACAAAAGCTTATTCAATCGGTAGTAGTGAATAAAAACAAGCCTTATGAAGCCATTGCAAAGAGTAGGCGTAACGGTGTGGTGTGCGTTCGGGAAAACTATGAGTTTAAAATTTATGACAAAGGTTTTGTTTGTGGCTTGGATGAAAATATTATTCGGGTTGAATACCATGTTAGCAGGATGAAAGATTTAGAGGGATACGGTATTGTAACTTTATCAGACCTCACGGATAAAACCAAAGTAAACCCTTTGCTTGATTTGTTAATAGGTGCTTTGGATGATACCGTATTTATTCCCACTGATTCTGATTTATCCAGTTTGACCAAAAAGCAAAAGATTAACTTTCATGCAATGGGAAAGCCCTACACTTGGAAGGACTACACGCCAAAGCAACGATTTGATAAAAGAATCATGCTTAGTAGAATCTTGGAAAAATGCAAGGCTTTTGATTATCAGAAAGATTTAAAAGAAAGAGTTTTAGAGGAATGGAAAACCCTTTTTATTGAACCAATTGAAGCACTCCAAAGAAGTAACATTTACACGAATATTTCAGTAAGTGAAGCACATAAAAACGTAATGTTTTCACCACTTGTATATAGTGTGAAAACGTTACAAAACCACTTTTTAGAGAATAGAGACAATAAAGAGAAAAAAGACGGGAAAAGCCTAAAATTGACGATTGATAAACGGTATTGTAAGACGTGCGGAAAGGAAATAATAGGTAGTAGAAAAAACAGCCTGTTTTGTAGGAAAAGTACAAACCCGAACGCAAAGCAATGTAGAAACAAAGACAGTAACAAAAGACGAACTTTAAAAGCCCAAATTATGAGAGCTAAAGTAAATAATCAATTCTTACGGGTTACGTACAAAAATTTAGATGACCTTAACCAATCAACCTTTTCGGATATTCTGCATAGTTCAGAGATTGCCGTACACCGTGGTTTGTTAAATACGATTGTCAGCCTTGAAATTTTGCCAAACGAACCAGAACCAGCATTATACCAAGATTTGAGCCATGCACACCACGGGGAACTGCTCACGGGAAAGGATGCAGTTGAGGTGTTGGAGGAATTGACGGCTGAGAATATGCAAATTACGCTTTAAAGTACTTTAATTGATTTAGATACAATTTAACATTAGATGTAAAACAATGTCATACAACGGAAAAAACTATCAAAAAACAGTAGATTTTATTATGAATCTCTATGATAATTGGAAAGTTGAAAATTACGACCGACCAGACACTTATTTTCTTAGAGTTGTATTAAAAAAATATGGTCATTTCTTGGCTTACTGTACATTTATGAATTATAAAACCCCATTTTACAAAAAGAAAGGGGTTGTTCCTTCAAAAGAGTATTGGGAACAACGAGCCTTTAAAGGAAAATAAAATCTTTGCTGTTTTTGGATTTGTGGAAATAGGTATTAAACTTTGTGATTCCTAAAATTACAAAGTATTATGATAAGATATTTAATTGCAATGATATTGCCCTGTTATGCTGTGGGTAGGCGAAAGCCCCCAGCCGTTCACTTTGTAACGGTAGGACAGCTAAGACAGGGTATTTTTTTTAACTCCTAAAAAACAAAGTAAAGCAATGGTACATTTCACAAAAGATTCAATAGTTATCACGATTAAAAGTGTTGAAAATCCTTTCCGAGATTGGCAAATGATGAATCAGACTTTTTCAGAGTTGTTAATGGTAATGCTAAGTAATAAAGATATTCCGATAAATGACTATGAAACTTTTTGGTTTGTGTTGCTAAAGTCGGCTTTAAGTGAGCTTGATATTAGTGCCGAGCAAACCAGACAAATAAATGAGTTGTTGACAGTTGCCAAATGAGAAAAATAAGAATTACTAAAAGCCGTGCATTTTGTACGGCTTTTTTGTTTGGGGGCGGTGGTTGTGAGTGTTAATTGATTTTGTGGCTTAAATTGCCTTTAAAGCTTTTTAGGCTTGTTTTGAATTTGTGGAGGAATAAGAATATTACCATTTAGTACATCTTTATTGCTTGTTTTCTTATAGATTAAATAGACTATTTGATTTAAAGTACTTATTCACATAATAGGAAAATGCTTTTTTGGTCTGTTTAGCCGTGAAATTATGAAGGGATTTGTTTAAGTAGTGTTTAAATGGCGTTTAAGTAGAATTTGAAAATTAAAGAATAGTTTTAGATAGAGAATTAGATTTAGTTATCAGTCTATTTTTTGTTTTAGGGTGGTTTTCGGGAAAGGATTTGAAGGGGTTTTTATGATGTTGGAATATAGTAAAATAAAAATTCGCTTAGCAATTCGCTTAGCTATTATTAAATAAAAAATCCTAACTACTTGATAATTAAGTAATTAGGATTTTACAAAGTACCCAGAGCCGGAGTCGAACCGGCATGCCAATGAAGGCACTGGTGTTTGAGACCAGCGCGTCTACCAATTCCGCCATCTGGGCATTTGATTTCTCAAACTTGATGCAAAGATAAGTGATGTTTTTGGACTACACAACCCTAAATTTGAATAAAACTGAAACTTTTTTTGTAAGGTTTCCTTAACATTCTGATAATTAGAATGGTTATGGAATCATTAAATTTGAAAAAAAATTATTCATATCTTAAAGATTCTATCGGGTCAAGCTTAGAAGCTTTGTATGCAGGATAAATTCCAGAAAATAAACCTACAATTACACAAACACTAATACCAATCGACATCCAAAACCATGGAATAATAAAGCTTGCAGTGCCTGACATTAATAATTGTGCAAATAAATTACCAATAATGATGGCTAAAACAATACCGCCCAAACCGCCCAAAAGGCAAATGACAACGGCTTCAATCAAAAATTGTAAGCGAATTAAATAAGGAGTAGCTCCTAAAGATTTACGAATGCCTATTTCTTGTGTACGCTCTGTTACTGAAACTAACATGATGTTCATTAAGGCAATGGCTGCTCCTAAAAGAGTAATGAATCCTACGCCAAAGCCTGCTACTCTTAGAATCCCAGTAATACTTTCTGATTGTTTAGCCAATGAATCCGAACGCTCGATTGAGAATGAATCTGGCTGACCAATTTTATCTTCTCTAACCACTCGCATAACGCCACGAGCTTCCTCCATTACATTATCAATATCAGTAATATTTGGCACAGAAGTAACAATATCAAAAGTAAGCGACCTGCCTTCTGCCATTTTTCTACCTGTTTCGAGTGGCATAAAAATTACTCTATCGTCGCCACCGCCCATCATACTTCCTTTTTTCTCTAAAAGTCCAATAATTTTAAATTTTTGCCCGAGAATATTAATTTCTTTATCCAAAGGATTTCCTTTTTTCCCAAAAAGTTGGTCAACAATATCAACTCCTACGATACATACATTCGTAGCTAATTGTAAATCATTAGTTGAAAACACTCTACCAGCAGAGATTTTATAACCTTTAATGTCCATAAAATGGTCATCAGTTCCCATTACTCTTGAATTAGGATTGGTCTTTTTTGACTCAAATTTTACTTCTGCCGACATACTCACATTGGTTTTAATACCAATAATGGCAGAATGTCCGAATTTCTCTTTGTAAAGTTTTGCTTCACGGTAATCAATTGGTGGATAGTTTTTCTCTTTTTCACCGTCTTTTCTGATTTTAAAAATCTCACGGTTTCTAAGGTCAAAAGCATTTGCTCCAAGCCCTGCAAAGCTGTTGTTTACTGAACTTTGAATCCCATCAATAACGGTAAGGCTACCCACCAAAGCTGTTACACCAATCGCAATAATTAGTGCTGTAAGCGTAGTTCTAAGCATATTTGCCTGAATCGAACGCATTCCTTCACGAAAATTTTCTAATAAATTCATAGTTGTGTATGTTCAAACGAAGAGAATTTCAGATAAAATAAAATTGAATATCAATGATTGATTAAAGGTTTTTCACTGTGATTAGCACGAATAATATGCTAAATTCGTTTATCGTTTACAATAACAAATTTAGTTCAGAGAACTCAAAAAACTTCACCAATGAAAAGGCTAATATTTCCGCTTATCATATTCTTATTGCTTTCGAGTCGTTTGTGGGCATCGCAAATATTAATTCCAATGGATGAAACCCAAAAAAATCATTTGAAATCTTATGGTATTGCTTTTTGGATTTTGAAAAACCATGAAACAGAAGTAGAGTGGTTGTTGAATTATCGTGGAGGTGCTTTTATGTTTCCGCAAGCTCAGAAATTTGAAAATGAATTGGTGATTCGTGGAGTAAGTTATGAAGTAATTTCAGAAGGCGATGCCGCTGCCATCAGAGCAGAAGTAAGTAGCCCTGATGTAAATATGGATGTTGTAAAACTGCAAAAACCGCCAAAAGTGGCTGTGTATTCACCTAAAACAGCTCAACCTTGGGATGATGCCGTTACCTTGGCAATGACTTATGCAGAGATTCCTTATGATTTGATTTTCGACGATGAAGTGATGAATGGTAAACTTCCTGAGTATGATTGGTTACATTTGCATCATGAGGATTTTACAGGACAAATGGGTAAATTTTTGAATCAAAGTGGACAAAGTTGGTACCAGGCACAGTTGAGAGAAGATAAAAAAAATGCCCGCAAGTATGGTTTTGATAAAGTATCAGAATTGAAATTGGGCGTTGCTAAAAAAATTCGAGAGTTTGTTGCAGGGGGAGGTTATATGTTTGCGATGTGTACGGCAACAGATACTTATGATATTGCCTTAGCTGCTGAAGGAATTGATATTGTAGATGCGATGTATGATGGCGACGGCTACGACCATGATGCTGACGCTAAATTAGATTTTTCTAAGACCTTTGCTTTTCAAAATTTTAATTTAGTTTATCATCCTCAAATTGTTGAGTTTTCAAATATTGAGGCTTTTCCCAACGAAAGCAGACCAGTAGGAGAGGAGAAAGATTTTTTTAATTTGTTTCAGTTTTCTGCAAAATGGGATCCAATTCCTACAATGCTTACCCAAAATCATGAAACTACCATTCATGGTTTTATGGGACAAACTACTTCATTCAGAAAAGATTTGCTAAAACCCGAAGTAATCGTATTGGGGGAAAATCGTTCATTGAATGAAGCTCGATATATTCACGGTACTTTTTTGAAAGGTTTTTGGACATTTTACAGTGGTCACGACCCCGAAGATTATCGCCATTATGTGAATGAAGAGCCAACAGATTTGAATTTACACCCAAATTCGGCAGGTTATCGTTTGATACTCAATAATGTACTTTTTCCGGCTGCAAAGAAGAAAAAGCAAAAAACCTAATAAGTGATTGGTTTTTTAAATTTCTAATTTAGGCTTTTTTAGGTCGGATAAAGATCTTTTTAAACAATTTTTCAGAAGAATTTAATTCAAATTACATCTATTATAGACGAATTCCGAAATCAGAAATCGTAAATCCCAAATAATATATTCCCAATTACTTTACAAAGGCTCTTCTCAAGAGCCTTTTTTTGTAAATAATGTTTCTATTTTCCATTTTACATTAGCATATACTTTCATGAATGTTTCTGGAAATATAAAGCTTTGTAAGACAAATTTTAAATGTTCGCTATTGTTAGGCTTTGTCAAATACAGTGAAATAATAGCAAAATATAGCGATGCTAAAGACTGATTTTTGAGTTTGAAAACGTTCGCCATCAGTAAATAATATTCCCCTAAAATGGGTTTTATCAAATGTGTATATTTAAAATTCAGTTCTTTGTCGATGTTTGAATACATGAAAAGTCTGTTTTTAATAAATACTTCACTGTAATTACTATCAGTATAACTCAAACCACCTTGATGTCTTCGATAAACGCACATTACATCAGGAATATAGCCGATGTAGCCTTGATTGGCGAGTAAAATATAAATTGGTATATCTCCACTTTTTGATTTTAAAAACCATTCTGGAAATTTTTCACCAATCAGATTTCTCCGAAACATCACGCTGGCGGTTGCCATGAACCAAACTTCCTTTTGCGTAAGTAAATCTTCGGGATAGATTTTATCTTTTTGGTCGGGCGGATTGATAAACTTCTGCCCCATGTCTGAACCATCTTCATAAGACATAATGGCATTATGAAAACAAGCCGAACTTTCGGGGTGAGCATTCAGAAAATCATATTGTTTTTGAAGTTTATAATTATCGGTTAAATAATCGTCACCTTCAATGTAAACAATATACTTGCCTTTGCATTGGTAGAAAGTTTGTGTAAAATTCCCCTTACCTGGACATTCTTTTGTGCCTTGATTTTTCTCCCAAAGAAGGGCTTTTATTAAAGCTGGATATTTTGAAGCATACTCAATCACGATACTTCTTGAATCGTCAGGAGAACAATCTTCTCCGACTACAATTTCAAAATTGAAATTTGTAATCTGACTCACAAGACTATCTAAGCATTGACGCAAGTATTTACCATGATTATAAACCGTGATAAAAACACTTACTTCAATAGGTGAGGATGGCTGTACTTTATTCATTCACAAAATAGTTAAGTATGTCTTTTGCCTGAGGATAATCTGGCGTTATCAAGTCTGGATTTGGATAATAAACGTAGGGATGCGGATAACCTCTTTCAATAAAAGCTTGTTCAGATAAATCGTTGTATCTAAAATGACAAGACCATCTGATGCCATCTTCGGTTGAATTATTTCCAGATTGGTGAATCAAAAATGAAGAGAAAAACAAAGCATCGCCTTTTTTTACTTCAACGGGTACGATTTGCTGTTGTGCTAATACTTCATCAGGGATTACTCCAAAAGAATCAACCATCTGCGTAGCTTGAAGTCCTAATTTATGGCTGTTTGGCATTACTTCCAAAGCTCCCAATGAAATATCAATATCCGCTAAAGCAACCCAAACTACAATAGAGTTCAGTGAACCTTGCATGCTTCGCCAGTCTTGATGAGCGTCAGTTTTCCAATACACTTGTTTTTTCGCCAATTTGCGAGCGTTGAAAAACATCACAGGACGAGTACAAACGTTTGGAAATTCAATGCCTAATTTTTTTAAATTATCAACTAAACGGTCGTCTAAAGAAAGTTTATGCAACGAAATTAAGTGCTGAATATGTTTTCCGCAAGCCATTAATCTGTCTGGATGTTCTTCAAATAATCTGAATAACAATTTATTAAAATCAATTTCAGTTTGAATTTCATCCACAGGATAGTTCAAATATTTCATTTGATTGACAAAAATTTGCTTTGCGTCTTCACGAATTTTGTCTATTTCTTCTACCGCAAAAAGACCTCTAACAATCTGATAACCAGTTTCTTTAAATTCTTGAAAATTTACCATTGTTTGATGTATTTTAATTTAAAACAGCATAACCAATTCCTGTTCTTCCAAAACCGTTGCCATTGTAAAACATGTGCAGTTGATTATTGATAGGCAATACGTGTGGGTATGCCAACATCATACTATCAAAATCTGCTGGATTACTGCTGATGTCCATCGTCATTAATTCGTCTTTTCTATCCCACTTGATGCCGTCAGAAGATTCTGCGTAACCAATTCGGTAACTTTGAGTAGCATCAATCCGATAATCATTGAAATTTCTGTGCGAATACCACATTTTATAAATGCCGTTTTCTTTAATCACAGAAGCTTTTACAATACCCGCTTCATCGTTGTCTCTATAATCAATCGCCACACGTCCTTTTCGTACCCAGTCAATGCCATTGGTCGATTCTGCGTATTTGATATGGTATCGAGGTTCCATAATTCCTTTTACTTCTCGCCATTCAGTACATGACAAATACCAATTTCGCCAAATACCATTGTCGTCAATCAATACACAGGAAGTACCCGAATAATGTGGTTCAATATAATCTCTGTCCCAAAGTGGGCCTTCTGAAAGCTTTTGGAAAGTTTTGCCGCCATCTTCACTAATCGCCAAACCGACAGCATTGTGGTAAGGAATGGTATTTCGTACATTCCAACCGATATAGTACAAGTACTTTTTGTTGTCATAATCAATAATCCACGAAGGCATTACTCCACAATCATCAAAAGTACCTTTTTT
Organism: Arcicella rigui; assembly: GCF_034929435.1. NCBI lineage: Bacteria > Pseudomonadati > Bacteroidota > Cytophagia > Cytophagales > Flectobacillaceae > Arcicella > Arcicella rigui. Next base: position 66,438 of record NZ_JAYFUM010000012.1, read on the forward strand.
ACCTAATTCAATGAATGGTTCACGGTTTTCAAAAAGAACATTATGCGGATTGTTGGCTTCTACTTCAATAAAATTAGGATGACTTCTTCCTTGTTCATCACGAGTAGAAAAGTAAATTCTGATTTTATTTTCATCTGGAGCATAGTCACAAATTGGTACTTGTGCATGGCTTTTACTCCAACTTATCGACCCGTCTGGTGTGTAAATATGTCCTTTCTTAATCCAATTCATTTGATTTATTGAGGTTTAAGTAGTGATTGGTAAATAGTAATTGGTGATTAGTATTTTAAGTATTTAATTATTTTCATGAGTTAGTAAAGTCAATTGATATAGTTTTGCTAAAATTTGATTTACTTAAAAAACTGAATCAAAAAAGCTCAAAGCTCAGTGCTGATAGCTCACAGCTATTAAATCTTAATATCCTTACTCGAAATATTAGCAGGAACGGCAGGGTTACCTTTCCAAATAGACCAAGGTTCTGTTTTTTGTTTAGTTAGATTTGCTCCCATTGCAATCAAAGTACCTTCGCCCAGAACTGCACCATCACGAATAGTTGCATTTACGCCAATGAAACAATTATTGCCTACTACACATCTTCCTGACAAAACTACATGAGAAGTAAAGAAAACGTGGTCTTTGATAACACCATGATGACCAATGTGATTACCACTCCAAAGTACACAGTTATTACCAATACTTGTGAAAGGCTGAATGGTATTGTCTTCCAAAATAAAGCAATTTTCCCCGATTTGAGCTTCAGGAAAAACAGTCGCTTTTGAACTGATATATGAAATAAATTTATAACCTTTTGCTTTACCTTCGTTATAAATTCTTTCACGAACTCGGTTCATTTTGAGTTCAGTCATCGGAGCGAAGAGCTGAAATTCTTCTGGAGGATAGATTTCGTTGATTTCGTCGAATGGAATTACTGGAAGATTTTTATACTCTTTTTCTTTCAAGTATTCTTTTTCTACTGTGAAAGCCACTACTTCGTGTTCAGAATCGTACTTTAAATAAAAGTGTGCAAGTTCTGCTGAAAGCGTAGTGCCGAAAATTATTACTTTTGCCATTTTCGAAAGTATTTTAGAAAGTTGATTGTAAATCAGAAGCTGATTTATACTAATTCATAGTCGTTTAGTAATGTTGATATATGTTCGGGGCTATTGAACATCAAAATATCAATGATAGAAAGCCAAGGTACAAATTCATTTTTGAATTGAGTGTAACGAATGGCTTTGCTTTTGATAAAAAATAATTCTTTGCCAATTGCCTGAAAAGCGGCTTTGTCGTAAAGTTCCAAACCACCAATTGGATTGATATAAGTATCGGTTTTTTCCTGCACACAAATATCAATAATCCTTTCTTGAGCTTTCAGATGTGTATTGTGATAAATACTTGAACTCGGAACAATTTCAGTTTTTATTTCTAAATATTGACAAACTTGCGTTAAGTTTTCAAAAATAATCTCTGAAAAAATACTTTTTTCGGTATTCAATAAACCCTCAATCAAAGGAAGTACTTGCTGGTAATGCGGTGCTTTTTTATAGCTTTGTTCAATGGTTTTTAGAAATTTACTCTTCCAAGCACTGTCCCAATTTACTTCTATGCTATTGATTAATTTATTCTGACTTGCTTCTTTCAAAGGAATGGTAAAAAGGCTGTCTTTACCATTTACTAAAATTCTGTTACGATTAATCCAACCTTTGTTAATGAAATTCACATCGTCGTAAATGATAAATTTATCAACGGCATTAATCAGTTGGAAATACCCGATATAGGGAAATATATAAGGTTGCATAATCGCAATTTTCATAAAAAAACGGTTTTTAGGTGATTAATGTAATTTGCGGAGGTAATAGTCTTCGCCTCTTACAATTACATTTTTCATCAATGTATCTGTGCCTAAACGGATGTCTCCGGGTTGCGGTTTAATCACACTTTTGGCAAAGAATAAATAATCAGCTTCTTTCGGAATTGGTCGAAGTCCTTGTTCAAAAGGATTCAAAACAATCAGTTTACGAGTCAATTTATCGCCCCAAAGTGGATACTCATAGTCGTCGTTGATTGTCCCCAAAGCCACGGTTGCATCTTGTGGTACAAGTTTATTGAAATTTTCGTAGGCTTTTGTAATATCAGGACGAGCCTCGGTTTGTAATTCGATTCTTGTCATTTCAAAAGCTGAAACTCTTCCGTAAGCTCTTATAGGTAAACATCTATAATTCAAGAATACAGCTAAAAGAGCCGACATAATGCCTACAAGTACCACAAAACTAACATAAGATTTCAAAATCACATGATTGGGCTTTTCAAGCGAGTATTTTCCTGTAAAAAGTAAAGCTAAAAATGGTACTGCATAAACAGCAGTACTAATCATATATCGTCCTTTCCAAGCATCGTAAGGGGCTGTGTAGGCAAGTGCGATAAAATGAAAAACAAAGGCTAAACCCAAATATACATATACTTCTTTGGTCTTGATTACTCGAACAAGTGCCAGCAAAGCCAGTGGAATAATTAAGGCAAAACCAAAAATACCCCAACACGGACTACCATTATAAAATTCAAAACGCTTATTGTAAGCAAAAGGAAAAATGGTAAAATTGGTTTCTTCTTCCAAACGAGCTTTTAAAACCTTTTTTTCCAACCAAATAATTGGTTTTTTCATCCAACGGTTGATTTTCTCGCCTTCTTCCCAGTTGCGTAATCCATCAAGGTTAATCATATCAATGGCATAACGTGCCACATTACGAGTACCCTGTTTGATGAGATTTGATTTCGGCCCTGCTCTGTCAATTGATTGATGACGCAAAGCTGTCGGCGGACCAATCGGATGATGATAGTCTCTGATATTTGGAATATATCCTGATGGTAATGTGAACAACACAAAACCCAACACAAAAGCCACAACTAAATGCTTGAAGTGAATGAGCGAAAAACCTCCAAAAATCTGCTTTTGTTCGTCTTTGAAAACAGTATAAAGTAAAATTAAAAAGACAGGAGGCAACGAAAATACAAATGTAATTTTATGTCCAAGGGCAATTCCGAAACTTATACCAGCCAAATAAATATATCTTCTTTTCTTTTTTTCATTGAAGCTAAATAGAAAATAGACCAAACAGCTCAAGTACGAAGCAAGTACAATGTCAGACTCAGTAGTAATTGACTGCTTGAGTACGTCTGGCAGAAGTAATATTACCAAAGCACAAAAAAAGCTTGCGGAAAGATTATTAGTAATACTTCTTACAATACCGAAAGTAGCAAAGCCAATTACCCAATAAGCAGCATGATGAATTGATTTAAACCAGTTCTCAACTTTATCAGACATCAAATAAGTATAAAGTTGAATCGTACAGGCACTTCTTGGGTAAGTATCTATATTCCAGTTTGTTCCGCCGAAATGGTCCATCGTTCCGTGTTGAATATAGTACAATAAACGGTTCAAGTGTCCCGTCATACTGTCCCATTCATTGGGTGGCGTGTAGCAAATCAGTAAGAAATCAGTTACTTCTATAACGGCAAGCGTTAGGAAGAGTCCACCAAAAATAACTTTTAAGAAAACTGAAAGATTACCAAACCAATTCCAAACGGCTTGAATTCTGCTGCCGATAATTTGAAAAACGGTGAAATTCTCTTTTCTATCATTCCCGAAAAACTTACTGAATTGGATGAAGAAAATAAAGGCAGGAATGAAAGCTCCTACAGCCCAAAATCTTCTGTCGTCCATTTTATGTAATTCTGAAAGCGTAAATCCTGTAAGAATTACACTTCCACAAAAAACAATGTAAGCAATAACGATGAGGTCAATTAACGATTTCTGACAAACACGTGCCGATACTCGAAAGACAAAACCAACGAATATGGCGAAAATGATAGGATATAAGAAAGTCATCTTGGTTTTATGAAATAGTTTTATTGATTATCTTACTAATTCTTTCAACATCAGCGTGTGCTAAATCATAATACAATGGAAGAGCCAAAGCTCGTGGAGCAAAATCATCTGAAATAGGACAATTACTTTGTTCCGTCACAAATTTGAGCGTACTCAAGGAAGGGTAGAAGTATCGTCTCGGGAAAATATCTTCTGTTTCCAAAGCTTTCTTTACAGCAAGTAATACTTCTTCTGATTCAAAAAAAACTGGATAGTAAGCATAATTTCTTTCAAAAGAAGTTTTTAGAACGGGTTTTACTAATTTGTCCCAATTTAGCAAGCTGTCGTAAAGTTGGAATATTTTTTTACGAGCATCAATGATTTCTATCACTTTTGGTAAAACACATAAGCCCATAGCGGCATGAAATTCTGAATTTTTCGCATTGATGCCAATGGTATTATAAGTGTCTCCTTTGTGTCCGAAACTTCTGTAACTATCAATTAAATACGCTAATTGGTCGTCGTTGGTGAAAATTGCTCCGCCTTCGGTTGAATGAAATACTTTGGTGGAGTGGAAGCTACAAGTACTAATATCACCAAAGTTGAAAAGCGAAGTTCCTTGTACTTTTACACCAAAAGCATGAGCCGCATCGTAAATAAGCTTAATATTATGTTTTTGGGCAATAGCCGCCAATTTATCTACTTCACAAGGATTTCCATACACGTGTGTAGCCAAAATCGCTTCAGTATTTTCGTTGATGAGTGCTTCTACTTTTTCTGGGTCAATACAAAAATCATCGGCAGAAATATCGGCAAAAATTGGTGTGCAATTTTCCCAAATGATTGAGTGAGAAGTAGCACAATAGGAAAAAGGCGTGGTGATTACTTCTTTGGTAATATTAAGTACCTTCAAAGCAATTTGTAGAGCAATTGTACCATTACTTACATAAATACAATGCTTTACGCCTAAGTATTCTTTGAGTTGATGCTCTAACTCTTGAACTAAAGGGCCGTTGTTGGTCAGTTGGTTTCTTTCCCAAATGCCTTGTATATATGCTTGGTACTCTTCTAAAGGAGGTAAATATGTTTTTGTAACGTTTATCATTTGTTGATGTTAAAGGAAAAAAGGATGAAAAATATTTTTCCTATTAACATTTTTCTAATTCAAGTTGAGTAATTGGAAAGTCAATTTTTGGTCTAACATAACCGGGCCACTTGCCATACCACGAAGTACCTTCTCTATAATCTTCTATTTCAAAAATCAATACTTCTTCAAAATTATAGATGACAGTACTTTTGTCTTTTACAATCATCAAAGAAATAGCATACGAGCCGTCGTTCATAAAATCAGCAGGGATTTCACAACTGGCATACACAACTCCTTTTTCAAAAGATAAAGAAGGTGTGCCGATATTAAAAATACATTCACCAGTCAGTGAATTGAGGTGAAGGCTAATATTCAGATTGGTATTTTCTAAGAAATTCCAAAATTCAATATGAATTTTAAATGCTGTTCTTACATCAATAAATTTCTGATTTCCTACAAATTGTGGCTCTAATTTTACTTTTTTCAAACGAGCTTTATCATTGCCGGGAGCTTCCTCTGGTGTATTCCACCAAGACTCAAGAGCAGTTTTTTGTACATGGCTCAAATAAGTTGCCAATACTTGATTGGTTTCGCCCATTTCAAGTAATCGCCCTTTTTGCATATACATCGCTTTATTGCAAAGTCCTTGAACGGCGGTAAGGTTGTGGCTTACAAATAAAATGGTTCTACCCGAAGTAGAAGCATCTTTCATTTTGCCTAAACATTTTCTTTGAAATTCAGCATCACCAACGGCTAATACTTCATCCACAATCAAAATTTCTGGTTCAAGGTGTGCCGAAATAGCAAAACCCAAACGCACGTACATCCCTGATGAATAACGTTTTACGGGTGTATCTAAGAATTTTTCAACTCCTGCAAAATCAACAATAGCATCAAAATGTTGTTTGATTTCTTCTCGTTTCATGCCAAGAATTGAGCCATTCAAGAAAATATTTTCTCTTCCAGAAAGTTCAGGATGAAAACCTGTTCCTACTTCTAAAAGACTGGCTACTCTTCCTCTGATGGTAATTTTTCCTTGGGTTGGCTCGGTAATTCTACTCAAAATCTTCAACATTGTTGATTTCCCAGCACCATTAGAACCAATAATCCCAACTCTATCACCTTGTTCTATCTTAAAACTCACATCTTTTAATGCCCAAAATTCTTCGTGACTTACTTGATCTTTTTCTTTTTTAGTAAAAAGATTTCTTACTTTATCAGTCACGACTTCTCTTAGCGTATTTCCTTGAGCATTACTTTTGATATGGTCGATGATATATTTTTTTCCTATATTTTCAGCTTCAATTACTGTCATTTTCAAAAAGTTTTTTCCAGTTTCTTTAATTAGATTGTTCGTTGATTTTCATGGCTTTTTGCCAATACTTATTTGTTGCGATAAGTGATTTTAGATATAATCAACGAAAGAATTTTCTTTTTTACGGAAAAATATAACTGCTAAAGTAGTGGTTATCGTTACAAAAATGAGTGTCGGGATAAAATTACTCCATTCAAAATATTCATAATTGGGAATTAAGCACCAACGAAACCCTTCAATAATGCCAGAAAGGGGATTCAGCCATTGATAGATTGGATACCAAGAAAAATGCTGAATAGAAGTGATTGGATAGGCAATCGGACAAACAAAAAATCCGTACTGCACTACCAAAGGAACAATTTGTTGAAAATCACGGAATTGTACGTTCAAAGAAGCAAAAATTACGCCTAAACTGAATGAAGCTAAAAATGCTAAAAATAAGAATACAGGTACAAAAACGATATGAATAGTAGGAGTATAGCCTTTGTAAATGAGGAAGGGAATCATTACTACAAAGCCAACTAAAAAGTCTAATAAAGGCACAGCTACGGCACTCAAAGGCATCAGCAATCTTGGGAAATACACTTTAGATACCAAATTGGCATTTCCAGTAATACTATTACTTACTTGCTGGAAAGACATAGCGAAGAAGTTCCAGAAGATTACACCTGTAAAAATGATGATTTGAAGAGGAATAGCTGAATGACTTTCTATTTTTGCCACTTTATCAAAAGCAAAAACAAAAACCAATACTGTAAGCACTGGGCGAAATACTGCCCAAGCTACTCCTACAAAGGTTTGTTTGTATTTAACTGTAATATCACGTATGGCTAAAATGAAAAGTAATTCTCTAAATCTCCATAAATCTTGCCAGTAATATTTTTCTGATCTTCCTGATTCAATAACTATTTCTTGCATAAATTAAATTTTGTTATGTAGTTGAAATTTTGCTTAGTTCTACAAGCGTTTTCCTTAACGCAAAATAGAGTATAGATAAAAAGAAACCTAAAACTCCACCAATTATTACGGATTTAGAATTAGGTGAGGGGTCTTTAGAAATAGGTAATTCAGGGTCGTCAATTCTTGTTAAAAGAGGAGATTCTTTCACCATCGAGAACTTTAGATTATCTAAATTTCTTACGGCTTCAAAATACATTCCTTGCAACTGCGAGCTATTGGTGTTTAATCTTTGCTGTTGAATTAATCCTTGCTGAACGATGATTTGCTGATTTTGGTCGGCAAAACGTGCGGCTGCACCTTGTGTAGCGTATAATTCATGACGAAGAGAATCCACTCTTCTTTCAATCAAGGTTAGGAGTTCTTGTGTTTTTTGTGTTTTGGTTTCTCTATAAAAATCAGTCACTGTTTTTAAATAAAGATTTGCCCACAAATACGAAAGTGTATCATTTCTGGTAGATACTTGTAAAGTCATGAAAGAAGCTTTTCTACTTTCGTTCATAATCATAGTTACAGGCATCAAGAATTCTTGGATAAGACGTACTTTAGATTTTTCTTTAGGTGTAAGTTTTGCGTAAGTATTATGTTTGAACTGAAAAGTTTTTAGTTCTTCGTCGTCCTCCATTTCATAATCACGAATACCACTTTTTTGAAGATAGTAATTGCCAAAAATCACGTCTTTGCCGTTTACTTTTACTTTTGCTAAAATAGCTCTGTTGTAAAGGTTCTTGGTCTTCAAAAGCTCTAAAAAGTTTTCTCCAGCAAACAGTCCAACCGAAGCCGCACTACCTGTATTGATACCAAAAGCACTGGCTAAATCCGATAATCCACCACCAGCACTTCCGCCACCGCCGTTTTCCATGTTAAAAACAATTTTGGCAGTATAAAATGGTGGTTTTTTATTGAAAAAGTCGATAGCTAAACCAATAACAGCCCCAACAACCGTTACCAAAACAATGGTTTTCCAGTTTGAAACTAATAGGTTTTTGAATTTTAAGATTTTAAATATGATGTCTTTAAACGAAAACTGGTCTTCGGGTAAAGGAGTATATTGAATTTCTGACATAATTTGATTAATAATTACTTGAATGTTCTTATAAGTACCAATAATGTTCCAAGACTTGCCAATCCCATTGATAGTGACTGAATAGTCTGTAAAACTTGCTGTGAAGCCGATACTTTTAAGTTTAAGCTTGGTACAACGATTTCAGAGCCGGGCGATACTTTAGGATACATATTGAATAAACCTAAAATTTTACGAGTTCTATCTACTGAACCGTTTGCATAAATGATATAAGAACGTTTGCGAGCAGATAATTCAGTAAATCCTCCAGCTTCCGAAATATAGTGTTTAAATGGCATTCCATCTAAATATCTTGTTGAAGTTGGATAAAGTATTTCACCTTGGATTCTAACAGTTTGTGGCTCTTTTGGAATTTTGATGATGTCGCCGTCTTGCAACAACATATCAGCACTACTTCCTGGTTCTTCCAAAGCTTTTACCAAATCAATACCGATAGATTCACTCGTTTCTTCTTGTACTGCTGATACTTTCAAGGATACTTCTTGGCTATTATCTGATAATTCGTTGAGTTGCTTGCTTTTGCGTTCAGCTTCTTGTTTACTGATACGGAACTTTCTCACCAAAGTAGCTCCTTTTGGATAGGCCTGAGCACTAAGTCCGCCTGATCTTTTGATGATTTCAGAAATACGTTCGTCTTTTCTTTCTAAGCCGTAAATACCTGGGAAAGTAATTTGCCCTTCTACCGAAACGAATTGTTGCTTTTCATAATTGGGCGAAGAACGAACAAATACTTCATCAAAAGGTTCAAGAATGAACTTAGAAGCTGTGGCATCTAAGCTAAGATTACTATTGATAGTAAAATTGAAGCGTTCGCCAATGGTTGAGTTAATTTGGCTTGGGTCGTCTTTGCCAATATTTTTCTTTCTTCTGATTACCTCAATTCTACCTGTTGCAGCTGATTCTTTCAAACCACCAGCTTGCTCGATAAGGTCTTCTACGGTCATGTTTTGAAGGTAAGGAAACGAACCTATTGGAGCAGTATCAGGCGATTCTTCTGCTGGTGTTTCAGCTACGCCAGTCGTACCTGTGTTTGGCGGACTTGTAATCGGAGCGGAAGGTTTTAAATTAATTTCTCCTTGAATCCTAACGGTATAAGTTTCTTTTAATTCAAAACTTGAATAAACAGTAATTACATCTTGAGCGTGTAAAACTACATCTTGCGTTTTACCAGAAAGGATGTCGTTATAATTAATAGCAATGTTTTCTTTTGATAAGTCTTCTTTTAAACGAGTAATTAGAATTCTTCCCAAGAAAGCATCAGGCGTAAAAGATTCTGCTCTGCTGATTAATTTACTAAGTGTTGGGTTATCGTTTAATGAATATTGTCCAGGTCTTAGTACTGCACCACTTAAAGTAACTGGATTTTCGAGACGAGTTACTAAAATTCTTTCAACAGTAATAATATCACCTGCTTTCGGATAAAATGAAGAAAGTAAATCTGCGTTTAAGTCAATCAATTTTGTAGCTTTATCCGTGTATCTCAATACTTTAAGGATAGCCTTGTACGCATCAGGCGTAAAACCATTTGCGTATTCGTTGATGATTCTTTCTAAACTTTCGTTTGGTAAATTTTCAAAAATTCCCGGTTTTTTTACTTGTCCTTGAATTTCAATTCTTGATTTATAAGTACCAACTTGAATAAGGTCTTGGTCTTGTAAACTAATATTCTGACGTAAATTTCCAGTGGTTAATAAGTCGTACAAATCGACTTTAGCAATCAATTTTTTATCTCTAATTACTCTAATTTCACGGAAAGTACCATTTTCATTAGGTCCACCAGCCAAATAAAGAGCATTCATCACTCTTGATAAAGACGAAACCGAATAAGTACCAGGAGTGATAACATCTCCTAAAATCGTTACTCTAATCGTTTTGATATTACCCAAAGAGATAGTAGCAGTGGTATTAGCTGGCATTCCTCCATAGGGACGGAGTCCAACGTAAATTTTTGATAATCTGTCAGTTATTCTTTTTTTAGCTTCTTCAATACTTAGTCCGCTTACGAAAACATTACCAACTTTAGCAATTTTAATGTAACCTTCTGCTGTAATGGGTAGCGTGTAATGTTCCTCAGAGTAGCCATTGATGTCGATGATAAGTTCATCGCCTGTACCCAAAATATAATTTTTGGGTGTAGGGATATTCAATGAAGGTTCAAATGAGATTTTGCTATTGTTGAAGATATTGATACCAAATATTTTTTTTCTCAAAGCCGCAGTAGCTGAATCTACACCGTCGCCTGTTTGTATTTTGGCATTACGTACATCGTTTTCTGAACTACTTTCTGCTTTGTTGTTGGCAGAATCATTTACTTTTCGGGCTTCCGAATTAGCAGGTTTTGCGGTGGTAGTGGTACTTGTAGCTGCTTTTTTTGCTCCTTGTATAGCAGTGGTAGTAGAAGCAGGAAGGTCTCCTAAGTTTACCGTTTGTCCTAAAAGAATACTTGGGAAAAGGAAAATAAACAGAGCCACTGTAAGTAAAGGCATTTTTGATGTTGGTGCGGAAATAAATCGAGTATTTGCCTGTTGAAAGAGGTCGCTTGTTAACATGATTTTAAACATATAAATCTTTAAGACTTTGGGTTTACAAGGATAATTTTGCCAATCAATAATTGATTGATAAACCGAATTACTATTAAATAAAGTGCAAAGTAAATCAACTTTTACTAATTTCTAACGACCTTCTCTTAGATTAATTATCCAGTATCTATTAAATCATCCTAATTTTATAAATTCTTAATGTTTTTGTAGCTTTGCTTTCTTGATAAAAAGAAAACATCGTTTTTGCTAAATAGGGATTCCTATTCCTTTTTGGCTTATTCAAGAAGATTAACACTATTTAAAACCTTTCATTAATGTCAACAAACCCTACTGCTGTACAATATACCGAAGATAACATTCGGTCGCTCGATTGGAAAGAACACATTAGGCTTCGTCCAGGAATGTATATCGGAAAATTAGGAGATGGTTCTTCTATTGACGACGGTATTTATGTTTTGGTAAAAGAAATCATGGATAACTCTATCGACGAACACATGATGGGAAATGGCAAGACCATTGAAATTAAAATTAGTGACCACCGTGTTGAAGTCCGTGACTACGGAAGAGGTATTCCATTAGGAAAAGTGATTGATTGTGTTTCTAAGATTAATACAGGTGGAAAGTACGATTCGGGTGCTTTTCAAAAATCTGTTGGTTTGAACGGTGTGGGTACTAAGGCTACGAATGCTCTTTCGTCTTATTTTAAAGTACAGTCTTTCCGTGAAGGTAAAACCAAATGGGCTGAATTTAAACAAGGTGAATTAGTAGCTGAGTCGCCAGATGGTACTGAATCAAATGCCCGAAATGGTACTTTAGTAATTTTTGAACCTGATAATACCATTTTCAAAAATTACCACTACATTCCGCAGTACTTAGAAAACCTGATTTGGAATTATGCTTATTTGAATGCTGGTTTGACCATTAATTTCAATGGGCAAAAGTATTATTCACAAAATGGTCTTTTCGATTTATTGAGTAAGTATTCTGCCGAAGAAGAACGTCGCTATCCAATTATTCATTTAAAAGGAGCAGATATTGAAGTAGCACTTACGCACGGAAATCAGTATGGTGAAGAGTATTATTCTTTCGTAAACGGACAGAATACTACACAAGGAGGAACGCATTTGCAGGCTTTCCGTGAGGCAATTGTTCGTGCCATTCGAGAGTTTTATAAGAAAGATTATGCACCAGAAGATGTGCGTGCAAGTATTGTAGGAGCAATTGCTATTCGTGTACAAGAACCTGTTTTTGAGTCACAAACAAAAACAAAATTGGGTTCAAACACAATGTCGCCAGACTCAAATTCGCAGTCGGTAAGAAGTTTTGTAGGTGATTTTATCAAAACAAATCTTGATAATTATTTACACAAAAATCCTACCATCGCTGATGCTATCAAAAAGAGAATCGAGCAGTCGGAACGTGAACGCAAAGACATGGCAGGCATCAAAAAATTGGCAAACGAACGTGCCAAAAAAGCCAATTTGCACAATAAAAAACTGAGAGATTGTAGAGTACACTTAACGGATGAAAAAGCTGAAAATCGTTATGATTCTATGCTTTTTATTACCGAAGGGGATTCTGCCAGTGGTTCAATCACCAAATCTCGTAATGTGCAAAGTCAAGCCGTATTTAGTTTGCGAGGTAAGCCTTTGAATTGCTTTGGATTGACCAAAAAGATTGTTTACGAAAACGAAGAATTTAATTTACTTCAACACGCTTTAAACATTGAAGAAGGTTTAGAAGGACTTCGTTATCATAAAATCATTATCGCTACCGATGCCGATGTGGATGGGATGCACATTCGATTGTTGATGATGACATTCTTTTTACAGTTTTTCCCAGATTTGGTAAGAAATGGACACTTGTACATTCTTGAAACGCCTTTGTTTAGAGTAAGAAATAAAAAGGAAACGATTTATTGTTATTCGGATGAAGAACGCTTGAAGGCAATCGAAAAATTAGGACCAAAACCAGAAATTACTCGATTTAAAGGTTTAGGAGAAATTTCGCCAGAAGAATTCGCCAAGTTTATCAATGATGATATTCGTTTAGAGCCTGTGATTTTGAATAAAGACACAACGATACCGAAAATTCTGACTTATTTCATGGGAAAAAATACGCCCGACCGTCAGAAATTTATCATCGAAAACCTGATTATAGAAAAAGACCCAGCCGAATTAGCGGCTTAAATCAAAATAGATTGCGTGAATTAGTGATTGCGTGAATTGTGATTATCTGTTCATTAGTTCACGAAATCATTGCCAATTCAATCTAATATTTTAAAAATGTCTCTCGAAGAATTAAGAAATCAAATTGACTCGCTCGACAACCAAATGCTTGAAATCCTCAACAAGCGAATGGAAGTAGTAAAACACGTAGGCGAGCTAAAAAAGAGTACTCAGACGGTCATCTACCGCCCTGAACGAGAAAAGCAAATTGTGGACAGATTAGCGTCTATGAATAAAGGGTTACTCAATAGAGCTGCTATTGAAGCCATTTATTTAGAAATTTTTGCGGTTTCTCGTAATCTCGAACTTCCAGAAAGAATTGCTTACTTGGGCCCAGAAGGAAGCTTTACGCACCAAGCTGCTGAAAGTAGATTCGGGGCAATGAGCGACTATTTGGCTTTGCCTAATATCCGCTCGGTTTTTGAAAGTGTGGACACAGGTCGTGCAAGATTTGGCGTTGTACCTATCGAAAACAATTTGGAAGGAATTGTAAAAGAAACGATTGATTTATTGAATGAAACAGATTTGAAAATCGTGGCAGAAGTAGTGATTTCTGTTCATTTTACTTTTGCTACAAAAGCTGATAAATTATCAGACATCAAACGAATTTATTCAAAAGACATCGCTTTTGGACAATGCGAAAAATTCTTGAATGATTACTTTGGAGGCAAAGAAGATGATTTCTTCGTACAAGTAGATTCTACGTCTAAAGCAGCAAAATTGGCAGGACAAGAAACTGACTCAGCAGCCATTTGTTCTCATATTGCCGCTAAATTATTCGATGTGCCAATTTTGTTTGACAATATCCAAGATTCAGCACAAAACCGTACTCGCTTTTTTATTATTGGTAAAGATTTTATCAATCAGAAAAGTGAAAACGATAAGACCACGATTATCGCACGTTTACCAGAAGACGGAAAACCGGGTACTTTGGTGCGTTTCTTGCAAGAATTTGAAAGTCAAGGAATTAATTTATTGAAAATTGAGAGCCGTCCAGTGAAGGAAGGCGAACAATTTAATTTCTGGTTTCTGATGGAATTTGACGGCTATTTCTTAGACGAAAGCGTTCAAAAAATCATGTCAAAACATACTTCTGAAATTAAATGGTTGGGAAGTTATGTGAAGATGGTTTAATATAAATTGATGAAAATTTTAAAGAGTACCAATTTACTTATCGGTACTCTTTAAAATTTCTTTTATTACTTCTTGGTCTTTGGCGATTTGAGCTTTCAGGGCATCTAATCCACTGAATTTCTGTTCATTTCTTACTTTACTGATAAATTCTACGGTCAGATTTTCTCCATAAATTTCTCGATTAAAATCAAAAATATTTACTTCAATGGTTTGATAAGTACCATCGACCGTTGGGCGGTTTCCAATGTTCAACATTCCACCAAAAGTTTCACTGTTGTAATGTACTTTTACTGCATACACACCGTCGGTAGGAATCAATTTGGCTACTTCTCTTACTTGAATATTGGCAGTCGGGAAACCGATGGTTCTTCCCAATTGCTTGCCTTTAACGATAAGTCCAGAAATTGAATAATTTCTGCCCAATAATTGGTCGGCAGATTGTACGTTTCCTTCTAACAAAGCTTTTCTGATTTTTGATGAACTTACTCCTACATTATCAATATCACGGCGAGCAATCTCTTCGATATTAAAACCATATCTTGCACAATTGGCTTTTAAATAATCGAATCCGCCTTCTCTATTTTTACCAAAACGGTGGTCGTAGCCAATCACTAAAGTTTTTGTTCCGATACTTTCAAGCAAAATTTTCTGGATAAATGCTTCTGAGGTAAGCTCCGAAAATTCTCTGGTAAATGGAATAATCAAAAGGTGCTGAATACCATTTTGTTCGAGAAGCTCTATCTTTTCATCAAGCGTTGAAAGTAATTTAACAGATTGATTATCAGAAGAAATAACACTTCTTGGGTGTGGGTAAAAAGTAATAACCACGCTTTCGCCTTGTGTTTGCGATGCTACTTCATTCAAGCGACTCAGTATTTTTTGGTGTCCAAGATGTACGCCATCAAAAGTACCACTCGTCACAACCGCATTGGCTAACTTCTTAAATTCCTGTATTCCGTGATAAACTTGCATTTGTATTTTAGCTCTAAAGAACTTCGTTTTTATTGAAGTAAAACAGAACTTTAGCCTTTAAAATGAAAATAAAATCTAATAACTAATCGCTAATCACCAATTACTGATTAACTTTTCTTTGTTCAATAAATTCCTCAATAGTCAGTGCATTTTTTACATCAAAATCACCGATTTTTTCTCTTCTAAGTGAACTTAGATAAGCTCCCGATTGGCAAGCTAAACCAAAATCTCTGACCAAACTTCTGATATAAGTTCCTTTTGAGCAAACGATTGAGAATTTGATTTCAGGAAAATTAGTAGTATTAATCTCAAATTTAGAAATTTCTACTTCTCTTGATTTGATTTCAATATCTGCATCCGTTTTTCCTTTTCGAGCCAATTCGTACAGCCTTTTTCCGTTGACTTGAATAGCCGAATAAATAGGAGGAATCTGTAAAATTTTTCCTTGAAATTTACTTAATGCTTCTTGTAAAACAGTTTCGTTGATGTGTTCGATAGGAAATTCTTCATCAAATTCCGTTTCCAAATCAATCGAAGGCGTGGTTTTTCCTAACACAAAAGTACCAGAGTACTCTTTTTCTTGGGCTTGGAAAGAATCAATCTGTTTAGTCATTTTGCCTGTACACAAAATCAACAAGCCCGTTGCGAGCGGGTCGAGCGTGCCAGCATGACCAATTTTCTTGAATTTTCCTGCAAATTTTAGTTTTTTTACTACATCAAAAGATGTCCAAGTAAGGGGCTTATCAATTAATAAAACCTCCCCAGGGTCTGGAGAGGTCTGTTGAATACTTTGCTGTATGTTTGTTTCTTGATTCATTATGAATGTGTGCCTGTCGCTAAAGTTACAAGAATAACGATTCCGACAATGATACGGTAAACACCAAAATATTTAAACCCGTATTTATTTAAAACTGTTATAAAAAATTTGATAGCTAAAACTGCTACTACAAAAGCAACGAGATTTCCGATGCCTAAAAGTTTGATTTCTTCGCTTGAAATACTGCCTTCTTCAGAAATAAATTTCAATAATTTATAGCCCGTAGCCGCCGCCATAGTTGGTACTGCCAAAAAGAATGAAAATTCTGCGGCAAGACCTCTACTAAGTTTTTGTTGCATCCCGCCGATAATCGTTGCGGCACTTCTACTCAAACCCGGAAACATAATTGCCAAACATTGATAAGTACCAATTTTGATAGCCGTAATGTTGGTAATATCGGTTTCTTCGGTAATGGTTGGTTTTTTGAACCAATTATCAACAAATAAAAGAATTACGCCACCCACCAATAAAACTGTTGCAATAAAAGCCGGATTACCCAAGTGTTCGTCAATGACATCATCTAAAAGTTTTCCAAAAATCAAGGCAGGAATAACCGCCAAAATTAATTTCACATAAAATTGCCATTTAGAGAAATCAAAAAACTTCTTCCAGTACAACACAACTACCGCCAAAATAGCACCAAGCTGAATACATACTTCAAAAAGTTTTGTGAATTTGTCGTTTTCAATTCCTAAATACGAACTCATCAATACCATGTGTCCAGTAGAAGAAATAGGAAGGAATTCTGTAAGCCCTTCTATAATTGCAAGAATAATTGCTTGAATTGTTGACATTGATTTTTAGGGGTATATTTTATTCTAAATAAATTTTCTGACTGTAAATCTCTTGATTATTGTTGATTAACACAAGATAAAGCCCTTTTTTCAGTGTTGATAAATCTAAAGAAATACTATTTTGCTTAAAAAATGTTTGCTCAAATGCTTTATTTCCTATAAAATCTAAAATACTTACAATATAATTATCAAGCGTCTTTAGCTTTATGATTAAACTTCCTTTGCTTGGATTTGGGTAAATCAGTACCGAAGAATTAGGCTCATACTCCGTGCCTAAGATACTGAAAGTTCTGGTTTCGGCTGTTGCAAAAGCAGATTCAGTGAGAAGATTGTTGGCTTTTAATCGGTAAAAATAAGTTTGATTGGCAATCAAGTTTGTGTCAGTAAAGCTGAGTAAAGCCTCGCTTTCAAATATTTTTTGAAAAGTGTTTTCGCTACTTATTTTTCTTTCTAAAATATAATGAGTAGCCTCCGAAACAGGCAACCACTGTACTTGGATACGCTCGTGAGAAATGGCAGTAGCCTGCAAATTGGGTGTTGCTAACAAGGCAGGCGTTTGGATTTCTACAAGACTATAATCCGAAGAAATACTTTCGTTCAAAGCCTGAATTCTGTAAGTATAAATGGTATTGGCAGTGAGATTGGTATCAAGATAAGATTGCGATGAACTATCTAAAGTAGCAATGATTTTAAAATCTTGATTTGATGCTTTTCTTTCGATAATGTATTTACTTGCCCCAGAAACACTTTGCCAATTTAGGCTTACTTTATTAAAAAATGTAGCCTTTGCCGATAATACTACCGAATCTAATTTAGTTGGCAAGTCGGGGTCTTTTTCGTAAATATCAAGATCTTGAAACGTGAGGGCTTTTACACCAAGTACATTTTGAAGATAAGGCCCGCCGTAAAAACTTCTTTTTTCGGTATCATCATAAGGAAAATAGGGGAGAAGGTAAGTTATTTTTTTTGCAAATGATGGTTGATTCAATGTCAAAATAATGGTGTTTTTTGATGCCTTTCCACTACTAACAGTTCCAAGTTTATTATCAAGCATAAAATAATCTTTCATGTATTGTGTTGCCAGAGTACCGTCGTTGTTAGTAAGGGTAGTATCGTTTTTCCAAAGCATTTCCTGACCCTCATCAAAAACTAAGGCAATTTCATTTTTTTTAGATGAAGTATAAAAGGCTTTTCGGATATTCGGCGAGGATACATTCGTACTTGGTTTTACTCCAAAATAATCCCTTTCAATTCTTCTAAGTATTTCATTAGCAAATACTTTGTAGCCTTCGGTGGTGTAATGTCCGCCGTCATAGCCTTGGTTTCCTACCGTTGCTATGCTTTCAATCCAAGGCTTGTGAAGGTCTTGTAATTTACGCTGATAGTCACGAAGTACACCTGAACCATAATTTTTTACAGTCAGGACATTCACTTGAAAAATGTAGTATTTACTCAGGTTTTTATAGTCGCTTTGCCATGAAGCAAACAGTTGCTCGAATTTTTCTGGCCAAAGCCACGGGTCATCTTCCACAATGTCGTTTTCGCCTTGCCAAAAGAAAAATGCCCTAAAGTTTTTATCGACTCTGGCTTTTTGGGCTCTGTAAAGCAATTTTCCGTAAATAGAGCCAATACTTGTTGGATTATTGTTGTCTCTTTGATGGGCATTGATAGTAGTACCATGAACCGAACCATTGATAATACAACTTGGCATCTGGTACTTTTCAAGTAATAATTTTTGAAGTTCTAAACCCCAAACGCCAATGCTGTAATTCGACTGCGACCAAAGCGTATCGGCTTCGGTATAAACTTGGTTTTCTTTGGCTAAACCAAAAGTTCGGCAATACTTATTGGTAAAAAGATAAACGGGATACTCCACATTATAAGCCGCCCCATTTGACTGACCGTTGATAAGAAAAATCTCCCCTGCGGCGATATTTTTCTTGGTTGCCATCAAAAGTGAATCTTTGCCTTTGACAGCGTAAACATCAAAATTATAGTCAGCCAATTCAGCTTTGATTTTTGTAGAAATAGAAAACGTTCCAATTCCTTTACTGTTGTATTGGAAATTGGAACGTTGATATTGAAAAGAAGCACTGTTTCGAGTTACTACCACAGACATATAGTCCCAGCCAGTAATTTCTATAATGCCAGAAATTTTTACTTCTGCTTCATTTGAATCATTGCGTTGATAAATTTGAAAGTCTCTTGGCAATTGGTCAAAAACAACAGAATAAACTCTTTGAGCTTTGAGCGTTTGGAATGCTAAAGTAAACAACAATAGCAGTTGAAGCTTTTTTTTCATTAATCCTTAAAGGTTTGTTTGGCAAAAACATATTTTTATCCTTTAAGCAATTAGTGAAACAGTTCAAAATTTTATCCTTTAAGCAATTAGTGAGTTCAAAGATACTATATAAATTATTTCAGCTCGTTAATTTGCTCATCCAAAATTCTTTTCCAATCTTGGTAGCTTTCTTGATAAGCTTCTACTCTGTTTGGTTCTGGTTCTACCACCCCAATTTTTTCCATATTTACAAAAGCATCTTTTGGATTGCTAAAGTAATTTACGCCAATGCCTGCTCCTAAAGCTGCACCTTTTGCTCCATCGGTATCGTACAATTCTACGCCAACACCCGTAACGTTTACCAAGGCTTGCGAGAAAACATCACTCAAAAACATATTAGCCTTTCCAGCTCTGATTACCGAAGGCGAAGTACCGTTTTCTGCCATAATGTCCATGCCGTACTTGAGCGAAAAAGCAATACCTTCTTGCGAAGCACGAATAATATGTGCATTGCTATGCAAATTCAGATTGATGCCATGAAAACTTGCACCAACTACTTTGTTTTCTAAAACTCTTTCTGCTCCGTTTCCGAATGGTAAAATTCTGAGACCATCAGCACCATCTTTTACTTTTGAAGCCAAAGTATTCATGGCTTGGTAGCTCAAACCAGCCGCTACGTTATCACGTACCCAGCGATTTAAAATCCCTGTTCCATTGATACACAAAAGCGTTCCCAGACGATTCAAACCGTTTAGTTCGTGGTTGACGTGTGCGAATGTATTTACTCTTGATTTTGGGTCATAACTAACTTTGTCTGAAACAGAATAAATTACACCCGAAGTACCAGCCGTAGCGGCTACTTCGCCTGGATCTAATACATTCAATGAAAGAGCATTATTAGGTTGGTCGCCAGCTTTATAAGTAACAGGAATGCCAGCTTTTAAGCCCAAAGCATCCGCAATTGAACTTTTTACTTCTCCATGACTTGAAAAAAGCGGACGAATTTCTGGCAAAATAGTACTTGGAAAACCATAAGCTTTCATTACGTCTTCTGAAACAGCATTACTCTGAAAATCCCAAAAAATACCTTCCGAAAGTGCTGAGTTGGAAGTAGTAATGGTGTCAGTAAGTTTCATGGCAATAAAATCACCCGGAAGCATTACTTTATAAATTGAACCATAAATTTTAGGTTCGTTTTCTTTTACCCAAGCCAGTTTTGAAGCCGTAAAATTTCCAGGAGAGTTTAGTAAATGAGCTAAACTTTTTTCTTCACCAATTTTTTTAAACGCCTTGTTCCCAATTTCAACGGCACGGCTATCGCACCAAATAATTGAAGGACGCAATACTTGTAGGTTTCTATCGACTATCACTAATCCGTGCATTTGGTAAGCAATTCCGACCGCTTGAATATCTTTAGGATTGTATTTCCCCGATGAATTACATCTTTGAATCGCTTCCTGTACGCAAGTCCACCACATTTCGGGGTCTTGTTCAGCCCAGCCATCTTGGGGCGAAGAAATTGTATTTTCGGTATCTGGGTATTGTGCAGAAGCAAGTAATTTGCCCGTTGAGCCATCTACCACGGAAGCCTTGATGGATGAAGTACCTAAATCTAAACCTAAAAGTAACATAGTTAGCGTTTGTGAAAAATTGAGATTATTTGATAATATTTTTTTGATTACCTTGTCACAAAAATATGTAAAAACTTAGGAATGTTCTATACTGTTCTAAGTATATTTTATTTTTAAACTCAAATTAAACCAAAATTAAAAAAATGCAAGAACTCACACCCGTAATTTCCATTCGTAACTTACAAAAAAGTTATGGCGACCAACAAGTTTTAAAAGGCATCGACCTCGACATTCATCAGGGCGAAATTATTGGCTACATTGGGCCAAACGGTGCAGGTAAAAGTACTACACTAAAAATCCTCATCGGAATTTTAGGCGATTTTTCTGGCGAAGTATCCATTCTGGGCTACGACGTTAAGAAAGATGCGATGGAAGTAAAAAAACACATTGGTTATGTTCCCGAAAATGCCATGTTGTACGAAGTACTCACGCCTATGGAGTATTTACTCTTTATCGGTCGTTTGTACCAACTCGAAGATGCTCAGATTGAAAAAAGAGCCAAAGAACTCCTCTCACTTTTCGGCTTGAGTGATGTAATTGATTCAAGAATGAGTACTTTTTCAAAAGGGATGCGACAAAAAGTATTACTCATTTCTGGAATGATTCATAATCCAGACATTATATTTTTAGATGAACCACTTTCAGGTTTGGATGCCAATGCGGTGATTTTGGTAAAAGAAATTTTAGCAAAACTCAAAAAAGCAGGTAAAACAATTCTCTACTCTTCGCACATTATGGATGTGGTAGAAAAACTCTCCGACCGCATCGTCATTATCAACAAAGGACAAATTGTTGCCAATGGTACTTTTGAAGAGCTGAAAGCTCAGGATTCAATGTCTTCATTAGAAGGTGTTTTCGGTAGTTTAACGGGTGGAAACCATGAAAACCAAGCCCGTGCTGATGAATTTATCCAAGCTTTATCTTCTCTATAAACATGACAAATTTTATACTTTTTATCCTTGATAAACTTCAATGGCTTTTTCGTTGGCTTTCAATTGATTATCGTTCGCTCAGAGCCATTGTGGAGGTGAAATTATTAGCCGAAAATAGAAGAGTTCATGGAGTCCAGCGAACACAAACGCAAAAAAAAGAATTGAATAACACTTTTGGAAAGTCTTTGATTTTTCAAGCGTTTTTTAGCTTTTTTTATGGAATTACTATTTTTATTTTAGACCAACCGCTGTATTTAGTCATGATGATAAGTTTTGCTTTCATTATGTTTATGGTGGCGTTTAACATGATTTCTGATTTTGCAGAAGTACTCTTCGATACCAGCGACAATGTCATTCTATTACCTCGACCTGTAGATGGAAAAGTAATTTGGATGGCAAGGATGATTCACATCATCGTTTTCTTAGGAATGCTTACTTTAGCCAATTCTATTGGTTCTATTGTTTTTACGACTATTAAATTTGGTTGGCAAGCAGGTTTGTTGTTTACACTTTGCGTGGCTTTGCTGTGCTTAATCACGATTTTCTTGACAAGTATTCTTTATCTTTTATTAACAAAAGTAGTTTCAGAAGAAAAACTGAAAGATATTATCGGTTATGCACAAATTGGCTTTTCGGTTTTCTTGGCTGTGGGTTATCAATTCATTGCTCGAACTGATAAATTAATTGGGGCTACGGTGCAAAATATCGAAATCAAATGGTGGCATTATCTTACTCCGCCTGCTTGGTTTGCTGGCGTAATGGAATCTTTGATTAATGGTCATTTTGAATTGCCTTATTTGATTTTTATAC
Organism: Arcicella rigui; assembly: GCF_034929435.1. NCBI lineage: Bacteria > Pseudomonadati > Bacteroidota > Cytophagia > Cytophagales > Flectobacillaceae > Arcicella > Arcicella rigui. The sequence goes on from NZ_JAYFUM010000012.1 coordinate 88,885, forward strand.
TCTTGGTGTTAGTGATTCCGTTTTTGTCTTTGTACTTGATTAATAATTACTTATCGCCCTTGTTTGCTAAAAATTTAGCAGGACTCGGAACTCCAGAGATTACTGAACAAGTAAAGAAAACGACTTCAAAGAAAGGTTTTTTAAGGATAATTTCAGGTATTTTCACCCAAAGTATTGTTGAAAAATCTGCTTTTGAATTTGTTTGGAATATTACTTCTCGTGACCGCAAATTCAAAGTAAGAGCTTATCCAATTTTTGGAATGATTATTTACTTTTTGTACAATTATTTTACGGAAGTTCAGAAAGAAGATTTTAATGTGCTGATGGTTTTGTATTATACCATGTTTACGATTTGGATTTTTACGCAACAAATTTATCTTTCAGACGACTGGAAAGCGGCTTGGTTGTACCGAGTAACGCCTTTGGACAAACCGGGAGAAATTATTTTGGGAGGCATAAAATCCATTTTGGTAAAAATTGGCATTCCAGTTTTTGTAATTGTCGGAACGGTTTTGATGATTAAAGCAGGCTTAGGAATGTTTGATGACATTCTATTTGCGATGTGTGGAACTTTGTTTTTTATGAGTTTAAATATCATGAATAGTGAGTTTTCGATGCCATTTTCTACTGAAGTTTCTGGAGGAAAAGTAAAAGGCAGCCAATGGCTTCATTTCTTGATTTTATTTATTATCGCACCGATTTTGGGTTTTGTACATTACTTTGTGGCAAAGACTTCTTTCGGATTGATAGCACTTTCGCCAATTTTTCTAATAATTGCCTTACTTTTGTTGAGAGAATACCGAAAAATTGGCTGGGAGAAAATAAAAGAACAGGGAGCGTAAGTATGATGGCTGAATTGTGAGTGTTGAGTTGTGAGTATAATTGATTGATTTTATGAGAAAATTAAAATTCAATACTCCAAATTTTTAATTCAGCACGCTAATAAAAGCTCCGATTCGTTTTTGAATACTTTAGAAAAAGCTTACGGTGATACAAATCCGTAAGCTTTTTATTTGCCTTAAACACTGTAAAAGAGAAAGAATTTTTAGATGCTAAAATTAGAAAATATTACAAAAACATATCAAGATAAAACGGTTGTAGATAATCTTTCGATAGAAGTACAAGCAGGTGAAATTTTGGCGATTGTCGGAGAAAGTGGCTCAGGAAAAACTACTTTTTTGAATATTATTTCTGGTAATATCACTCCTGATACTGGAAAATTATACTTGAATAATCAGTTGATAGATTTATACTTCAATCGTCTGATTAAAGATTTACCAAACATCAAGCTCGTTCCACAGGATTATCGACTCAAACCTGATTATAAAATTTGGGAAAATATCGACCTTGTGCTGACGGCTTACACACAGGAGTACCGCCAAAAAAGAGTAAAAGAGCTGATGGAATTGTGCGGGATTTATGAAATCAGAGATAAAAAACCAAGAGAAGTATCTGGCGGAGAAAAGCAAAGAGCAGCCATTGCTCGTGCCATTGCCGAAGAACCTTTAGCTTTGCTGATGGACGAGCCATTTAGTAATTTAGATTCAATCAATCGTACTCATTTGCGTACAAAAATGGTTGAGATTGTGAGAAAAGAAAAAATTGCCTGCGTTTTAGTGACGCACGATTTATTAGATGCTTTTTTGGTAGCAGATAAAATCGGGATTATGCAAAAAGGGAAACTTTTGAAGATAGACACACCACAGAATATTTTTGCAGAAAAAGAAAATGAATACATCAAATTTTTTGTAGAAAGTGCCACAGAAACGGTTAGGAATTTTACTTCAAGATATAAATTATGATGCTATTGCGGATTGGGGATTTCTGATTTCGGACAAAATAGCTCTATGGTTTATGAAGTATATTTAAATTGAAACTTAACACACCTTATATCCTAAACTCGACAGCCGATGCCCGAAATCTGAATTCCGATTTGTGAAATCCAAAATCCGACATCCCAAATCTATTTTTCTTCTTTGTTATAAGCAGAGCGGTCTAAGATATAAACATCTAAGATTGCTTTTGGGCGAGCCAAGTACTCACGGAAGTAGGTTTTATAACCCGAACGAACATCTTGAGCTGCAAAAGCCACAGCGTCGAGTCCTAATTGGTTGGCTAAAAATAATGCTCTTGCATTATGGGTTGGCTGAGAAATAATCGTGAATTTATGTTGTCTGAAAACGTCTTTGCAACGCACAATGGAATCAAAAGTACGATAGCCAGCATAATCTAAAATCAACACATTTTCGGGAACACCCAATTTCATCAAAGCTTTACGCATATCGTTGGGTTCGTTGTAGAAGATAGAATCGTGATTGCCACTGAGGATTAAGAACTTTACTTTTCCTTCTTTGTAAAGCCTTGCGGCAGCGTTCATTCTGTACTTAAAGAAAAGATTGGCTTTTCCGCCTGGCACAGCTTTACTTGTGCCTAAGACCAAACCGATGTCGTTAGAAGGAAGTTTATCGAGTTGATAAAAATTACGGTCGTCGGTAGAATATACAATCCAAATATTACACAATAAAATACCTATCAACGCAAAGAACCCCAGTGCGATGACTCCCTTGAAGAACCATTTGATGGATGTAGTAAAATCTAAAGGCTCTCCCAACGCTATTTCAAAAGTATTTTTCAGTTTTGTAATACATTTTATTAAGTTGAAATTTTTAGGAAAACTTCAACTGAGTTTATTATAATTCCTAAGCTTGTGTAATTTAATAAAAAATGATGGCATAAATGTTATTAATTTTCTCATTTTTAATGTTTTATCATAACATTTATGCCATTTTAGATTTATTCTTTTAAAAAATATAATTAAAATAATCCTAATTGTTCACCTTTAATCGGTTCACCTGATTCTGGAAAATCTATTTCCTCTGGCGGAACAAGTTTTGGACTTACAGGAATATCAACACTTACTTCGGGTTCTGGGGCAACTTCTACAATTTTTGGAGCTAAAGGCGTTATTTGCTGTACTTTGAAAAGTGTTAGCTTAGTTCCCATCGCTTTCCAGCCTCTAACATCTGCTACTTCGTCGAGGTTGATTTCTTCTTTTGTTAGCTGATTATCTTTTTTGTATGAAATTTCAATACGTGGATATACATCAATACTTACAAAAACCAATTTTGAACCTTTTTCATCCGAAATAAACAAGAATTTTTTGTCAATTGTTGTAGTTTCTATCCTGAACCGTTTTACATAATAGAGTTTTGAAGCTCCGTCATAATAAACCGCTGTGATAATGCCTTCTGGAACAAACTTACTGAGTGAAATAATATCTTTTGGTTCATAACGATTGGTCAATTCAAAATTGGTAAGTTCGTATTGTCCATCTTTATAAATTACTAAAATATGGTCTTTTGCATCGAAATTACCCAAGTACTTGCCATGTTCGTCACGGTTCAATCTTCCTACATTTTCGTCATAGTAAATATCCACGCCACCCAAAGTAGAAACTCCAGCCGATTTTAGGGTAATTTTTCTTACAGGGAATTTTGTCAGTAAATTACCCAAAGAATCACGTCCTTTAATGAGTAAGTCTTTGAAATCAAACTCAAATTGTTTTACTCTCGCCGTACTTGATGCCGTTAGGTTTACTTGTACTACTTCTGCTTCACCGTTTTCGTTAGCAGTGAAATACAGGACTTTTGACTTTGGATTTCCAGCCGTTAAATTATACGGACGGTCACGGGTTACGGCAGTAATTTTAAAGCGTTTTACATAAGTAATACCTGATTTACCATCAAAGTACGCCATATTATAAACTTTTCGGTCGTCGTTCTTTTTGAAAACCGAAACGTAAATAATGTCTTTTCCAACAAAAACTTTCTCTTGTACTTTGGTAACCAAGCAATGTCCGTCTTGTCTGAAAACTATAATATCATCAATATCCGAACAATCCATCACGTACTCTTCTTTCTTCAAGCCATAACCAATAAATCCTCCTACACGGTCAACGTACAGTTTTTGGTTAGCGGCAGCCACTACGGCAGCAGAAATGGTATTGAAGTTTTTGATTTCGGTTCTACGCTCACGTCCTTTGCCATGTTTTTTCAAAATGGTTTTGTAATAATCAATGGCATAGCGAACGATATTAGCCAAATTATCCAATACTTCGGCTAATTCTTCTTGCAAGCGTTTCATGGCTTCTTCTGCCTTGAAACCATCGTATTTAGAAATTCTTTTGATACGAATTTCTAATAATCTTAGAATATCGTCTTCTACAATTTCACGGTAAAAGTCTGGTTTATAAGGTTCAAGCCCTTTGTCAACCGTAGCAATTACATCTTCAAAAGTTTCGCACTCTTCAATTTGGCGATAAATTCTATTTTCAATAAAAATCTTTTCGAGCGAACTAAAGAGCAGTTTCTCCATCAATTCGTCTCTTCTGATTTCTAATTCTCTTTCTAAAAGTTTTACCGTTTGTTGTGTACAAACTTTTAGAATTTCAGAAACGCCTACAAAGTGAGGTTTGTCTGCAATGATAACACATGCATTGGGTGAAATAGAAATTTCACAATCAGTAAAAGCATACAAAGCATCAATGGTAACATCGGGCGAAACGCCGGGTGCTAATTGAACTTGGATTTCTACTTCTTTGGCTGTGTTGTCGATTACTTTTTTGATTTTGATTTTTCCGGCATCGTTGGCTTTGATGATAGATTCAATCAAATTGGTTGTGGTAGTTGAGAAAGGAATATCTTTGATAACCAAAGTTTTCTTATCAAACTCTTCAATTCTGGCCCTTACTCTGATTTTTCCACCTCTCTGCCCGTCCTGATAGTTGGAAACGTCAATAGCTCCGCCCGTCAGAAAGTCTGGATATAATTCGAATGGTTTGTTTCTTAAAATAGCAATCGACGCCTCAATAAGTTCGATAAAGTTGTGAGGCATGATTTTGGTAGAAAGCCCAACAGCGATACCTTCAACACCATGTGCCAACAATAAAGGGAATTTTACAGGAAGTGAAACGGGTTCACGTTTACGACCGTCGTAAGAAAGTTGCCATTCCGTAGTTTGAGGATTGAAAATGACATCATGGGCAAATTTTGAAAGACGAACTTCAATATAACGAGCCGCTGCTGCTCCGTCGCCTGTGCGGTAATCTCCCCAGTTTCCTTGACAATCAAAAACCAAATCTTTTTGTCCTAAATTCACCATGGCTTCATTGATAGAAGCATCACCGTGTGGGTGGTACTGCATGGTTTGGCCAATTACGTTCGCTACTTTATTGAAACGGCCATCGTCCATTTCATTCAGAGCGTGTAGAATACGGCGTTGTACGGGTTTTAAACCATCTTCAATTGCTGGTACTGCTCTTTCTAAAATTACATAAGAAGCGTACTCCAAGAACCAGTTTTCGTACAAACCAGCTACTGCAACTTGCTGATGCAGTGCCTCTTCTTGTGAGTTATTAGTGGGATTTACTTCTAAATTTTCAGGCAGACTTTCGTTTTCCATTGACACTTATTTCCTTCTTTTCGTTTTTTTGGGTATTTCAAAACCCTAATTTACACAAAATTTGCTTAGAAAAAGCAGGAAATATCTGTACTGACCATGATTTTTAGCTAAAGACCTTGAGTGGGTAGTAATTTTTTTAGCCAAATGTAATTTTTGGATAATTGATATTTTACAGTGGCTTTAATTGACAAATATTTAGATGTTTTGAAAATATTAGGTAAAATCTATTTGATAGAGCGTAAAATTTCAACAAGTTCAGCAATCATCATAGCTGTTGCTCCCCAAACCACATGGTCTTGGATATTATAAAAAGGGGCATCTACTTCAACGCCTCGCACGTTCAAGACTTTTCTACCAATAATTGCTGGATTTAAGATTTCGTCTAAAGATACTTCTACTACTTTATCAACTTCACGGGCATCAGGGTAAAAATCGGGCTTACGGTTCAAGAAAGCAAGTACGGGCTGTACATTAAAATTTGAAGCTGGAATAAAAAGCTTAGTTAGTTTTCCAAGAATTTTAACATCCGTCAAACGTACTCCAATCTCTTCTTGTGCTTCACGCATGGCTGTTCTGATGAGGTTTTCATCTTCTTTTTCGGCTCTTCCGCCCGGAAAAGCCATTTGTCCGCCATGCACACCGTCGTACTGTGGACGAAGAATGAGCGGTATGTAAATTTTATCGTTTTCGGGGTAAAACAAAATCAAAACGGCACTCTCTCTTGTGCGTTCGCTTGGCGAAAGCATTTTTAATTTTAGCCTCGATTCCGAAGCCATTATTTCGTGGGCAACCCTACCGGGAAGGGGTTCTTGAAGCCTTTTTCTAAGTTTTTCGGTAAATGGTACAAAACCAATCATATTTCTGGCGAGGAAATTTAGTAAGAATGATGAATTATTTTTAGTAAGTACGAAGGATTGTCAAGTTGTTGGTTTTGGGTTTCGGATTTTAAATTATAAAAACGTTTCCTTTTCCTATTTTCCGAAATTAGAAAACCCAAATCCGAATTAATTAAATCTTTCGTACAGTACTATGGTTGAATTATGAATGACAGGTTTTGAATATAGGTATTTTAGATTCATGGCTACATTTCATCATCCTTATTTTAATTCTTATCAATATTATAAAACTAATTAAACATTTGCGTAATATTCAATTAATTTTTCTGCACAACGTTCGCCGTCCATTGCTGCCGACATGATTCCACCTGCATAACCAGCACCTTCGCCACAAGGAAAAAGTCTTTTAATGGTAAGATGTTCCAAACTTTCTTTGTCTCTCGGAATACGTACTGGCGATGATGTTCTGCTTTCGATACCAATAATTTGAGCATGGTTTGAAGCATAATCTCTCATTTTTTTACCAAACTGTTGCAAACCATCTTGCAAAGGTTTTCCGATAAAATCAGGAAGTACTTCCAACATATCCATCGAAACAAGCCCGGGCTGATAAGAAGTTTCTAAAAGATTTTTTGAAGTATGGTTTTTAATAAAATCTCCTACCAACTGGGCAGGTGCAGTTTGTCCACCACCAGCCAAAATACAGGCTTTTTGCTCCAACTCTTTTTGTAATTGTAAACCAGCCAAAGCCCCATAAGCTTTATAAGGCAAAGTATCTATTTCATTAATGGCAACTACCATTCCCGAATTAGCAAATTTTGAATCTCGACGAGAAGGCGACATTCCGTTTACCACTAATTCACCCGGAGCAGTAGCCGAAGGAACGATAAAGCCACCCGGACACATACAAAATGAGAAAACGCCTCGTTGTACACCTTTGTAAAAAGTCTGAGCAACTAAGCTATACGATGCCGCAGGTAAGTACTTACCTCTTTCTTTTTGGTGATATTGTAATGAATCTATTAACGATTGCTGATGCTCAATTCTTACACCCATGGCATAAGGTTTTGCTTCAATCAGTACATCTTTTTTCTGGCATAGTTCAAAAATATCCCTTGCCGAATGTCCCGTTGCCAATATTACTCCTATACCCGAAATCTCTCTGCCATCTTCTAATACAACTCCTCTGATTTGTTTTTGTTGCAGAATAAAATCGGTGACTTTGGTGTTGAAGTGTACTTCACCACCAGCATTTAAAATACTTTCACGAAGTTCGGCTACTAACTGTGGTAATTTATTTGTACCGATGTGCGGATGGGCATCAACCAAAATTTCTTCGGTAGCACCATGAGCCACCAAAATTTCCAATACTCTACGAATATCGCCTCTTTTTTTACTTCTGGTATAAAGTTTTCCGTCGGAATATGTACCTGCTCCGCCTTCGCCAAAACAGTAATTGGATTCTGGGTTTACGATATGTTCTTTGTTGATAGCCGCCAAATCTCGTCTTCTACTTCTTACATCTTTGCCTCTTTCCAACACAATAGGTTTTACGCCCAGTTCAATCATTCGCAAAGCAGCAAAAAGTCCAGCAGGGCCAGCCCCAACAATAATTGCTTGTTTGGCTTTTGAAACATCAGGATAATTTTTTTGGAAAGCAATAACAGGCGTAGGAGTTTCATCAATAAATACTTCTACTTCAACATTTACTTTTACTTGTCGTCCACGGGCATCAATTGACCTTTTCAAAGGACGAATAATGGCAGGTGCATCCACAGGAAATTGTAAAAGTTTACTTAAATGTGTTCTGAAATTTTCAGCGTCGAAAGCAATGTGTGGTTCTACTACCAGCGATAAATGTTGTCTCATTTTAGTAAGGTTGTTATCCTTAAATTTTACAGGAAATTAAATTGAAAAAAGCTTTAAACTAATGATTTTAATGGTTCAGGCATATCGCAAAAAATATGTTGATACCACCTATTTCGCTACAAAAGGCAAATGCCTTTTGGTATTTTAAAATAGAATGAAGCAAATTTTCGTTGCAAAGTTAAAGGTTTTCTTCCGAACTTGCCACTTATGCAAGTAGCGGAGGGAAGCATTGAAGAAAGCTTATTAATTTTTTTGAAATAATGAAGAAAACATATTTTGCCACAAACGAAACATCTCCCAAGCGAAAAAGGTTGTTTTATGCGATGTCAATGCTGATGGGCTTGTTTTTTACAAGCTTATTTTTTGCTTGTCGTGAAGACATAGACCCAAATCCTACTAAGGAAGAAACCAAATCTTTCGTCAGTTATTTGATAAAAGCGGGGAATAACTTTGCCGAAAATAACAGTTACCCAAGTACAGAAGTGACTTCACTTAAATTCCAAGCTATTTTTGATAGTTCGTGTATTTATAAAACCATCGACCCAATCAATCAGTTCGACATCAACAAGCTTTATGGAGTAGCTGATTGCAGTAGTTTCCATCAAGTAAATAGTGCCAGATTTGGATGGAATTGGGTAGAAAATGCTATGCACATTCACGCTTATTGTTATGTAAATGGTGTTAGACAATGGAAAGAATTAGGAACTGTACCACTTAATACGGCTTCCGACTATGAATTGATTATCCAACCTTCGTACTACCTCTTTAAACTAAACGGCAAGGCAGATACTTTGTCTCGTGGATGTTCGGGAAATACTGCCGTTGGCTATAAACTTTATCCCTATTTTGGAGGCGATGAAACTGCCCCACATGATATTACGATTAAAATCAAAGAACTTTAAAAAGATTTTTTAGGAAATAAGTATTCACAAATGAACAGATTAGCGAAAGAAACTTCTCCATATTTATTACAGCACGCCCAAAACCCTGTTGATTGGTTTCCGTGGGGAAAAGAAGCATTAGACAAAGCCAAAGCTGAAAACAAACCAATTTTGGTAAGTATTGGCTATTCGGCTTGTCATTGGTGTCATGTAATGGAACATGAATGTTTTGAGAAAGAGGATGTAGCCGAAGTGATGAATCGCTTTTTTGTAAATATAAAAGTAGATAGAGAGGAGCGTCCAGACGTAGATGCTGTTTATATGGATGCCGTTCAGGCAATGGGAGTACATGGCGGTTGGCCTTTGAATGTTTTTTTAATGCCCGACGGAAAACCTTTTTACGGAGGTACTTATTTCCCGAAAAATAATTGGTTGAGATTACTCAATGCAGTGAATACAGGTTTTAAGAATAGTCAGGAAGAATTGCAAAAATCAGCAGACGGTTTTACGCAAAATATGCTTTTTAAGGATTCTGTGAAGTATGGATTAGAGCCTGAAAGTCAGATTTTTACCAAAGAAGATTTACAAGTAATGGCTTATAAATTAGCCGATACTTTTGATGACGTTTGGGGCGGATTTCAAAGAAGTCCAAAATTTCCTATGCCTTCAATTTGGGCATTTTTGTTAAGATATATTCATGAAACCAAAGATGAGCGATTGCTAAATCATGTAAAACTGACTTTAAACCGCATGGCAATCGGTGGAATTTACGACCAATTGGGCGGAGGTTTTGCTCGTTATTCAGTCGATGGAGAATGGTTTTGTCCGCACTTTGAAAAAATGATGTACGACAACGGGCAGTTGGTGAGTCTATATTCCGAAGCCTATTCTTTAACTGGCGAAGCCTTATACAAAGAAGTAGTTTATGAAACCGTAGCTTGGCTAAAAAGAGAAATGACAAGCGAAGAAGGTGGTTTCTTCTCGGCTTTGGATGCTGATTCGGAAGGAGTGGAGGGTAAATATTATGTTTGGACAAAAGACGAAATAGAAGCCATTTTAGGAGACGAAGCCGAAGCATTTTGTGAAAACTACCAAGTAACAGCACAAGGAAACTGGGAATATGGCGTAAATATTTTATGGAAATACGAGCCAACTTTGAATGAACAATTTAAAGGACAAATTGCCAAATTGAATACGATTAGGAATACACGTATTCGTCCGGGATTGGATGATAAAATACTTTGTTCGTGGAATGCCCTGATGCTAAAAGGCTTGGTGGATGCTTACAGAGTATTCGACGATGAAAATTTCTTGACTTTAGCGGTTCAGAATGCACATTTTATCAAAGATAAGTTTTTGGTAGGCGAGCAATTGATGCACAGTTATAAAAATGGAGAAACCAAAATTCAAGGATTTTTAGAAGATTATGCGGCTTTGATTGATGCTTACATCAATTTATACCAAGCTACGTTTGATGAAATTTGGCTACATTATGCCGAAAAACTAAGTTTATATACTTATCAGAATTTTTGGGATGAAGAGGACGGGTTGTTTTTCTTTACCGATAAAAATGCGGAGGAATTGATAGCTCGTAAAAAAGAAATTTTTGATAATGTAGTGCCAAGTTCAAATTCTATCATGGCGAGAAATCTCTATACTTTAGGGCTGATTTTGGAAAGAGAAGATTTTTTAGCTTTATCTAAATTGATGCTTTCAAAAATGAAAAATCTATTATTGAAAAATGTAGATTATCTAACCAATTGGGCTTGTTTGGCAACACAAATGCTTTCAAAAACTCCAGAAATCGCCATTGTAGGAAAAGACTCTTTAACTTTCAGAAAGCAATTTGACCAACATTTTTTCCCCAACAAAGTACTTTCTGGAACTGCAACCATTAGTAAATTACCATTATTAGAAAATAGAAGTGCCAAAGAAGACGAAACCTTAATTTTCGTTTGTTACGACAAAACTTGCCAATTGCCAGTAAAAACGGTTGTAGAGGCTTGGGAACAGATAGGGAAGTGATGAGTTATGAATTTTGAGTGCTGAGTTATAAATCAGAAATTTTCATTCACAACTCAGCACTCAAAATTCACAACTCAAAAGAAATCCCCTCAGATTCCTTCTTGTCTGCGTACAAAATAATTTCTTCTTTTTTACCATTTACACTGAAACGAATGGCACTGGTATTTGCTCCTTCTTTGCCTGTGTTGTTGGCAAAAACTGTGAGGATATTTTTTTGATTGGCTCTAAGTTTTAAAGTCAGTACTTTAGGTTTTCGGGTCAATAAATGTTTTTCAAGAATATATTGTCCATTGAAACAAAGCGAAACAATGTCGCCATCTTCGTTTTCGTGGTCGAAAATTTCGATGAATAACTCTTCTTCTTTTACTTTGAAATAGTGTTTAATTTTTACTTTTCGCTCCATTTCGCAGTAAATTTTCTCCGCTTTTCTTTCTAAATAAGATTTCGTGACAGTTTTAATAGGCAAGTGATACGAAACTTGAAAGCCAATATAAGCCCCATTTTCCAAAGCTGTGGTTGATGCTGAAACTTGGTTGCCGCTGATGCCCAAATAAGTATTTTCAACAAAATGTGAAAATGGAATGCCTACTCTAATGCCCATATTCAACGAACGCATATCGTTGGCGGGTCGCCAAAAGGTTTTCCCAATTTCAAAGAAAAGCATTGTACTGGTTCTGTTTACCACTTTGCTTTCTATCCTAAAACCTTGTCCATTGGCAATCCAATCTTCATTTTCTTTGGCTGACTGATTCAAGAAATTCATCGTTCTTGCACCTACTTCTACATAATTTCTTACTTCACCCAAACCCCTTCTACCTCTCGATTTTGAAGTATAAGTCATACTTGCCGAAAAACCCGAATAGGCAATAGTATTTTGCCAAATACTTGATTCTTTGTTATTGATAAAAAGATGGTACTGGTCGTTCACCTCGTAACTCACTGGCGAGCAAGTATAATAAGCACCAATTTCTGTTCTGAAAATTCGATTGTTTTTCAGCAATTTTGAATAATTTACTCCTAAATCAAACGAACCGATTAATCCATAAAACTCCGTTTTCCCTTCTTTATTAATACTCGAATTAATGGGAAGGGAGGTAAAAGGAAAAGGAATATAAGAAAAAACACCCGTTTGAAATCCATTACTGACAGCAGTATTTTGTGGTAAACCAAAGCCAAATAAAGTAGCCGAAGGATGAATGCTGATAGAACTAATGCCCTGTTTATTAGAGATTTGAGCCAATGAAAAATGGCTTAAAGCCAACATAAGTAAGAAAATAAAAGAGGTTTGTTTGAGGAGTATAGACTTTTTCATACAATGTTTATGCTTAGATGATTAGTTAAATTACAGAAAATCAAATATGTATAAAATTCCTCACTCCAAACTCGCAACTCCTCACTTATTTGATTCTATCAGGATTTTCGTTCACAAAAGCTCCCCAACCTTTTTTTGTTCCTTTGTTCGTTGCCATGATACTTGTACCATGAAAATGATGACAAACCGCAATACCCAAAGCATCGGTTGCATCAAATAATTTGGCATCTAATTTCATTTTCAACAATTGGTCGAGCATGTGTGCTACTTGTTCTTTTGAAGCGTTTCCGTTGCCCGTCACCGATTGTTTTACTGTTTTAGGCGAATACTCTACAATGGGGATTTCACGTGACAGTGCCGCAGCCATCACTACGCCTTGAGCTCTACCCAATTTCAGCATCGACTGAACGTTTTTCCCAAAGAAAGGAGCTTCAATCGCCATTTCATCGGGCATGAATTCTTCAATGACCGAAATGATTCGTTCATAAATTTTCTTTAACTTAATTTCCTGCGTGCTATATTTGCTGACGTTGATAACGCCGTACTGTAAAACTTTCATTTCGTTACGCTGAACCAATATCACTCCATAACCCATAAACCGAGTACCGGGGTCAACGCCTAAAATTATTTTCTCTGTATTATTATTCATTTTTTAGCCCAAAAATTTCCGTCCCTGCTTTTATCTTTTCATGCAAAATACCAACGAAACAAATCCTAAAACAAGCATTTTATCTGAAAAACTATTTTCCTTGCTCAAAACCATTGTTTTTGTACTTATCCTCTGGATGCTCTACAAAGCCTTTGCCGACAAGCAACAAAATATTGATAATTTGCTGCTTGAATATAAAAAAATATGGGTTGAAAAAAACATCATCAAAGGTGTTTTATTGATACTCTTAATCTTTTTTAATTTTGGATTTGAAACTAAAAAGTGGCAAACTTTAGCCCTGAAAGTTGAAGAAATATCTTTCAAAGAAGCCTTGAAAGGCGTACTGATGGGTTTGTCTTTAGGCTTTATTACACCAGCCAATTTGGGCGATTATGCAGGCAGAATGTGGAAATTTAAACAAGAAAAAAGAGCCGAAAGTATCGGAGCAATTTTATTGGGAAACGGTATTCAATTTTTTACTTCTTTGCTTTTTGGTACTTTGGGCTTGATATATTTTATTTTCAGAAAAGAACAGTTTTCAACGCTCAATTTTATCATGATTTTGGTATTTAGTCTGAGTCTGACTTTGGGCTTTTTTGCTTATTTGAAACGACATCTTTTTTATCTCTTTCTTTTGAAAATACCTTTTCTGAAAAGGTTTGCTCATACCGTAAAAATTTTAGAAAATTTTGAAAATCAAGAAGTTAGAATAGTTTTTTTCTGGGCTTTGATGCGATACTTTACCATTTCAATACAATTTGTTTTGGTCTTATTAATCTTTGGTATCGACTTAGAAGTGTTAGATTTGTTGGCAATTGCTTGTTTGGTTTTTCTGGCAAAAACGATTGTGCCAGCCATTAATTTTTTGGGAGATTTAGGCATCAGAGAATTTTCTGCTATTTACTTTTTTAGTTTTTACCATGTCAATACTTCAGCAGTAATAGCCGCTACCTTTGTGTTATGGCTGATTAATATTCTATTTCCAGTATTAGTTGGAAGTATTTTAGTGCTGAAAACAAGGGTTTCGATTTGAAAATTTGAAAATTTGAAGATTAGCTTTTTAGTTTGAAGGTTATAGTTAGTCATTTTTAAATTTTCAAATTGAGTTTCCATTTTCAAATCATCAAATCTCCAAATTTTCAAATTGTTTTTCCATTTTCAAATCTCCAAATCATCAAATTTTCAAATTGTTTTCCATTTTCAAATTAAAAAAATATGCTCTTCATTATCCTAATGATCACCAGTTTGTACTTTGCTTTCAACCTGATTTTGATAGCAGTTTGGAGAGAAATGATGGCGAAACACCAAGTATCAGCCCACGCTACCGACACTAAATTGACGGTAATTATTCCTGTCAGAAACGAAGAGAAATACATACTTCAATTACTTAAAAACTTGAATGAACAAAGTTATCCAGCCGATAATTTTGAAGTGATTGTTGCCAACGACGGCTCTACCGACAGTACCGAAAGTATCGTTTTGAATTATCAAGAAGAAGCCAAATACTCACTGAAAATCTTAAATTTATTGAATGATGCCAGCACTTCCCCCAAAAAAAGAGCCATACAAAAAAGTATAGAAATTTCTTCGGGCGAACTTTTGATAACTACCGATGGCGATTGTAGTGTTTCGCCCAACTGGCTGATGTCCATACAGCAATTGTATAAAAATAATGATGCAAAACTCATCAGTTCGCCAGTCACTTTTACTGAAAAAGACAGTTTGTGGAATACGATTCAAATCATAGAGTTTGCCAGTTTGATAGGCTCAGGAGCTTGTGCGATGTATTTAAAAAAGCCCAATATGTGCAACGGAGCAAATTTGGCTTATACCCGTGAAGTATTTGAAGAAGTAAATGGTTTTGCAGGAAACGAAAATGTAGCCTCGGGCGATGATGAATTTTTGATGCATAAAATCGCCAAAAAATATCCTGATAAAGTATTTTTCAATCCAGTTTTCGATGCTATCGTGCGAACGGCATCTCAGGAAAATTTAACTCATTTTTACCAACAAAGAAGACGCTGGGCGAGTAAGTGGAAGCACTACGACAATTGGCAAGTATCGGCTTTAGCAGTATTTATTTTCTTGGCAAATCTCAGTGTTTTGGTGGCTTATTGTATGTTGGATAATTATTTCGGAAAAGGAATTTTATTGCTAAAATTCTCAGCTGAATTTTATTTTCTGTACTCTATCATCAAGTTTTTGGGTTACCAAAGTAAAGCTAAGTACATTCCGATTGTTCAACTTATTTATCCCTTTTATGTAGTGTTTTTTGGTTTGTTGGCACAAGGAAAAGGCTACCGTTGGAAGGGGCGGAGGTTGGAGTAAAGAAGCATTTTTATTGAACCAAGCACAAATTTTGATTTTTCACTCAGCTAATTCAAAGTATAAAAATTAACTTGCACTCGTATATTTTTTGTTTGTAATAAGTTATTCCCCATGTTCATTCATAAAACCAACTTCCTGATGCGGGCTTTGTATCCAGATTTTGTCTGGAATATCAAGCGTGATGAAAAAGTAATTTACTTGACTTTTGACGATGGCCCAATTCCTGATGTTACGGAATTTGTTTTGGAAGAATTGGCAAAGTATCAGGCAAAAGCTACTTTTTTTTGTATCGGCGATAATGTCAGAAAACATCCTGAAGTATTTCAAAAAATAATACAACAAGGTCATGCGGTTGGGAATCATACTTTTAATCATTTGAAAGGTTGGGTGACAGAAGATGAACTTTATTTACAAAATTTCAAGGAATGTGAGGCAATTTTAGAGCAGGATTTTCAGCTTCCCGATAGCTTGATTTTCAATAAAAGGAAGTTTCGCCCGCCTTATGGACGCATCAAAAAAAGTCAAGCGAAAGTGATTTTACCAAGTCACGAAATTATCATGTGGGATGTACTTTCTGGGGATTTCTCTCAAGAATTATCACCCGAAAAAGTATTGAAAAAAACAATTCAACACAGCACTAATGGCTCGATTGTTTTGTTTCACGACAGCATCAAAGCCAATACAAATATGTCTTATGCTTTGCCAAGAGTATTGTCTTTTTTCTCAGAAAAAGGTTTTACTTTTAGGGCATTGTAAACCTAAATGGAATAAATGAATACTTCACAACAGCCAAATATTACGATTTGGATAGCTGCTCGTAATGAAGAAGAGACGATTATTAATTGTCTGAACTCTATCAATAAAGTCAATTATCCTAAAGAAAAACTACAAGTACTCATTGGAAACGACCAGTCGGAAGACCAAACAAAAGCGTTGGTTGAAGACTTTATAAAAGACAAACCTTTTTTTCAACTTATTGATATTCAGAAAGTAATTAATGGTCAAAGAGGAAAAGCCAATGTGTTAGCCAATCTTTATGAACATTCTACGGGAAAATATTTTTTGATTTGTGATGCCGACGTAACAGTAAATCCTGATTGGATTGAAGGCATGATTGCTAATTTTGAAGCCGATGAAAAAATCGGTCATCAAGTTGGTATTACAGATATTAAAGGGACAAACGTCTGGCATCATTTTCAGTCAATCGACTGGCTTCATGCACTCACTTTATTGAAAATTGCCGCAGATTTAAAAATTCCTTTGACGGGTCTGGGCAATAATTCAGCCATTACTCGCAAGGCTTATGAAGCTACGGGCGGTTATGCAAAAATCCCTTTTTCTATTACTGAAGATTTTGCACTTTTCCATGAAGTAGTCGGAAAAGGTTTTGGCTTTAAAAATACCATTAATCGTAAAGTATTCAACCAAACTTTACCGATGATGAACCTCAAAGAATTCTTGCATCAAAGAAAACGTTGGATGGTTGGGGCTTTACAATGTCCTTGGTGGATAGTTACTTTACTTTTTTTACAAGCACTTTTATTGCCGATTTTGGCAGTAGTTGGGCTTACTTATTCTTGGGAACTGGCTGGTATTTTATGGTTTGTAAAATGGTTGAACCAAAGTATTACAGTCTTGCCAACAATTTTAAAATTAAGACGATTTCACTTAATAAAACATTTACTTTTGTACGAAATCTATGCCAATTGCTGGCAATTAACGATGATACTCTTTTATTATTCGCCCGTTGCGGTGGATTGGAAGGGAAGAATTTATCGTTGAGTTTTGAATGAAGAATGTAGAGTGCGGAATTGTTTTAGTATAGATTTCAAAAAATCAAAAGCTTACAGCCTACCGCTTAAAGCAAAATAAAATATCAAATGAATAATTCATCCTTACAAATTATTGAAACACACGCTCATATTTACGATGAAACTTATCAAGAAGACCGTGACGAAATGTTGCAAAAGGCATTTTCGGCAGGAGTATCGCAAATTTGGATGCCGAATTGTGCCTCAGAAACCATTGATGGAATGATGGTTTTGGCTGAAAAATATCCGAAGCAATGTTTTCCGATGATGGGTTTACATCCCTGTTATGTGAAAGAAGATTTTGAAAAAGAATTAGCCATTGTGGAAGATTGGTTAAATAAGTATAAATTTATTGCTATCGGAGAAATTGGAATGGATTTGTATTGGGACAAAACCTTTGTAAAACAGCAAGAGGAAGCTTTTTTATATCAATGTCAGTTGGCAAAAAAACACGATTTATGGATTGATATTCATTCAAGAAATGCTTTTTGGGAAACTGTAAATTTGATAGAAAAAAATGCTGACCCCAATTTAAAAGGTATTTTTCACTGCTTCACGGGTACTTTAGAGGAAGCCCAAAAAGCTATTGAATTAGGCTTTTTGTTGGGAATTGGTGGGGTGGCTACTTTCAAAAATGGCGGATTAGATAAAATTCTTCCACATATTGATTTAACATCCATTGTTTTGGAAACCGACGCACCTTATTTAGCACCCGTTCCGTACAGAGGAAAAAGAAACGAGCCAGCTTATTTGACAATCATTGCCCAAAGAGTAGCCGATTTGATGGAATGTAGCATCGAAAAAGTAATCGAACAGAGTACGCAAAATGCCCTACATTTATGCCTTGAAAAAGTTAGTAAGTAAATATTCACAACTCACTAAAATATTTATTATTTATGTATAATATCATTAAAATCAAAACAAAAGCCGAAGGAAAAAGAGATGTAAAAGTACTTGTGATTTACACAGGAGGTACGCTTGGGATGGTCTATGATGCACAAAGCAAAGGCTTAGTTCCTTTTGATTTTGCCCAAATTCCTGAAAATTTGCCCGAAATGGCTCGTTTAGATTTTGATATTTCAGTACTTACTTTTGATACTTTGTTGGATTCCTCGAATATGAATCCCTCAGTCTGGATTAGTCTTGCCAAAATTATTGGTGAAAAGTATAACGAGTACGATTCTTTCGTCATCATTCATGGCACGGATACAATGGCTTATACGGCTTCTGCTTTGAGTTTTTTATTAGAAAATCTGAACAAACCTGTCATTCTTACGGGAGCTCAGTTGCCAATTGGCGTTGCCAGAACAGATGCAAAAGAAAATTTTATTACGGCTTTGGAAATCGCTGCGGATAAAGTGAACAATTTACCTGTGGTTTCAGAGGTTTGTATTTATTTCAATTCACATTTATTGCGTGGGAATCGTGCCAGAAAAAGAGAAAGTGTTCAGTTCAACGCTTTTGAATCTGAAAATTATCCAGTTTTGGCAGAAGCAGGAATCAGAATAGAATACAATAAACCTTATTTGAAACATCATTTTCCGAATGCCAAACTAATTGTACACGACAAGTTGGATGAAAATGTGGTGATTCTAAAGATTTTTCCGGGTATTTCTGAAAAAGTAATCAGAAGTATTTTAGCCATCGAAGGACTCAAGGGAGTAGTTTTAGAAACCTATGGCTCAGGAAATGCACCTACCGAACCTTGGTTTCTGGATTTAATCAAAGAATTTATTGACAAAGGAATCATCATCTATAATGTTTCACAATGCAATGGCGGAAGAGTAAGTCAGGGACATTATCAAACAAGTAGATATTTTCAAGAAATTGGCGTGGTAAGTGGAGCAGATTTAACCACCGAAGCTGCCATTACTAAACTCATGTTTATTTTGGCACAAGATACCTACTTTGCTGAGAAGAAGAAAAATTTGAAATATTCAATAGCAGGCGAAATGTCTTAAAAAAAATAGTCTTGGAGTTTCATTTCTGAAACCCCAAGACTAAATACTATACGCCATTAGAAGATTTAATCGTAGCAAGATTTTTGATTTTTCGCTCATAACGATTGATAATTTCCTTTTTCTGTGCCACAAATTGCTTTCGCTCTTTTACAATTTTGAAAGACAATACTTGTATTACTTTATCTTGTTTACGAATATGAGTATTGAGCTTTACGATTTCGTTTTCATACCCAAAAATCTTTTTCTGTGTTTCGATTTTGTAAGCTGTAAACTCCTCAACTTTCAAATCTACCAAGCTCATCAAATTTTGCATTCTAACTGAATCTTGCTTGTAAGAGCTTCTAATACTCCTCACTTCATTCATGTAGGATTCGTATTTTTGTTCTTGCGTTGCCAGTTGGTCGGTCATAGTTTGTGTTCTTGCACGCAAGTCACGTACTTCTAACTGCGAACGCTTGAAACTTTCATTCAGACGCATTTTAGAACCGTCAAGTTCTCTATATTTTTTATTACTAATACATGAAGGTAATGCAAAAGTAACAGCAATGATGGCTATGTAAGCAGGTAAAATGTTCTTATTCATATCCGTAGGAATTAATAGTGTAAAAAAACTATGAACAATAGGTTCTAAACAAATTTGTATTCGTTAATAAACTACATGAGCGTTTCAGGATACTTTGTAAAATAAAGTATCGAAAATCAAACGAAATCTTATTTTTTTAGAATTATACCTTTAAGTATTTGAGGTTTTTGTTCACAACAGCGTTTTTGTTAGCTACAATAATGAATTTTTTGCCACAACCCGGGCAACGATAATACTTTAAATTTGAAATAAAGAAAAAGAATAATTTAATTAAAAAAGGTCTTTTTATCCTATCACAATGGTCGCAACCGCAGCTGGGGCATTCGTTAATACTTGTTTTATTAAGCTTATAAAAGGCAAGTAATAGAATTGATATAATAATAAGCCCAACAGATAATATAAGTGATGGTTCTGAAAAAGACATGTTGATAGAATTGGTTAATGATGTTTTGTTTATCTACTAAAGGTTATTGAAATCTTATGGTTTTGTTTTTGCTTTCAACGTTGCTTTATGTACGTTTAATTAATGAAAAGGGCTAATAATTCGCCTTTTGAGTTAATATCAAGCTTTGAATATATTTTTTTAATATGGTCGTTTACGGTCGAGTAACTGATGAATAACTGGCTGGCAATTTCTTTATAAGATTTTCCTTTGAGTAAATAATCAACTACGTCTTTTTCTCTTTTACTTAATCTTGTATCAAGTCTTTGTTCTTTTACTTTTGTTTTTTGTGATATTTTTGAAAATAACATTGATGCAATTTCTGGCGAAATCAAAGCTCCGTTATTTTTAATGATGTCAATTTGCTTTACCAATTTTTTCAGCGACAAAGGTTTTAATAAATAACCGTTTGCTCCTGCGGTTACGGCTTTCCAGATTGACTCTTCATCACAAGAACCGCTAATCATTACAATGTGAGCATTAGGGTAAGTTTTACGGATGATACTTATGCCGTCTATCCCTGAAATACCCGGAAGCCCGTTGTCTATAAATATTAAGTAAGGTGGTTGACTGAGTTGTGGACTGACGCTCAGAAACTTTTCTATACTATTGACCGAGAAGACAATTTTCATGTCTTCATATATTGAAAAAAAGTGTTCGACATTATCTCTTAGATTGCTGTCATCTTCAATGATTCCTATCAATAAATCCATAATTAGCGAAGTAAATATTCATCAGTTTTTAACAAATATAGTTTTTGATGATTGCTACAACTACGACAGATGTTTGACTAAAAAATGATAAAAGTCAATGTATATAATGTTTTGTAAAAAGCTGAATTTTCAAAAATAATCTTATAACTATGTGTTTTCTTTTGGATTGGAAAAACCTTTTTATGGAGTATTTTTTTACAATTAGTGATACAAAGTAAGACGATATAAATCTGTTAATCAATCCCTATAAATAGGGGTTTTAATATTTTGAATGATTGTTCGATGAGTAGCCTTTGTCTTACTATTGTTTTATATGAGGATTTTTGGATTTTAATGTAGCAAATAACACTTAGAATATGATTATTTATTTTTAGTAGATAATAGATTGACCTCAAAAGACTAATTTTTTCTAGCAGAATTAAAAAACCCCTTGTAATAGGGATTGTGCAGTTTTTCAATTTGTTTTTACTTTGCATCATCCTTCAGAGTTCAATTGTCTAATCTCCTGATTAAATAGTTACGATGAAGTGGTGTGTGTAATTTACTTTAGTTGGGGGTAGCGACGGCGGTAGCTACCGCCAACTAACTTAACCAAACACTTAAACTGGCATTAAAACCACTAACACATAAATACTGTTTAAATATTGTAACCACTAACAAGTAATCTGAAAGCAGCATTCGTTAATTACGAATGCTGCTTTTTTATTGTGTATCTATGCCAGATTTTATCTAACCCCTTAAAATAGGGAAAAACCCCTACTTTAAGGGATTGTATCCTTGTTTTTTCTAATGTTATTTTGTGCAAGAAGTTTAAGAAAATAAAGGTTAAGCTCAGATTTTTATAAATATTTATTAGTCAAATAAATATTTGGATTTTATGTAAGATTGATGGTTTATCATTGAAATAAGACACCAATGCAAAATTTAATTTATTGATTTGAGGCTTGCTTCGAAATGAAGCATTTACTTTTTCAAACTATGAATAAATATATTTATTGCAAAGCGGTAAATGTGAAACTAACCCCAAAATTGTATTTTATCTTTAGAAACTTATGAATGAAAGTACTTTATTTATAAACTTGAATAGTCCTTTACTTGATGTTTTTGATGAGTGTGTATTTGCAATCAATCATAATTTTGAGTTTTTGGGTTTCAATAAAGCCTTTGCTGAACAGTATAAAACCTTCTTTGGATGTTATCCGACACTTTTCAAAAAAGGAATGGGAGCTGGGGATTTTTTTATAGGAGAAAAAGTAAGAGCAGCTTATCAAAAGGCATTTTTGGGTGAGCCTTTCGAGATGACTGAAACGATTAATAAGAAATCAATCTCTATTTTCTTTAAACCAGTACTCAATGAAAAGTCGGAGGTTGATTTTGTAATTATTTACACAAAAAGTGCTGAGGCTAAACCTCGCTTATCTGAAACTGTTTCTGTCAACGAACAGCGTTATCAATACATGATTGATAATTTTAATGAAGTAATGTTTCAGACTGATTTAGAAGGTAATTGGATTTTTTTGAATAAGGCCTGGACGAATATTCTTGAGTATTCTATCGAGGAATCAATCGGGAAAAATTATACTTCGTTTATCCACCCTGATGATATTGCTCCAGTTTTGTCTTCTTTTGATCCTGTAATGAAAGGGGAAAAAGAAAACCTTATTTCAACGGTACGTTATATTTCAAAATCAGGTAAAATCAAATGGCTAAAAGTACTTTCAAATTTGATATACAATGACCAAAAAGAAGTTATAGGGATTTCTGGTACAATGACTGATGTTAGTATCGAAAAAGAAAAGACAAACATCAACAATTTACTCTCGCAAAACATCAAAGATTTAGTATGTATTCATAATATGGATGGAACGTATTTGTATGTTTCTCCTTCTATTGAAGACCTAACAGGTTTTAAACCAGAGGAATTGCTGGGTAAAAGTCCTTATGAATTTTTTCATCCAGAGGATATTGAATATATTAATAATGATCATGAAGAAGTTATTAAACAAAAAACATCAGTACATTACCTTACTTATCGCTTCAAAAAAAAATGTGGTGACTATGTGTGGGTAGAATCAAATACAAAAGTATTTTATGATGACTTTAATTTAGAAAATAGACTGATTACTTCTACAAGAGAAATCCAAGAACGAAAATTGGCTGAGGAAGGATTAATGAAAGCCTTGCACCGAGAACGAGAACTGAACGAACTAAAGTCAAGATTTGTATCAATGACTACCCATGAGTTAAAAACTCCTCTTTCAGTTATTTCGTCGTCTGCGGAAATTATTGAAGTATATACCCAACAGATAGATAATCCGAGAATAAAAAACATATCAAAGCAACTTGACAATATTTATTCTGAGATTATAAGAATCACCAAATTAATCAATGATACCTTGTTGTTGGGTAAAATTGAAATGGGTTCTCGTGAAATAAAAAAAGTAGAAATCAATTTATTGCATTTGGTGCAGTACATCATCGAGCGTCAGAACAGACAGCAAAAGGATAATCGTGTGATTGAATTTGAAAAGTATGGAATTGAAAGGAACATACAAGGTGATACGTTACATTTTGAACATATTTTGGACAATCTTATTTCAAATGCTTTTAAATATTCACAAAATAGACCAAACCCTAAATTGATACTTACTTTTAATGAAAGTGATTTTCAAGTAGTGGTTATTGATAGCGGTATAGGTATTCCGCTAAATCAGCAAAAAATGATTTGTACTTCATTTTTTAGAGGTCATAATGTTGGAAACATCAAAGGCAGTGGCTTGGGCTTATTTTTAGTAAATAACCTTGTGAAAATCTATCAAGGTGAAATCAGTTTTGAAAGTGCTGAAGACCATGGTACAACTTTCAGATTGAGAATTCCTTATGAGATTAAATAATTAAAAACACTCTTATATACACTTTCTTGTATTTTAAACATATAAAACATATTTATTTTGAGAGATATTTGTAAAAAAGATGATAAATGTCATTATATGTGACGACAATATAGCTGAATTTTGAATACTCACAAACTTGACATTTTATACAGATATTTTCACTTCAGATTAAATAAAGTTTTTTATTTATTTGAATTGTTTACCTAATACTTAGAGAAATAATTACTTGGACAATGGATTTTAATAAATTGATGCTTGATGCCGTAGAGGAAAGTACCTGTATAATCAATAGGGATACCATGTTTGTTGCTTTCAATACTGCGTATGAAAATTTTTTCTTTAAGATTTATGGTACTTATCCAGTGTTAGGGGAGAAACGTCTGGTTGCTTTGGAGACTGATTTTGATTTCTTTACAAAAGAATGTATCGAAAGAGTATTTAAAGGAGAAAGCTTTAAAGCCAATCAAATGGTAAATGAGATTTACTGGGAGTTTTCTTTTACACCCATTTTTGATGGTAATAATAAAGTGGAGTTTTTGATGCTTATTATCAAAGAAACGACTCAAACCAATAAATTAATAAAAGCAGTAACTGCCCAGAAAGAGGAATATCAGTACGTTGTGGAAAATATGCGTGACGTACTTTTCCAAACGGATACTAAGGGAAATTGGATTTTCCTAAATAAAGCGTGGAATGAAATTTTTCAATTTACGGTCGAAGAATCATTAGGTCGTCCATTTTTTGAATACCTTCATCCAGACGATGTTGCCAAAAATGCCCTTCTTTTCGAGCCACTCATCAAGCGTGAAAAAACATATTGTCGTCATGCTATCAGATATATTGATAA
This sequence comes from Arcicella rigui, assembly GCF_034929435.1. Classification (NCBI taxonomy): domain Bacteria; kingdom Pseudomonadati; phylum Bacteroidota; class Cytophagia; order Cytophagales; family Flectobacillaceae; genus Arcicella; species Arcicella rigui. Next base: position 113,496 of record NZ_JAYFUM010000012.1, read on the forward strand.
AGCTGGGAAAATTAAATGGATGCAAGTATTTGCTACGCTTTTACTCAATGAAAATGATGAAATCATTGGTACAACCGGAACACTCCGAGACACCACCAATGAAAAAATGAATGCCCACTTTAGCGAATTACTTTCAAGTAATGTAAAAGACCTTATTGTAATCTATAATTTACAGGGTAATATTCTTTATGCCTCTCCTTCCTGTAATGAAATGCTGGGTTATACTCAAAATGAAATGATAGGTAGAAGTGCTTATGATTTTTTCTACCCTGATGACATCGACTTTATTCAGAAAAGACATCGAATGATTTTGGAGAACGAATTGTTGGATTCTACCATTGATTACCGTCTTGTGAAAAAGAATGGCGATTACCTTTGGGTTGAAACTACCTACAAAGTATTTTTTGATGATTATGAGATAGAAGATAGGGTTATTAGTGTAAGCCGAGACATTACAGAGAAGAAATTAGTAGAAGAAAGTATGTTGAAAGCTCTTCAAAAAGAAAAAGAGCTGAATGAAATGAAAACCAGATTTGTGGCAATGACGGCTCATGAATTTAAAACGCCACTTTCTACCATTTCTTCTTCGGCAGAGATTATAGAAATGTATGTAGAGCAAATTGAAGATAGCCGAAACGAAAAAATTGTAAAACAGCTAACAAATATTCACTCTGAAATCGTCAGAATTACCAATTTAATGAATGAAACGCTTTTTCTTGGAAAAATTGAATCTGAAAATACCGAAGTACATAGGGCAGAATTGGATTTGGTTTCTTTGATTCGCTATATCATGGAACGCCAAAACAGACATCAACGAGACGGACGTACTTTAGAGTTTGAAATCATCGGTCAAGAAAGAAAAATACTTGCTGATGCCCAACATCTTGAGCATATCATTGATAATTTAGTTTCTAACGCTTTTAAATATTCGCAAAAACGTGATTCACCGAAGTTAATACTCTTTTTCAATGAACACGATTATCAAATCTATGTGATTGATTACGGCATTGGCATTCCTGTAAGTCAGCAAAAGAAAGTATATTCTTCGTTTTTTAGAGGAAGCAATGTTGGCTCTATCAAAGGAACAGGTTTGGGTTTATTAATTGTACATAATTTAGTTCAAATTAACGGAGGCGAAATCACTTTTGAAAGTACCGAAAATATGGGTACGACTTTTAAATTGAAATTTCCTTACGCTTGATTTACAATATTTTGTTAGTTAATTTAAGATTATTTGTAGTATAGTTCTTCTAAAAAATAGTTTTTGAAAAAAGTAAATTATAGGCTTTCTATTAGAAAAATCATGATTTTTTTCTAATCTTTGGTATTCCAAAAACTAAAATTTATGCAAGTAAGTACAAGTACATGGTCGAATAGTTTTTATCCTCAAATTTTAGATTTAATCCACGACGCTGTACATGTAGTTGATACAGACTATCGTTTTGTGGGTTTCAATCAAGCTTTCTTCGGTTTTTATCATACTCTATTTAATGAACCTCCCCAAATCGGTGAGCGTGGAAAACAATTATCTGATGAGCTTTACCGTGAAATTGTGAGCGAGTCATATTCAAGAGGATTTCGAGGTGAACAATTTCTGATTTCACACAGTATAAACAACCTTTATTTAGATTTTTCAGTTACTCCAAATTTCAATGCCAATAAAGAGGTTGACTATCTCATTGTTTGCAGTCGTGAAACTACACAAACCAATCTTTTACTCCAACAAGTAACCAGTCAAGAACGAAAATACCAGCATTTAGTTGAAAGTATGAATGACATCATCTATCAAGCAGATAGAGAAGGACGATTTACTTTTTTGAATAAAGCTTGGGAAGATATTTTGGGCTATACTGTGGAAGAAAGTTTGGGAAAAGACTTCAAGAATTTTACCATTCCAGAAGATTACGAAAATACCAGAATTGCTTTTGGCCCTTTGTTTCAAAAGAAAATAGAATCCTGTCGTGAAGAGATTAGATACGTCGATAAAAATGGCAATATAAAATGGTTGATTGCTCATGCAAAATTGCTTTTGAATGAAAATGGCAAGATCTTAGGAACAACAGGCACGCTTAAAGACATTACTGGCGAAAAAGCGAATGCCCATCTCAATGAATTATTATTGGATAATGTTCGAGATATTATTACGCTCAATAATATGGAAGGAAAATGTATTTACATTTCTCCGTCCGTAGAGGCACTTACTGGCTATAAACCCAAAGAAATTATTGGGCAATATATACGTAATTTTTATCATCCCGACGACCTTATCCGTTTAGAAAAAGAAGGTAAACTTTTACGCCAAGACCCCGACCCAAACTCTTCTTACGAATTTAGATTTAAGAAAAAAAACGGAGAATATACTTGGTTGGAAGGCACATATAAAATCTTTTTTGATAATTATGATTTAGAAAGAAGAGTAATAAGTTCGTCCAGAGAAATTACCGAACGCAAATTGGCGGAGGAAGGACTCATGAAAGCTCTCCAAAAAGAAAGAGAACTCAACGAGCTGAAAACCAGATTTGTAGCCATGACAGCCCATGAATTCAAAACGCCACTTTCAACGATTGCTTCGGCGGCTGATATAATTGATATTTTAATTACGCAACTTCAAGATAGCCGTAAAGATATTATTACCAAACAGCTAAGTAATATTCATTCAGAAATCGTCAGAATTAATAAAATGATGAATGAAACCTTGTTCCTTGGTAAAATTGAAGCCGAAAATACACAAGTAAATCGAGATGAAATTGACCTTGTTGATGTAATTACTTATATGGCCGACCGTCAGAATAAACATCAACAAGATGGCAGAAAACTGGAATTAATTATTGAAGGAACAAGACGCAAAGTATTTGCCGATATTCAACATTTAGAGCATATTGTTGATAATATTCTTTCAAATGCCTTTAAGTACTCTAAAGAAAAAGAAAGTCCGAAATTGATTTTAACCTTCAATGATAGCGACTATCAAATCAAAATCATTGATTTTGGTATTGGTATTCCTCAGTATCAGCAGAAAAAAGTTTATACTTCATTTTTCAGAGGAAATAATGTCGGAGGAATAAAAGGGACTGGACTCGGTTTATTGATTGTACACAATTTAGTAAAAATAAACGGCGGGGAAATTTCTTTTGAAAGTACCGAAAACGTAGGGACTACTTTTACTATTAATTTTCCTTATTTTTAATGTTAAAAATCGCTTATTCTTCCATTTATCAACATCCGTTACCAGAAGGACATCGTTTCCCGATGTTGAAGTATGAATTAATTCCCGAACAATTGCTTTATGAAGGTACTTGTAGTCCAGCGAATTTTTTCGTTCCAGAAGCAGTTGATGAAAAATGGATTCTTCTGAGCCACGATGCAGAGTACTGGGAAGACTTAAAAAATCTTCGCCTCGACCCAAAAATGGTTCGAAAAATCGGTTTTCCTTTGTCTGAAGCATTAGTAATGCGTGAAACCATCATCACACAAGGCACAATTGATTGCTGTCATTTTGCTTTTGAAAATGGCGTAGCCATGAACGTTGCAGGCGGAACGCATCATGCTTACTCCAATAAAGGCGAAGGATTCTGTTTGCTCAACGACGTAGCAGTGGCAGCCAATTATTTGTTAGCTCAAAAGTTAGCTCATAAAATTTTAGTCATTGATTTAGACGTACATCAAGGCAACGGAACGGCTGAAATTTTTCAGCAAGAAAAGCGAGTCTTTACTTTTTCGATGCACGGAAAAGAAAATTACCCACTTCACAAAGAAAAATCTGATTTAGACATCGAACTCCCAACTTATACGCAAGATGAGCCGTACTTGTCTTTACTTTATGAAACACTTCCGAAATTAATCAAAAGCCAAAATCCAGATTTTTTATTTTATGTTTCTGGCGTTGATATTTTAGCAACGGATAAACTGGGTAAACTAAGTGTTTCAAAAGAAGGATGTTATCGACGTGACGAATTTGTTTTTGAACAAGCTAAAATGAACAATTTACCGATTGTAGTAGCCATGGGTGGAGGTTACTCACCTAAAATTACAGACATCGTAGAAGCCCATTGCAATACTTTCCGCTTGGCTGAGAAAATGTATTTTTGATTTATAAAAAAAGCTTGATGATTCTGTTCATCAAGCTTTTCTATTAAAATATCGTAATATCTTCGTTTACTTTCTTAGCTTTTCTCTCTTTTTTCATTTTCTCGAAGGTTACTTTTTTGGGTTTTACATCCGTTTTTAAACCTTTTTGAATTTGTAAATTATGTTCAAAAAACTCAATCGCTCTTTGTACTTTATGCTTATTGATAGTCAGAAAATAGGGTTGGCGACCATTTTTTTGAATCAATCGAGCATCTAATTTATAAATTGTACCTTCTGGAAAATCAGAAATGATTTTAGTTGGGCAGCCAATTTTTAAATCACAAGGAATCGTTTGTCCATCAATGGTTTTTAATCTTGGTCTATTTCTTCGGGTGTCAAAATACACCTTAGCATAAATGTCCAAGAAGATTTTCTTCTCTAATTCAGGCATTTGGGAAATGAGCGAGAGTTGCATTGATGGAATTGGAATTTTGTTGTTTTTTTAAAATTAAAAACAATAATTTAATTTTTCAAGAGAAAGCTTAATTTTCCTAAGAGGAAAAGCATCACAAAATTACTTTTTACTATTGAAAAACTGAAATGTTCCTAAAGCATAACTCTGCAAGGTAGAACCATGCGTTCCGCCGATGGTTGTGTAAAGAGTTACATTTCCACCTTTTGCTTTCATTGCTGCCACAGCCGTTGTTGAATTTAGATAAAATACTTGTTGGTCGGCATCGCCGTGATACAGTTGCGTTTCGGTTTTTGGCCCCCAGTCATATACATCATTGTCTTTTACGGCATTCAAAAAGGCAGTATCAGTACCATCATTTACCGCTTTTTTGAAACTATCTGAAAAAGCAAGATTAAAGCTTACGCTAACATCAGTATTCGTACCATTCGCTTGAATATCAGCAGCGTAAGGAGCTTTGAAGTAAGCGTCCATTGTTCTGTTGAGTCCATAAACACGATTGTAAGTTTGCACAACCCAAATATATAATTGATTATACGCCGCTATGCCATGCGTAGTTTCATTCATTAAGTACTTCATAAATGCCGTTTTGTTGTATGCTCCAGCACCGCAAGAAGAAGCCACTAAATTAAACTCATTCGGGAATTGTTCTTCAATTTTTTTCTGTAAAGACATCGTAGCAAATCCGCCTTGGGAATACCCCGTAATCATTAATTTTTTATTCCAATTCACTTTTTCTTGTTTAATAAATTCAGCAGAAGCCCTAATCATATCCAAGCTGGCTTGTGCCAAACTTTCACGATGTTCGTAAGGGTGAACGATGTTTTTGGAAGTACCATAGCCAATATAATCGGGGCAAGCAATGATATAGCCATTAGAAGCGAACAGCGAAGCAATTGAGTAAGATTCGCTACCAGTACCATAATTTGAAGGAGCATCAGTATCCGAACGTATCGTACCATGTTGCTGGCTGATGAGCGGAACAGCCTCGGTAGTAGTTGGAATAAGCAAAGCCCCCGAAACTTGGACTTCAGTTCCGTCCGTATTTTTGGTTTTATAAACGATTTTGTAAGCCTTGATGTCGTACTTTACTAAACCTGTTACAAAAGCATTAACCAGTGGGTCGTTGATACCGCCCGTTAGTACTGCTGTTCGGGTTTTTAAATCGTTGATGGTATAAGAGCCAATCAGATTTGTACTTACCAAATAAGTATTTGTGGGAGTTGGCTCGATGTTAGTACTACTTTCTTTACAGCTTGAAAGCCAAAAAGTAAAGACAAAAAAGAAAGCGTATAGTAATAGTTTTTTTTGTCGAGAATCGTTCATGTGAGTTTATTTTAATTTTTTTATTAACGTTAAAAAACCTTAAAGCGTATCAAATTTATGATATTACAGAGATAAGTCGCACAATAATTCCGAATTGTCGCATAGTTCCCTATATCTATACGGAATAAGCGAATTTTGAGTTAATACTCAAGATATAAACCTTTACTCATTTATGAAAAAAAGTATTGCTGCCTTTGCCCTTTTCCTATTTACTGCTTCTCAAATATTTGCTCAATCTCCTGTGAATGGTGAAGTTCGAGAAATTCTTTCACAAAAACCTTTAAAAAGTGCTTATGTGAGTTTGGTTTCTTTGATGGATTCTACCAGAAAAAGAATGGTGACAACCAACGACCAAGGAAAATTTCAGTTTCCACAAATAAGAAGAGGCAACTATTCGCTCAGAGTAAGTTTTGTGGGTTTCAAAGAGTATCGCCAAAACATTAGCATTACGGGCGAAGCCATGACCATTCCGCCGATTTTATTAGAAGAAGATAGCCAAACCTTGAACGAAGTAAAAGTAGTAGGACAAGTAGCGGGCGTTATTCAAAAGAAAGATACTTTGCAGTTCAACGCTCGTGCCTACAAAGTGAATCCTGATGCAAATGCCGATGAACTTATTGAAAAATTGCCCGGTGCAGTAGTGGAAAATGGTAAAATGCAGATTCAAGGCGAAGAAGTAAAACAAGTAATGATTGATGGAAAACTTTTCTTCGGAAAAGATGCTACCGCAGCCATGAAAAATATTCCAGCCGAAGTAATTGATAAAATTCAGGTTTTTGACCAGCTCAGTGAACAATCTCAATTAACTGGTCTCGACGATGGAAATACCACAAAAACTGTCAATATCACTACTCGCCCCGATATGCGAAATGGCGTTTTTGGGCGAAATGCAGCAGGAATTGGCACAAATGATACTTATAAAGTAAATTCAAGTATCAATCGTTTCAAAGGAAATAGCCGTTTTACCGCTTTGTTTCAGTCGAATAATATCAATGAACAAAATTTTTCTTCTGAAGATTTAATTGGCGTTTCCAGTGGCTCAGCACAAACCCGAAGAGGTGGCGGAGGCGGTGGACAAGGCGGAGGTGGCGGTCAGGCTGGCGGAGGTATGAATAATACCAGTAATTTTTTAGTCAATAATCAGCCCGGTTATAATAAAACCAATGCTTTGGGTTTGAATTACTCTAATGAATGGGGAACAAAATTGAAATTTCAAGGCAGTTATTTCTTGAATCAATCAAATAATTCATTGATTGAAAATACTTATCAGCAATATATTCAAAGCAATAATGCTGGACAAACCTATTCAGAAACAAGTAATTCAAGTACAAAAAGTTTGAACCATCGTGCCTATTTTAGATTGGAGTACAAAATTGATGATAATAATTCTTTAGTAATGACTCCCAACTTGAGCATTCAAAATACGGATGTTACTTCGGGTTATTCGGGTGTCACAAGTTTGAAAGATACCAAACTCAATGAAGTTTCTAACCTAAATGTCAGTAATAACAATGCCATTAATTTTTCAAATAATATTTTGTTCAGACACCGTTTTGCCAAAATGGGCAGAGCTTTAACCTTAAATGTTTCAACTACTTATAATGATAAAAATGCCGATAATTTGCTGAAATCTACCAATTTGTATTATGGCACAAATCCTTCATCAAGAATATTAAATCAAAGTTCGCATACTGATGCCAGCGGTTGGGGCTTATCGACTAATTTGAGCTATTCAGAACCGATAAGTAAACAAAGTGCGGTTTTTCTGAATTCAAGTTTTGGTTATAACCAAAGTCAGTCAGAGAAGTATGCCTATAATTTTACAGATGCCGAACAGGTTTATAATCAATTAGATACGCTTTTGAGCAACGTTTTTAGTAGTAATTATTATACTTATCGGGTTGGTACAGGTTTTCGTCAGTTTTCACGAACTTTGAATATTTCTTCCGAAATCCGTTATCAGAATACTCAACTTATGAACGAGCAAGTATTTCCGAAAGAATATCATCTTGATAGAAGTTTTAATAATATTTTACCATCGTTTTCATTGCGATACAATATTAGTGGCAACGCAAAATCGCTTCGCTTTAATTATCAAACCCAAACCCAACAACCCAGCGTAAGCCAGTTGCAAGAAGTAGTAAACAATAATAATCCTTTGCGACTTTCAACGGGTAATTCGGCTTTAAAACAAGAGTATCAGCATCAACTTTCGCTTCGTTACACGGCTACAAGTCCGACGACCTTCTCAAATTTTGTTACTTTAATGAGTGCCAGTTTTGTGATGGGTAATATCACCAATAGTAGTTTTATCGCTTCAAAAGATACGATTATTTCAAAAGATATTGTCTTGAAAACGGGTTCGCAGTTGTCTCGTCCAGTCAATTTAGATGGACAATATTCTATTAGAGGATTTATGTCTTACGGTTTTCCTGTAAAGGCAATTAAGTCGAATATAAATTCAAACATCACGGCTAATTTTTCTCGTACACCCGGTTTGGTCAATAATGTAATGAACTATTCAGATTCACAGAAATATACTTTTGGCTTGGTGCTAAGTAGCAATATTAGCGAAAAGATAGACTTTACAATTTCATCGAACTCGAATATCAATTATGTGCAGAATACCATTTCTACCAATCTGAATAATAATTATTTCAATCAAAATCTGAAAATTCGTTTGAATATTATCATCGGTAAAGGTTTTGTCTTTAATACAGACGCAACACATTTTTCATATTCAGGTTTGTCGTCGAGCTACAATCAAAAATATACTTTATGGAATATGGCTGTGGCAAAGAAATTATTTGAAAAACAGCAAGGAGAAGTACGATTGTCGGTTTTTGATTTATTGAAACAAAACACAAGTATTCAAAGAAATATCACAACTACTTATATCGAAGACGTGCAGTCGAATGTATTACAACAATATTTTATGCTGACGTTTAGCTATAACTTGAAGAAATATTGGAAAAGCTGAGGATAAGTAGAAGTTATGAATTTTGAATTATGAGATAAGATTTGCCTTATGGAATACACAGAGTAACACAGAGCATTTACAGAGAAAGACTATAAAATTACTCTGTGGAACTCAGTACAAACTCTGTTTAACTCTGTGAATAAATCGACCTATCTCATAATTCATAATTCAAAACTCATAATTAATAAGGTGAAGGCCCTACCGAAGTCCAGCCACCGTCAACCACTACACTTTGTCCAGTGATTTGTCTGGAAAGCGGCGAAACCAAAAAGAGTGCGGCATTGGCAATATCTTGTACAGTTGAAGGTCGCCCAGTGGGTGTAATTCTCGACCAAGTTTCTAAATAATTGGTATCGCTCAAAGTACGTTCGGTTAAAGTTGCTCCCGGTGCAACGGTATTGATATTGATTTGAAAAGGCGATAAATCTACCACCAAATTTTTGGCTAATTGTTCAATTCCTGCTTTGGTCATGCCATAAGCAGCTAAGTATTTATGAGCTTGATGCCCCGTTACGGAAGAAGTCAGCAAAACACTTCCGCCATTTCCTTGAGCAATCATTTCTTTTGTGACGGCTTGCGTAAGGAAAAAAGTACCGAAGAGATTTACTTGTAAAATTTTTTGCATGGATTCGGGTTGATATTCCCAAAAATCCCCAAAAGTAGTAATGCCAGCGTTGGCAATCAGGATATCTATTTTGCCAAAAATATCTATGGTTTTCTTTACTAATGCTTGAATAGTTGCCAATTCTGAAACGTCTCCGACAAATTTTTCACAAATTCCCCCATCAGCTTGAATCGTGGCAACAGCAGTACTTGCTAAAGCTTCGTCCATGTCGTTGAGCATTACTTTTGCTCCAGCTTGGGTCAATTGTTTGGCAATTTCAAAGCCAATACCGATTCCAGCACCTGTAACAATGGCAACTTGATGATTAAAAAGATGATTAATTATCATTGTTTTGGTTTTCTTGTGGTTCTAATTCATAGTCGGAGGGAAGAGCCATGCCAATTCTGTAATTTCCCATACTTCCCGAAAATTTGATGGCATGAGGCGAAATTAATTCTCCTTGCTGAGTTAAATATTTTAATTCTTGGTTGGTTGGCTCAATTCTCGTGAATTCATGGTGCATAGTTCTGTACCTAAAATTGGGAAAATCGTTGAATTTTCCGAGATACACCACTTCCAATGTTTTGTTGAGATGCAGGATAAATTGATGATTGGCAGAATCTGCTTCAACCATTTTATCAAGATTTACCTGATAAGTGGGATTGCTATATTTTTCATAAAAATTGTTGGGCATAAAACTCAGCGTAGTGTCTTTGATGACTTGAAACTGATTTTTTTCTACTTGATGCGTAATCAAAGATTTGAAAAAATGATTTGGCGAACCCAAATAGGCTTCTCTTCGATTTTTATTCCATAAACTTTGCTCTTTTTCATGCTCGGCTTTTAGGGCTTCAAAGCGTGTAATGCCCATATAAAACATATCTCCGTTTGACTGATACGTGAATTCTTGAAGCATACAAATTACTTTATAGCCTAATTTTTTATTCAAAATCACGATAGGTTCGGCACAACTTGCTTTCAAAATATTATCTTCCCAAGTTAGCCGAATGGCGTTTTTATTTTCAATATCATAAAAATCACTGTTGGGATTTACGCCCAGAAATTCTCGCTTGAAAGTCTTGAAATCTCTTAGCCATTTTTTACTTCTTTTCTCTTCTATTTTTACTTCTAAGAGTTCTTTGCTGATGGGTTCTAATTTGAAAGTGAGGGTTTTAGCGTGCAATTGTTTGGTTTCAAAAGTAGCACTGATAGGAGCGTAGCCAATAAATGATGCACCGATTTTGATTGTACCAAAAGGGACTTGAAAACTAAATTCTCCACGTTCGTTCGTACTTGTGCCAATCGACGAACCTACTACAAAAACCGTGGCAAAGGGAAGTATTTCGTTGGTTTCTGCATCAATCACTCTTCCTTTGATTAACTCCTGAGCCATCATTGCTTTGGAGCAAAGAATTAGAAAAAGTATTTGAAAAACATATTTTTTCATCTGAGATTTAAACCAAGGATTGTATTTTCAAAGATACATTTTATGTTTTAAATGCCTGTTCTGTTTCATTCAGATTAATCTTTGTAGCCAGTTTTTTATCGAAAATTTAATGCGTTTTCATTTTTAAAATGAGTCGAAAATACCGACCTTTCGTGATAAATTTTAATATCAATTCTTTAACATCCTTTCAAAAATGAATATTTACCTCACAGCTATCGTAAGAAGCAAGCCTGAAAAAGTAGAAGAACTGAAAGCTCAATTACAGCAATTGGTTGTTGAGTCGAGAAAAGAAGCCGCTTGTATTCAATACGATTTACATCAGTCAATCGAAGAAAGTACTCTTTTTACTTTCCATGAAATTTGGGAGAGTTACGAAGGATTAATGTTGCACGACCAACAACCACATATCAAAGCTTTTGGTTTGGTGGCAGATGAGTTATTGGATGGCCCAGTGAAGATTATTAGAGCGAGTAAAGTGGATTAGGGATTTGAGATTTCGGATTTCGGATTTTTTTTGCTTTCGGATTTCGGTCATCAGATTTCGGCTTTTGGGTTTTAGGCATTGTTTTCTGATGTCGGTCGTCGGATTTCGGGTTTTAGATTTTTTCTTTTTTGAGTTTTTAAAGTGAATATATAAGATAACTCAAACTCAAAAACCAAAATTCTAAATCCCAAATCCAAAGACCGACATCCGAAAGCAAAAAACAAATCCGATATCCGAAGACCGACATCCGAAAGCAAAAAACAAATCCGATATCCGAAGACCGACATCCGAAAGCAAAAAAACAAATCCGACATCCGAAGACCGACATCTGAAAGCAAAAAAACAAATCCGAAATCCGAAGACCGATAGCCGACAGCTATTTTATTTCTTCAAATACTTCCCAAACCATTTCAAATAACGCTCAAAGCGGTCGATTTGGAAAATGGGATTGGTAATACCGTGAAATTGTCCGGGATAAATAATCAATTCTGTTGGAATTCCCACCGATTTAAAGGCTTGATACATCTGTTCACTACCAACCGCAGGAACGTTGAAATCGCTTTCGCCCACCATAAACTGTGTTGGTGTTTTGATTTTTTCTACTTTAAAAAACGGATAAGAAAGATTAATATATTTATCCACATTTTTCCAAGGAGCACCCAATTCATGCTCGTATTGAAGAATATACTGGTCGTTGCCATACATAGAAAGTACCAAAGCAACCCCTGCACCACTTGCAGCCACTTTAAAACGAGTATCCGTTGCAATGGTATAATCTGTCAAGATTCCGCCATAACTCCAGCCCCCAATCCCCAATTTTTCAGGGTCGGCAATTCCTTTTTGAACCAAATGGTCGCAAGCTCCTAAAATATCCATTACTTCTTTATTCCCCCAATCGGCATAAATAGATTTACAATACGCCAAACCTCTACCATTTGAACCTCTATAATTAACAGCCACTACCGCATAACCAGCGGCAGCTAACATCTGGCGACTCAAATCAAAACTATACTCATCTTGTGCCACTGGCCCACCATGAATAAAGAAAATCGTCGGGAGTTTTTGCGAACTATTGGTATTAATGGGGGTAAAAAGTAAGTTAGAAACCAAAGTGCCATCTTTACTTTTTGAAGTAAAACCTTCCACTTTTGCCAAAGCCAAAGGTGCTAAGAAATCATCGTGATGCTTGGTAAGTTTACGGAGTGAAGCATTTTCTAAAACATACAATTCGGTAGGCGTGTAAGGATTACTCATACTGGTTAGAAAAGTTCCCGAAGGATGTCTTTCTAAAGAAGTACAGCTTTGTTCGCCTCCTAAAATTTTAGTCATTTTCCCATCTTTTGCATCGAATTGAGCAATGTAACGAGTTCTATCATCAACGACAAGTGCCATAATCGAAAGACCATCTTTTGCCCATTTGAGCGAAGCAATAGGGCGGTCCAAAGATTTTGTCAAGAGTTTGGGTTCGCCGCCTTCTTTCGAGACTACCGATAAAATGGCTTGGTCGTACATGATAAAATTTTCGGCAGAAGTAGTACGTAAATAGGCAATTTGCTGTCCGTCTGGACTCCAATTTGGAGCAAAATCTCTTCCAGCCCAAGTTGTAATTTGTTTAATATTACCATTTGGTTTAGCCTCCATCACGAAAATATCAGTATTTTCATTTTTATCTGGGTCTTCGGTATGATTACTCAAAAAGGCAATTTGTTTGCCATCTGGCGACCAAACGGGCGATTCTTCTTCAAAATTTCCTTTGGTTAAAGTATCAATTTTTTTTGTTTCAATATCGAATAAATACAAATGTGTTGAGCTTCGGGTAATATAGCCTTCAACATCTTTTTTAAACTGAAAACGGTCAATAACGATAGGTTTTGGAGCTTTTGATTTAGAAGTATCAGCCGAAACTTTGATAACCAAAGCAATTTTTTTCCCATCTGGCGACCAAGCATATTCTTCTAAATCCCCTTTTTTTAGGTCTGTTAATTGTTTTGCTTCGCCACCTCTTCTGTCCATTAACCAGATTTGACCACTGGTTAAACCATTTCTTGAAGAAACAAAAGACAAGTATTTCCCATCTGGACTCCAACGAGCTTGCGATTCGCCGTCAGGTGTGTGCGTGAGTTGAACGGTTTCTTTTCCATCCCACGAAACCATGTAAACATCGGCATTTCTTTTATTTTTGGCAGAATCAACCGTAGAAAGTGTGTAACTTACCCAGTTACCTTCTGGAGAAATTTTGGCATCTGAAATTGTTTTTAAACGATAAACATCAGAGGGTTTTAAGGGGCGTTTGGTTGTATTTTGTGCGGATAAATTGAAACTCGCCCAAAGACAAAGCGAGAGTAATAGTAAATGTTTTTTCATGTTGTTGTTGAAGATTTATGAATAAAATCGAAGATAAGAAAATTTCCCAAAGGATTTTTGAGAGAGATGAATTTTGAATTAGTACTTTATGAAAAATTCAATTTGGTACAATTTCTTAAAACCGCAAGGGTTTGCCGTTACAACATCTGTTTACTGATACAGAGCATCGTTTTAGTACTCATGAGTCTCGTTTTAATACTCATGAGTCTCGTTTTAATACTCATGAGTCTCGTTTTAATACTCGTGAGTATTGTTTTAGAACTCATGAGCATCGTTTTAGTACTCATGAGTCTCATTTTAGTACTTATGAGTCTCATTTTAGTACTTATGAGTATCGCTTTAATACTCATGAGCATCGTTTTGATACTCATGAGCATCATTTTGGTATTAATGAGAATCTCTGGTAACGGTACTTCCCGATTTACCTTTCAAGAAATCCATATCAGCACCCAAGTGAGCTTGTTCAACGTGATTGATATAAAGATTTACATAGCCACGATTAATATTCAAATCAATAGCTTCCCAATTTTTACGTCTTTCAGCCAATTCTTCGTCTGATACTTCTAAGTTAAGTGTTCTGTTTGGCACATCTAAACTGATATAATCACCATTTTGTACCAAAGCCAAATTGCCACCAGCGGCAGCTTCTGGCGAAACGTGCAATACTACTGTTCCAAAACCAGTCCCCGACATTCTACCGTCAGAAATTCTTACTAAATCGTGAACACCTTTTTCAAGAAGCTTTTTCGGAATACCCATATTACCCACTTCTGCCATGCCGGGATAGCCTTTTGGCCCCACATTTTTCAATACCATTACTGAGTTTTCGTCAATATCTAAATTCGGGTCATCAATTCTTGCATGATAATCTTCAATGGTTTCAAACACCACCGCTTTACCACGGTGAACCATTAACTCAGGCGTGGCCGCCGAAGGCTTCAATACTGCACCGTTGGGTGAAAGATTTCCTTTTACTACGGCAATACCAGAATTGGGTTTGAATGGATTTTCCATCGTAGCCACAATGTCACGGTTATAAACTTCTGCATCGGCACAGTTTTCGCCAATGGTTTTTCCGTTTACGGTCAAAGCATCGTTATGAAGTACAGCACGCATTTCTTTAATTACCGCAGGCAAGCCACCAGTATAATACAAATCTTCCATGAAATGCTCTCCAGAAGGCTGAATATTAGCCAATAATGGAATATTTTGCGAGAATTTATCAAAATCTTCAATACTCAAATCAACGCCAATTCTGCCCGCAATAGCTAATAAGTGAATCACAAAATTGGTTGAACCACCAATCGCAGCGTTTACCATAATCGCATTTTCAAAAGCTTCACGAGTAAGAATTTTTGAAAGAGTTAAATTTTCTTTTACCATTTCAACGATACGTCTGCCCGAAAACTGAGAAATTACTTTTCTACGAGCATCTGCCGCAGGAATTGAAGCATTGTTAGGCAGTGATAAACCCAATGCTTCAACCATCGTTGCCATCGTAGAAGCAGTTCCCATTACGGCACAGTGTCCTTGAGTACGAGCCATACAAGCTTCGGCTTCAATGAATTCTTTCTGTGAAATTTGACCTAATTTATACGCTTCAGCAAAACGCCAAACATCAGAAGTACCGATGTTTCTGCCTTTAAAATGCCCTTTCAACATAGGTCCGCCCGAAATGACTAAGGTTGGTAAATCAACGCTACAAGCTCCCATTACTAAAGAAGGAGTCGTTTTGTCACAACCACAGAGCAATACTACGCCATCGACAGGATTGGCACGGATGGATTCTTCCACATCCATACTTGCCAAATTTCTATATAACATGGCAGTAGGTTTAATCAAAGTTTCGCCCAAAGACATTACTGGAAATTCCACAGGGAAACCACCTGCTTCATACACGCCAATCTTTACGGCTTCTGCTAAATCACGGAAATGAGCATTACAAGGAGTAAGTTCCGACCAAGTATTACAAATTCCGATGACAGGGCGACCATCAAATTGGTCATGCGGAATGCCTTGATTTTTCATCCAAGCACGATACAAGAATCCATCTTTCCCAGTTTTTCCAAACCAATTTTGCGAGCGTAAAGCTTTATTTTCTTCCATTTTTATCAATATTTTTGCTTAATTGTGTCTTGATTGTTCTTGAAAATTAAAAATACTTTGTTGATTTTTTATCCTGTTTGTATTTTTTGCCTAAAAATAGGATTCTTTTCTGAATTGAAATAAAGCCAGTTTCAATACGTTGCTTCATTGATGTTTAACATAAACCATGAAAAATCTCTTGAAAATACCTGCCTTAGTTTTTGCCCTCGGAGCGTCGTTTTTATTTTTTGGTACAAAAGATAAACCTGCTTCGGTTGAAGTTGTCGACCTCTCAAGTATTAAAAGAACTTTGGTCGAAACTCCTACTTACGTTTTTTCTCCAACTAAAAATATCAATGAAATTGGTTGGGAAAAATTTCCCAAATTCCATTTAGCAAAAGGGCTCAAAATTGTGTACAATGGTGCAAGGTATGAAAATGAAAGCTATCCTTTGGCTTTTGACTATGGTTTTACCCATTTGGATAGGTCGAGAATGAGTGATATAGATTTGCCGAATGTACCTATTTCAAAAAGAGCTTGGTTGATGACAGCCAATTATTTTGAGCAATTTCATACGCCTTTTGCTGACCACAATACGGGTCATTTAGACCCATTTATAGATTCAAAAGATGATTTTATTCGTTATCTTTCACATCTCCGAGGACTCTGTTTCAATCATTTTCATGACTGTCCGCCTGATGAAATGGTGGCTACTGTGGATATTTTTTTGTGGGATTTAGAAAATGTCATGTACGTTCCAGACAAATCTCGTTTAGCTCCTAATTCACCCGGATTAAAAATTCCTGATAATGAGTTTGCCGACGCATATAAAAAAGCGATGGCAGAAAAGTATCGAATGCTTACAGAAGATGCCCGTCAATTTATCGTGAAAGGAGCTTGGGTAGGTACTTATAATCCCGGTTGCGTGATTGAACTTGGTAATTTGAGTCCAGACCATTATACAAATCCAAATGCCAAAATGTGGATTTGGGATTATCCTGCTGGAAAAGATGGCAAAAATTTTAAAGATTTTATCAATTTTCAAACACCGGGCGGTTACGTTACTGACGATAATTTGAAGTATAAAAATGGAATTTATATGATTCTTGCCGACCAAGAAGTAAATGCTCGCTGGTCTGATATTCCCAGAATTGCGGTACAATGGGCTTTTACTACGCCACCATCTTGGACTCCATTACCCTTGAAATTGGCGGAGGCAATGCCGATTTTTACTTTGATGTCTGGTGCAAAAGGACTTTGGCTTTGGGATGATATTTATACCATGATGCCCAACAAACCAAATCAGTATAATTTGCAAAGAAATTTTGCCAGTTATGAAGCCTATATTGCGGGTTTGTATCGCCTCAGTAAACATAATGCCATTTTTGAAGCAGAGCATAAAGCCGTTATTCCAGAAGTATCTTTTGATGGTGGCAATAAATTTTATCAGTACAATGCCGCAGAATTGTATGAAAAAGGGCTGCCGATTGTGAGAGCGATTGTTACTAAAGATAAAATTTTGGTAGCTGGTCAAAATCCTAATCCCAAAAATGCAGGTGAAACCAAACAATTGGTGGTGAAATACGGGAAGTGGAAAGATATTATCACCTTGAAAAATGATGATATTTACTTGGGAGAGGCAAAGTTGTAAGTTATGAATTATGAGATATAAATTTAGTTAAGACATTGCTCAAAACATAATTTATAATTCATAACTCATAACTAATAATTTCATGTTTATGCTAAACTTGCTTTGATTCTTTTTACAGCTTCCTCCAATAAAATTCTTGGACAAGCAAAATTGAGTCTGAAAAATCCTTCTCCTTTAAATACTTTTCCGTCAATTACTCTTACGCCAGCTTCCAGAATTTTTTCTTGAATATTACTAATTCCTGTTTGGCTGGCATCTATCCAAGCTAAATAAGTAGCTTCTAAAGGCAACATTCTCAAGCCTTTATAGCCGTTGAGTTCTTGATAAAGATAGTCGTGGTTGGCTTTTAGATAAATAATTAGTTCATCTTTCCAGTCCTCACAATCACGATAGGCTGCTAAAGCTGCATCTTGTGAATAACGAGTAAGCGGAGGAAAGAAACCCATTTTGGCATCAATAAATTTCTTTCTAAGCTCAGGGTTGGGAATTACCGCCACCGAACAACCCAAACCTGCAATATTGAATGTTTTTGAAGGAGCTAAAAGTGTAATGGTTCTATTTTCCGCAATGCTACTCAAACTTGCGGTTGGAATATGTTTTTTGGTAGCATCCAAAATCAAATCAGCATGAATTTCATCAGAACAAATAACAATATCGTGTTGCTCGCAAATCTCCACCAATTTCTCTAATTCAGCCTTTGTGAAAACCGTACCGCCCGGATTATGCGGATTACAAAGCATAAATAATTTAGTTTCAGGTGTAATTGCTTTTTCGAGAGCGTCAAAATCAAAAGTCCAACGTCCATCTACTTCAATCATTGGAAATGTTTGAAGTTTTTTCCCTACATAAGCAGGCGTTAAATGAAAAGGATGATACACAGGAATTGGCGTTATTACGGCTTCACCCTCTTTCCCAATAGCTCTACAAGTAGCGGTAATGGCTGGCACAAGTCCCGGAATCCATACTTGCCATTCTTTTTGGGTTTCCCAATTGTAAAGATTCTTCAAGCGTTCATGTAAAACATCTTTCAAAGCTTCTGGTACAATTGCATAGCCAAAAACGCCATGTTCTGTTACTTTTCTGAGGGCTTCCAAGATAGGTTCTGGGCATCTGAAGTCCATATCGGCAACGGGCATTGGAATGGTATGTTCGGGGTCGTTGAACATATCCCATTTCTGAGAATCAGTATTCTGTCGGTTAATGATTTCGTCGAAATTGTATTTCATTGATGAATTTTCTGTGATTGTAATTTTAACATATATGATTTGAACCTAAATGAAAGTAGCAATACCACTACCATCAAGCCTGCATTCATTGAAAAAGCGAGTTGATAAGAATGATTGATGGTAAATACTAAACCTGTAAGAAATGGCCCCAATAAAGCTCCGCCACCTTCAAACATATTGATAGTACCGTTAATTTTTCCAGCCGATGCCAAACCAAAAGATTTTATAGCAATCAAGTTATACAAAGTATAAATTCCGCCCCAACTGACAGCCATAAAAGCGATTGAAGGAAAAATAAAAATTGATTCCATACTCGAAAGCCCTAAAAAACCTGCTATCATCATGATACAACAAATAGAAAATACCCAGTATGGATTAATAAAGTCGGAAGACAAAGAAACTAAAAGTTTTGCCGAACCTGCAATGATAAAATACATTCCAAGAAATGAACTTGCTTTTGTATCTGAAAAACCTAAACCAACCAAGTATAAAAAAACATTTGCGATAGTGCCTACCAAACAGTAAAAAGTAAGAAATCCGCAAAGACAAATCAACCAGAATAAATGCGTTTTGGTAGCTTCGGAGTAGGTCATTCCTTCTGCCAACAAACTATTTTCTTGGGCTAATTGTTGATGTTCTTCGCCCAAAGGAACACTATTAATGTCGGAAGGGGAATTTTCAACTACCAACAAAGTATAAATGAAAATAAATATGGGAAAAGCCGATAGAATTAAAAAACTTTGTCGCCAACCATACTGATTGAGCAAGTAATTATTCAATGGTGAAAAAATGGCACTACCCAAACTTGTTCCAATCAAAACAATTCCCAAAGCTAAACCTTTCTTTTCTCTAAACCATGAGGATACCAAAATAATACAAGCCACCGAACCTGCTGAAATCATAGAAAGACCCAAAAGAAAATGAATAAAATAGGCTTGATATTTATTGCTGACAAAACTGTAACCGAGCAAAGCGATACTCAATACCAAAGCTCCGAAAAGTATCATTTTCTTTACTCGTACTTTGTCGATAATTATTCCTGAAAGTAAAATAAAAAAAAGTGTAACGCTGTTGGTGATTGATTCACGAAGTTTTAGTTCGTCACGTTGCCAATGAAATTCATTAATAAATGCTTTGTCGAAAACAGATAATGAAGTGGTTGTTAGTCCATTAATCACTACCAAAATCAGAAGTCCCGAAAAACAGATAATCCACGGATAATATTTGTTTTTAAAGTCAATGCTTGGATTCATACTTAATGCTCTGTTTGTAAATGTGGAGTGTTAGTTTCAAAGTTTCGGCACACAAAGTCTTGTATTGCTTCTTGAAATCAGCGACTCTTGTCTAAGTAAATTTGTATTAATCCATTACTGGATTCTTTTAATCTATCTTATTAACCCGCCGAATGGATTGTGGGTTCAATATACACATACTTCAAATTCACAAAAATTAATGCTGGAAGATTCTTCTTTTTTCAGGAAAATTAGTAGAAAACAAGGGTAGGTTATTGAGTATATTTACTTATTACATAATTTTTTTTAAATATTTCAAAAAAAAATAATCGTTAGGAAATCCGAAATTCGTTTTTTTCCGTAAGAAGAATTTAACGAAATCTTTAATTTACTGATAAGCGGACAAAATTGTTTTTTAGGAAGTTTTGAACTTTTCTGAGTAGAAATATCACCATTTTATGTGATTGCCCAAGCCAAAGTTACATTTTTTTCTGTCTTGCATTTTGATTAGATTTGTAGTCAGTGATAACATTAGTTGTTGCACTAACAATTGTCTCTTTAAATAAATTTTCAACCGCCATGAAATTTAGCAGATTATCTCTTGTGCTTTTGCTTGTACTTTTGTACAAGTCACTCAATGCCCAGTATCTCGAACGCCCGCTTGAGAAAGTCCCCACCAATTGGTTTAACCTTGATTATCAAGAAGACGGTATCAGAGGAATCAGTACCGAAAGAGCTTACCGAGAAATTTTAAAAAACAAAACTTCAAAGCCCGTTTTAGTAGCCATTATTGATTCAGGAGTGGATATAGAACACGAAGATTTGAAAAGTAAAATTTGGGTAAACCCAAACGAAATCCCCAACAATGGTATTGATGATGATGGCAATGGCTACATCGACGATATTCACGGATGGGATTTTTTAGGAGGAAAAGACGGAAAAGATATTGATAAGGAATGCTTAGAAATTACTCGTGAATACGCCCGTTTGCGAAAACATTTCAAGTTTTCAGTTGATATAAATAAGCTTTCGCCTGATGAATTAGCCAAGTACAAATTATACGAAAAGTACAAATCTAAGTACGAGGCTACTGTAAACGAACTTAGAAAAGAAGGAAACTATATTATTAATTTTTATTCACAATATGTTATCGCCAAACAGTTATTGTGTCGCCACTTAAAAGTTAATACAATTAGCCAAGCCGACCTTCATAAAATTAATTCGAGAGATGCTCAGGATTTACAAAAAGCCAGAAAGATACTTGAGATTTTCTATGAAATAGGAGAGGATGAATCGAAACTGAAAGAAGCCTACGAGTATTACAACAATAAATTGATTTTTGGTGTAAATCTTAATTTCGACCCACGCCCAATTATCGGAGATGACGTTGATAATTTGAACGACAGAAATTACGGTAATAACGAAGTAAAAGGTCCAGATGCACATCACGGCACGCACGTAGCAGGTATTATTGCCGCCAATCGGTCTAATGAAATTGGAATTTCTGGTATTGTTGACAATGTGCAAATTATGGTACTTCGGGCAATTCCTGAAGGCGATGAGCGTGATAAAGATGTTGCCAGTGCTATCATGTATGCGGTGAATAATGGAGCAAAAGTGATAAATATGTCGTTTGGAAAATCGCTTTCGCCACAAAAGTATGCCGTGGATGCTGCTGTAAGATACGCTGAGTCGAAAGGAGTACTTTTGGTACATGCCGCTGGCAATGAAAACGAAAATATTGACCAAACCGAGAATTATCCTTCTAAATATTTAACAGATAGTTCGATGGTAGAGAATTGGTTAGAAGTAGGTGCTACCACTTGGATGCAGTCGCCAAGTACAGTGGCTAATTTTTCAAACTATGGTCATAAAACTGTTGATGTATTTGCTCCGGGTTTTGAAATAAAATCAACCGTTGTTGGTTCAAAATATGAAGAACTAAGCGGTACAAGTATGGCAGCACCTGTGGTTACTGGCTTGGCAGCTTTGATACTTTCATATTATCCAGAATTTGATTTTCGCCAAGTAAAAAATATTGTTTTAAACTCGGCAACTAAGCTCAATCATTTACAAGTAGCCAGACCCGGTTCATCTGAAATAGTAGAGTTTGGCGAGCTTTCAAGTACTGGAGGTATCGTAAATGCTTATCAAGCAATTTTATTAGCAGAAAAAGAAGCCAAAATGAATCCTAAAAACCAGTAATTTGTATTTTGGGTATAGTATTCGTTTAAAACTTATATTCATAAAAAAGCGGTCTAAATTAGTTTTTAGACCGCTTTTTTATGAATTATAATACTAAATTTTCGACAATTTTGTTGAAACTCAAAGATAAAGTAATGATAAAAGTGCTGAGTGTTAAAATATTGTAAGTGAGTATTTTAAATACTGATTTTTTAGTTCACAGTACACAAGGCTTGCCTATTATTGGCATTTTATTAAAAATATTGTTATTTTACAAAATGTTTGGATTAACAATTGATTGTGTATTCAAGCGTTAAAGAAATATTTTCAAAGCAATTCATCACAAAAAGAGCTTTGTTTTAAGTAAAAGAAAGAGGCTATCTTGCCTAAAACAATAGCTTTTCATCAAATAAAACCATGTCTATCGTCAGTAATAATATCAAATATCTTCGTCGTTTGAATGGTCTTACTCAAGAGCAATTTTCTCGTAGAATTGGCATTAAGCGTTCATTATTAGGAGCTTATGAAGAAGCCCGAGCGAATCCTAATTTAGAAAACCTAAAGGTGATTGCACAAGTATTCGGTACATCGGTAGATTCATTAATTAAAACTGACATTAGAAAAATTCGTGAAACGCCCGGTATTACACTCGGGCAGAGTACAACGGGGATTATGGAACAAGTTAAAATTCCAGCTCCACAGCCACCTGTGAATGAAGTGTTTGCTCAAAGTAATGAACCACAGCCGATAGCACAAATTGTAAAAGATTTTTTTCAAGAAGAGCCTCTTCCCAGAATTCCACAAAGAGAAATTCAGCCAAGAGTACTTGTGCCTGAGCCAGAACCAAGCTTTCAGCCTTATACCGAAAGAACCAGTATTTCAAGCAATACAAGTATAAAAAATGGGGGAGATAGCTACCCTAAAAATACAGATAACCGAATTCCTTATGTAAAGCGAGCTTTAACGAAGGATTATTTAGCTAATTATCAAAAGTCGGAGTATATCAAAAGCCTTTCAACTTTTACTTTGCCTTTTATCAATTCTGATAAAAGTAGGGCATTTGAGATGGGAAGCGACTTTCCGATGCCCAATTCAATCGTGATAGGCAGTTATGTAGAACATTGGGCAAATATTTTAGACGGGAAATTTTACGTGTTGATTACGCCACAACAAGGTGTGATATATCGAAGAGTCTATAATCAAATCAAAGTAAAAGGTACTTTATTACTAAGTTCAGATGACCCTTCGATTCCGAGTTTTGAAATTTCACTCAAATCAGTTGCTGAAATTTGGGAAGTACAAGCCTTTATCAGCAAAGAAATGCCCGAACCTCGCCTTTCATTAGAAAGAGCAAAATCGTTGATAGAAGAATTAAGCCTTGAACTGAATCAGTTGAAATAAATTATTTCGGTCTGAATTCTTTCATTACTTCTTGGTTACAAACCAAGTAAGGGCCTTCTAATAAGTCGATACAATAAGGAACAGCAGGAAAAACAGCATCCAAGCATTGCCGAATAGCTTTGGGTTTGCCCGGAAGATTGATAATCAAAGATGTACCACGGATTCCAGCAGTTTGTCTGGAAAGTATAGCCGTAGGCACATATTTCAAGCTTTCCATTCGCATCAATTCGCCGAATCCGGGCATCATTTTTTCACAAACTGCCTCGGTAGCTTCGGGTGTAACATCTCTTTTACTTGGGCCAGTACCGCCAGTTGTTACAATCAAACAGCAATTTTCGGTATCTGCCATGTTGATTAAAGTTTCAGAAATCAGCTCTTGTTCGTCGGGAATTACTCGATATACGGTTTCAAAAGTAGAAATTAAGTACTCTTTGAGGGTCTCAACTACGGCTTTGCCCGGAATATCTTCGTAAATTCCTGCACTGGCTCTGTCTGAAATATTAATAACTCCGATTTTAATTGGTTTTGACATAAGTTTGACAAATAAAATTGATTGGTGTTGCAAGTTTCTAATTATCAGTTATTTGCAAGAATATAACTTCACTGCAATCGCATTGTATAGCTTTTGATACGCTAAAAATTATCCAAATATAAAACCTATTTCTTTGTGGTTTTAGCTTTGATAAGTTAATTTGCAAAATTCAGTTTTAGAAAACTCAACCATAAAACCATTCACTCCAACATTATGATTTTATTTCAATCACAATTATCGGCAGGAGCTGAAAAGCTTTTTTCATTAGGATTTTTTGTACTCTTGTTAGGCGGGCTGTATGTTGCGTTCAAAATTTTTAATCGCAAACACAAATAAAGCCGAAAGGATTATACTCTTTTGATACCGTCCCAACAAGTAAAAAATGCCAATTCTAAATCGGAAGAAGTCATCATAAACTCACCCGACAAACGAAGTTTTATCAAAGCATTGGCACTTCCGACTACCATCGCAATCAAAATTTTTGGTGGCACATCTCTGAGTACTTGAGTGAAAACCGCTTTTCTGAGAAAATCGTATATGGGTTGTTCGAGGCGAGTAATTTCTTCTTTTTTGAGCATGCCGTAATAAGGCGAATTCATAAATTGCTCGAAAAAGTAAAATTCTTTGGGGTTGGTAGTAAAGTAGTTGATGGTCTGTAAATAAAAATGACGGAAGCGGTCTTTGAAAGGCTTTGAGGGGTCGTCATTTTTGAAAATATGTTGCAAAGTAGTTTCTCGTTTATGAACATACAAAGCACATATTAGTTCATCTTTACTTTTGAAATAGTGGTAAATTGTTCCGGCGGCAACATTGGCTTTTTTGGCAACCTCCGACATCGGTGAACTGTGAAAACCATGTTTTGAAATTAGCTCTAACATAGCTTGCAAAATAGCTTCTCGTTTGTCGAAATCTTTAGCATTAGTCATATAAATAGTGGAAGGAAATTGATTCTTTTAGTTTGTGTGTTAAGGCTATTGAAAATTTGGCTTTAAATATAGAATATAATTGTCAATAATTGGATAATTCTATAATTTTTTTGCTATTTTTCGATGTTAGGATTTACTAATAACATTCCATAATGTTAAAATCTTTATACTAAATAAGTATCTTTGTCGTATCCTTCTTTGCATAAGTAGCATTAAAAGAGTATTTTCTCTGAAAATACTCTTTTGAAACATCTCTGAATTAAGAAAAACTCAACAAAAAATTCAGCTTATTCTTCCGATAAGCTCTTTAATCAATGAAAGTACGCAACCCAAGGACAGGACTATACGATTATGAAATTTCACCATATTCTTTTGATGTATTAAAACGAAAGGTGGCTTCAATGCGTTCGGCACAGCCTAAGTGGCTCTCGGCTGGTATCGACCATCGAATTCATGTTTTACAAAAATGGAAAAATATATTAGAAGAAAACAGGGCTGAGTTGACAGAGGTTTTGACCTTGGACACTGGGCGAAAACTGGAAACTATTGCTGAAATAGACTTTGTTTTTAAATTGATTGATAGTTCTTGTGAGCTTGCTCGACGAGAGTTTCAAAATCATCATTTTGAATATCAAATTGAAGCTTTCGTTTCTGTGGGCGTAATCAGTACTTGGCATTTTCCTTTGGTTTTTGCCTTGATAGATACGATTCCTGCTTTATTGGCTGGAAGTAGTGTCATTGTGAAGCCTTCTGAAAAAACGCCTCGTTTTATCAAAGTCATCGAAAAGACACTCTCGCAAGTTGCTGCACTTGCTCCTGTACTCCATTTTGTTGAAGGAGCGGAGGAAACAGGCAATAGTCTTTGCAAACTTACAGACTTGATTTGCTTCAAAGGCACTGAACTAAGTGCCAGAAAAATATATGCTTTGGCAGCCGAAAATTTTATACCTGCTTTCGTAGAGTATGAAGGAAAAGGAGCGGGCATTGTGTTAGAAGATGCCAATCTTGAAAGAGCTTCTTCTGCGATACTTTGGGGTGGTGTTTTTAATGCAGGGCAAACCTTTGAAGGTATCGAAAGAGTTTTTGTTCATAGAAATATTCATTCACAGTTTCTTTCCAGATTAGTGGGTAAAACCAATTTACTTACTTTGGCGATTCAAAACGCCAGTCATGGAGCAATTGGACCAATTATTTCTGAAGAACACGCTTTGATTATCAACGAACAATTGGCGGATGCTATCGAAAAAGGTGCAGTCATTGTGGCTGGTTCTTCAAAATGTATTTTACAAAAAGGAGGATTGTATTGCCGACCTACGATTCTGACGAATGTTTCGATGGATATGAAAATTATGCAGGAAAAAAACTTCGGACCAATATTACCAGTTCGCTCGTTTTTGACAGAAAACGATGCTATCTCTTTTGCCAATAGCGTAAAAACAAAGTACGCTGGGGCAGTTTTCTCGACGAATGAAAATTCAGCCTTAAATCTGGCAAAGAAATTGAATTGTAATGGTGTAGCCATCAACGATGTTTTACTTTCTAATGTATTTAACGGGCGTGAACTCGCACCGAATTTTATGTCCACCATTACTGATTCAAGGTTAGGCGACATTTCGATACGAAAATTTTTGAAGCAAAAGTCAATTTTGATTTCTCAGGAAAATACAAAAAATGATTACTGGTATAAGTAACATTTTGAATGAATATTTGCTTTCAAAATTACAAATAGGGGTTAGCCAAAGTATCTGGCTAACCCTTATTTGTTTAAAGCTTAAATCTTGCAACCATAATGCCCGTTTGGTTTTTCTTGGGCGACATATATTCAGCCAAAGGTCTTTCTGAAACCATTACTCTTTTAAATTCCGAAGAAGCGTGAAGCAGATACAATCTTTTGTCTTGTAAACGAATAGCAAAACCTTCATGCGTGATGTCCAAGCCGTCGATGTTGGTCGTAATACCAATTACATCACCATTCATTATTTTATCTTCAATACTTCTGATTTTTGCTTTTGGAATAAAATAAAATTTCTGTTGACTAATTTTTTCTTCGACAGTTCTAATTTTTTCTTGTAAAGCACTGTCGTCAGCGTGTGGATTGGTATTCCAATGCGTACTTAGAAAATTAATATTTTTGGTGTAGGGAATACCCCCTAAGTTTTGTGTAATATCCTCCAAAAGTCCATCTTGATTGTGTACATAAATCCAGTCTGAAAAATAATGGATTCTTGAATCATAGCCTTTTACGTGTCCGTTGTAGTAGCGAAGCTTTTTGATATAATTTTTAAATTTATTAAAAGAAATATCATTTTTATTGTAGGTAAGTCCCATTGCCACACAAGTTTCAACAAAAGTAGAACAGTCAAATTCTTTAAGATTTACCGTAAGTTTTTCATCACTGCCCGTTTCTAAAGTATAAGCCTTGTAGGGACGATTTAGGAAGCTTTTGGCAATATTTAAAGTATATTCTCCCAATGATTTTCCTTGTGCATTTTGGATTTTCTTTTCATAAATTTCTTCATCATTCAAAGGCTGTTGAAAACTACTTCCACATACAATTAGCGATGAAAATAGAAAAACCTTGCAAGGTTTTGTGGCACTTGCAAGGTTTGAAAGTAATTTAATAAGTTTGTTTTTTTCCATGAATAATTTAATCGTTATCGTCAACTCTGAGCGTCAGCAGTCCGCCGACTATCATTAATACACCACCCAAAGTAACGATATGTATTGGTTCTAATTGCATAATTTCCATGAATTTCTGCAAACCTAAGCTGGCAATTACCTGAGGAATTACGATAAAGAAATTGAAAACTCCCATGTAATAACCCATTTTGTTAGCAGGCAAACTACCCGAAAGCATAGCATAAGGCATTGCCAAAATACTCGACCAAGCCAAACCAATACCTACAAATGAAGGAATGAGGGCGTATTTTGAACTTACGAACATAATAGAAATAAGTCCTAAACCACCCGCAGTTAAGCAAATTAAGTGTGTAAGTTTTCTGCCAAATTTGCCTGCCAAAGTAGGAAGAAACAAGGCAAAAATCATAGAAACACCATTGTAAACCAAGAAACAAATACCTACAAAGTTCGCTCCTTGATTATAAATCTCAGAGCTTGTATCGGTTGTGCCAAAAATATTTTTGGTTACGGCATTTGTTGTAAAAATCCACATACAGAAAAGCGAAAACCACGAGAAAAACTGCACAACTGCCAATTGTTTCATTACTTTAGGCATTTCAAAAAGACCGCTTACTGTTTCTTTTACGCCGTGCATGAAATTCATTTCTTCTCTTTCACGTTCAAATTCTTCCATATCTTCTGGTGGGTACTCTTTGGTATTGAGAACCGTCCATAAAATACAAGTAAAATAGGCAAAAGCACCAATGTAAAAGGAGTACCTTACGGTATCGGGTACAATGCCGGCTGGGGCTGTATTTTGTATGCCAAAATAATCAAGTACTGAAGGCAAACCAGAGGCAATCATTGCCCCAACACCAATGAAAAAAGTTTGTACCGAGAAACCCGTAGTTCTTTGCTCTTTTGGCAACATATCGCCTACAAAGGCCCTGAAAGGTTCCATCGACACGTTGATAGAGGCGTCCATCATCCAAAGAATTGCCCCTGCCATCCAAAGCATTGAGGATTGTGGCATGGCAATTAGGGCAATGGTTGCTAAAATCGCACCAGCAAAAAAGAAAGGTCTTCTACGCCCCCAAGTAGGATGCCAAGTACGGTCACTTAAATAACCAATTACTGGCTGCACTAATAATCCTGTAAGTGGAGCTGCTACCCAAAGGATTGGAATTTCGTCGGCGTTTGCCCCTAAAGTTGAGAAAATACGACTGGTGTTTGCGTTTTGTAAAGCAAAACCAAACTGAATACCCATGAAGCCAACACTCATGTTTATTATCTGTCCGAGGCTCAGGCGGGGTTTGTTTTCTTTTGTCATAAAATGGTTAATGATGTAATTTTACTTGTCTGAAATTAATTAAAATTCAGAATATATACTATTTTTTCTGAGAAATTTCATAAATAAGCACAGAGTTAGGTGCTACATTTACCGAAATTGCCTGATTCGGAACATAATTCGTTACTTCTTTTTGATTGAATTTGCCCTTCAAAGTAAAGTCTTTTTGTGGATTGATTTTCATCGCATTCCAAGCTCCTTCTGGTATTACTACATCAAAACTTTTTGATTGGAAATGGTCGAAATTACAGATGATTAATAGTTTTTGTTTGTCTGTAAAACGTAAGTAACTATATACTTTTTTTCTGTCGTAATTTCCGTTTTGGATGTACTGCAAATCAAAGAATGAACCAAATTTTACAGCATCAGACGAATTGACGAATTTGATTAAATCTCCATAGAATTTTCTGAGTTTTTTCTGTTCTTCTGTCAATAGTTTTCCATCAAATTTGCCATTGTTCATCCAATTTTGATGCGATTTTACGCCCCAGAAATCAAACATAGAAGTACGGTCATCGGCGGTATTGAATCCTTCTGGTTCAGAAGCTGATTCGCCTAATTCTTGTCCGAAATAAATCATCATTGGCCCTGTATGCAAAGTTGCCGTTACGACCATTGCAGGAACTGCCGTGAATGGATAACCTTTCGAGAACACAGGCGTATTGATGCGATGTTCATCGTGGTTTTCCAAAAATCTCAACATGTGTTCTGAAATATTGCCAGATTCTTGTTGCCATACTCTTGTGATACTTTCTACGCTGGCATCGTGTCTGTTTTCTACTAAATGACGAAGCCCGTCGTATAAACCAACTTTATCGTAGAGGTAATCAAAACCACCAATTTTGATATAATTGTGGTACTCGTTCGGATTATAAATTTCAGCGATGAAGATTAAGTCTGGATAGTCCTTTTTCACTTCCGCAATAGCATATTGCCAGAACTCGTAAGGAACCATTTCTGCCATGTCACAGCGGAAACCGTCTGTACCTTTTGAAGCCCAATATTTCAGAATTTCTACCATTTTCAACCAAGTATTCGGAATAGGGTCGAAATGTTTTTTTCTGCCATTCTGAATATCTACACCATAATTCAATTTTACGGTTTCAAACCAATCGTCAATCGTTGGATGTGAAGAAAAAACGTCATTCCCAGAAACTTTCGCAGGACTTTCCAAGTATGGTGCATCAGCTTTCACAGGTGAATTTACGCCCGCAGGAATTTGAAATGTAGTATTGGGTAAGTAATAAAAATTATTGTTGGGGTCGAATGATTTCGTATTGTCGTCGGTTTCTCCAAAGTCTTTTACTCCCTCTGGTTTCATGTCAGAATGATATACTCTGGCTACGTGGTTAGGCACAAAATCCATGATTAATTTCAAATCATTTTTATGGATTCTGTCCACCATTGCCGCAAATTCTTGCATTCTTTTTTTTGGTTTTTCTGCAAAAAAAGGATTGACATCGTAGTAATCTTTAATGGCAAATGGCGAACCACAACGTCCTTTTACCACATCAGGATGGTCTTTCGGAATACCATATTTAGTAAGGTCTTCCATCGTAGCGTGTTCAATCAGACCAGTCATGTATAGATGCGAGTAGCCGTAATCTTTGAGCTTCTGTAAAGCCAAGTCATTAATATCCGAAAATTTAGTTACGCCATTTTCGGCGGCCGAACCATTAAACTTATTAGTACTGTTTTTGTTTCCCCATAAGTGAAACATCATTTGTAAAATTACTAATTTGTCGTTTCTTGTAGTCTTCATCTGGTCTTTTACACTGGGTTTAATTTTGTAAGGGATTTTGTCTTGGTATTTCAATTTACTATAATTTTGGGTTTTTGCCATTCTGGGAGGGTAAAGAGGCTTTTGCTTAGATTGTGTCGTTTGAGCATTTATCGAAAAAATGATAAATAAGCTGCCTAATAAAGTTGTGAGTTTTTTGGTATTTTGAGACATTTTTAGAATAAAATTTGGGGATTAGGACAGTTTAGCACAGATTTAACTCTTTCAGCAATGTTTTACCTTTGAATAAATTTTGTCACAATTTAAGATTTTATTATTAGGAAATTCTTGAATTTATTTGAAAAATTGCGATAAAAAATTGTAGAGAAGTCGGATTTAGCTGAAAATTAACCTTAAAAAAGCCCTATTTTTTACTCTTTTTTATAATATAGATTAACCATTTCAAACAAAAAAATGAAAAAAACAATCCTCTCAATCACACTTTGCTGCTTGGTTTCGGCACTCTTTGCCCAAAGCCCAAGTATTCAGCGTATCAATCCAACCAACTGGTGGGTGGGTATGAAAAACCCAGCACTTCAATTATTGGTGTATGGAAAAAATATTAAAGGCTCGGAGGTAAAAATTAGTTATCCGGGTGTGAGTCTTGAAAAAGTAAATACCGTAGAAAATCCCAATTATTTATTTTTGGATTTGACGATTTCAAAAGAGGCTCAAGCAGGAAAATTTCCGATTGAATTGACAAAAACTGTACAAGTAAAAAAAGGGAAAAGGCTAATCGACCAAGTAGTGAAAATTTCTCAGGAGTATGAATTGAGAAACCGTGATAAAAAGCCACAAGTTGTAAACTCAAAAGACTTTATCTATTTGATTTTGCCAGACCGTTTTGCCAACGGAGACCCAAGTAATGATAAGTTTGCAGATATGGCAGACAAAGAATCTGAC
The DNA here is from genome assembly GCF_034929435.1 of Arcicella rigui. Lineage (NCBI taxonomy): Bacteria > Pseudomonadati > Bacteroidota > Cytophagia > Cytophagales > Flectobacillaceae > Arcicella > Arcicella rigui. The sequence continues at coordinate 145,128 of NZ_JAYFUM010000012.1, forward strand.
AGAAAAAATCCATTCTTGCGTCATGGTGGCGACTTACAGGGAATCACACAACACCTTGATTACTTCAACGATTTGGGCGTTACTACACTTTGGTTGAATCCAGTAGTAGAAAACGACCAACCACAAACTAATGAAGGTGGTTCTATGCGGTCGGCTTATCATGGCTATGGTTTTACAGACCAATACAATGTTGACAGACGTTTGGGCGGTAACGAAGCCTATTTGAAATTGGTAACAGAGGCACACAAAAAAGGCATCAAAATAATTCAAGATGCGGTGTACAATCACGTGGGAATCAATCACTGGATTTTGAAAGATATGCCTTCAAAAGATTGGTTGAATCAGTGGGATACTTATACCAATACTTCATACCGTGACGAACCAGTTGTGGATATTGTACACGGCAATCAGTCAGATTTCAAAGTACAACAAAATGGTTGGTTTGTGCCTTTCTTGCCTGATTTGAACCATAAAAATATTTTTGTAGAAAAGTATTTGATTCAACATGCTTTATGGACGGTAGAGTATTTTGGCATCGACGGCTGGAGAGTTGATACGTATCAATACAACGATTTGGCTTTTATGAATCGCTGTAATGCAGCTTTGGATGAAGAGTACCCAAATATGTTTATCACGGGCGAAAACTCTGTGCAAAATATCATCAGCCAAGCCTATTTTACAAAAAATAATTTGAATGTTCCGTTCAAAAGTAATTTGCCTTCGCCAAACGATTTTGTTTTGTACCATGCCATCAACGCTACTTTGGGTTACAACAGTAACTGGGGAAATGGTTTCAACCCACTTTATTCAGCTTTAGCGTCGGATGCGATTTACCAAAATCCAGATTTGAACATGACTTTCGTTGATAACCACGACCAAGACCGTTATTACTCGGTTGTAGGCGAAGATTTCAACAAGTACAAAATCGGATTAACCTTTTTATTGACTACTCGTGGAACGCCGCATTTGTATTATGGAACAGAAGTTTTGATGAAAAATTTCAAGAATCCATCAGATGCAGAAGTACGCCAAGACTTTCCGGGCGGCTGGGCTGATGACAAAGAAAATAAGTTTTTAGCACAAGGAAGAACCGAAAAAGAGAATGAAGCGTATAACTTTGTGAAAACTTTAGCTACTTTCCGTAAAAATTCTTCGGCTTTACAAACAGGAAAACTTACGCAATTTTTACCAATCGACGGCATGTATGTGTATTTTAGACAAGATGCACAACAAACCGTAATGGTAATTTTGAGCCAAAACAAAGAAGAAAAAACACTCAATACCGCTCGTTTTGCAGAAATTATAAAAGGAGCAAGTTCTGGAAAAGAAATTCTTTCAGGAAAAATTCTTTCAGATTTAAAAGAAATAAAAGTAAGTCCATACTCAGCACAAGTGATTGAATTGAAGTAAGAATTAAGACTTAAGACTGAAGATACAAGATACAAGATACAAGATACAAGACTTAGGACTCAAGATTTAAGATTTAGAATTTAGGACTCAAATCTCAAAGCTGTTAGCTCAAGGCTCGAAGCTCAAGGCTGACAGATGTTAGCTCATAGCTCAAAGAACACATTTAACCAAATTTTATTATGACAACTGTAAAAGCCTGCCTTTTTGACCTCGACGGCGTAATTGTCGATACGGCAGTTTATCACTTTCAAGCATGGCGAAGACTTGCCAATGAATTAGGTTTTGATTTCACCGAACATCAAAATGAACAATTGAAAGGCATCAGCAGAATGGAATCGCTTGAATTGATTTTGCAATGGGGAGGAGTAAGCCTAAGCGAAGCCGAAAAATTGGACTGGGCAACGAAAAAAAATCAATGGTATTTGGATTTAGTTTTACAAATGACACCCAACGAAGTACTGCCTGGAGTACCCGCTTTCTTGGATGCCCTTCGTGCAAATGGAATTAAAATTGCTTTAGGTTCGGCAAGTAAAAATTCAAAATTGATTTTAGAAAAAATTCAGATGTTGGATTATTTCGATGCCATCATCGACGGTAACAATATCACCAAAGGCAAGCCCGACCCACAAGTATTTTTGATGGGAGCAGAGGCAACACATTCTTTACCAAGCGAATGTGTTGTTTTTGAAGATGCCGTAGCGGGTATTCAAGCCGCAAAAGCTGGTGGAATGAAAGCCATCGGAGTAGGTTCGGCAGAAGTATTGACAGAAGCAGATTTTGTCATCAGCACTTTTGAAGAAATGACGATTGAGAGATTAAATTTTTAATCAATCCTCAAAAGACAGATTAGCACAGCAAATTGATTTTAGTTTTATCTTCTAAATTCGCAGGCTAATTAAAGAAAAACATTTTAAATTGTACTTTTCTAATGATTTAAACCTTTTATGATAATTTTAGAAGTTTAATCGAGAATTGTTCTTTAATTTACCATTAACCATTTATTCATAAAAAAAGAAATTTGCTGACAATCAGCTATTTTTTTACTTAAAAAAATGATAAAAAGAAAGGTTTCTTTCTTTTATAAACAAACTTAGCGTTTACGACCGCATATGAAAAACTATCTTAAACACGATGAATGGTGTATCATCGAAGAAGGGTTCAACCGTGAGTTCAACGAAATTACGGAATCTGTATGTTCATTAGGCAATGGACGAATGGGGCAGAGGGGAAACTTTGAAGAGACCTTTACAGGCAAAACACTTCAAGGAAACTATGTGGCAGGTGTGTATTATCCCGATAAAACTCGTGTAGGTTGGTGGAAAAATGGTTATCCAGAATACTTTGCAAAAGTATTGAATGCCGCCAACTGGATTGGAATAAAAGTAGAAATCGAAGACGAAATATTGGATTTGAATAAAGCTGAGGTATCAGACTTTATTCGTGTATTGAATATGAAAGAAGGCTATTTAGAGCGTTCTTTTGTAGCTACATTGGCATCAGGTAAACAAGTAAGAGTAAATTCAAAACGTTTAAACTCTATCGTTGACGACGAATCGGGTGTAATTCGTTATTCAATCACCCCTTTGAACTTCGATGCGAAAATTGTACTTACACCCTTTATCGACGGCGACATCAAGAACAAAGATGCCAACTACGATGAAAAATTCTGGGACGAAGTACACAAAGAGACAGCTTTTGCCGAAGGTTACGTGCAAATGGTAACCAAGAAAACAGGTTTCCATGTTGTAACTGGACAGAAGTTCCAAATTTTTCAAAATGGACAAGCTGTTGATTTCCAAAGTCTTCCGCTTAAAGCAGAAAAATATGTAGCCAGCCAAGTTACATTAGCAGGAAAAACCAACGAAGAAATCGTTTTAGTAAAATACGCTTGTAATCTTTCTTCTGAAAACCATGCCATCAGTGATTTACTAAGCAATGCAAAAGCCTATTTAGCCAGAATCGAAGCCAAAGGTTTTGATACAATGGTAGCCGAACAAGCCGAGAAATGGGCTGCAAAATGGGAAATGAACGACATCGTAATTGAAGGCGACGTTGCTGCACAGCAAGGTATTCGTTTCAATATTTTCCAGATGAACCAAACTTATACAGGTGAAGACGCACGCTTGAACATTGGTCCAAAAGGTTTTACGGGTGAGAAATACGGAGGTTCAACTTATTGGGACACAGAGGCATATTGTATTCCATTCTACTTGGCTACCGCCGACCAGCAAGTAGCTCGTAATTTGTTGGTTTACAGATGGAAACAATTAGGAAAAGCCATTGAGAACGCACAAAAATTGGGCTTCGATAAAGGTGCAGCCTTGTATCCGATGGTAACGATGAACGGCGAGGAGTGTCATAACGAATGGGAAATTACTTTTGAAGAAATCCACAGAAATGGTGCTATAGCTTATGCTATTTATGATTATGTAAATTACACAGGCGACGAAACCTATTTAGCTGAATATGGTTTTGAAGTATTGTTAGGAATTGCTCGTTTCTGGGCTCAGCGTGTCAACTGGTCTGAGGCTAAAAAGCAATATGTAATGTTGGGCGTTACAGGACCAAACGAGTACGAAAACAACGTAAATAACAACTGGTACACCAGTTATTTTGCGGTTTGGTGTTTGAAATACGTAATTGAAGTAAGCGAAAAAATTAAAGCTTCGAGTCCAGAACGATACAGCGAGTTGGCAAGTATTACCAATCTGAATGAAACAGATGAGTTTGCAAAATTCAGTCATATTATCGGTAATATGTACTTGGGCGAAGACAAAGAATTGGGTATTTTCTTGCAACAAGATGGATTCTTAGACAAAGAATTAATTCAAGTAAAAGATTTAGCCAGTAGCCAAAGACCTATCAACCAAAAATGGTCATGGGATAGAATCTTGCGTTCATGCTTTATCAAACAAGCAGACGTTTTACAAGGAATTTACTTCTTTGAAGACGATTTTGATGAAGAAACCATCAAGCGAAATTATGATTTCTATGAACCAATGACAGTTCATGAATCATCATTGAGTCCATGTGTACATTCAATCATTGCGGCAAAATTGGGCGATAAAGCTCGTTCTTATGAGTTTTATCAACGTTCAGCCCGTTTGGATTTGGACGATTATAATAACGATACCGAAGACGGCTGTCACATTACCTCAATGGCAGGAACTTGGATGTCGATTGTAAAAGGTTTCGGTGGAATGCGAGTAAGAAATGGACATGTGTTTTTAGCACCTTTTGTGCCAGAAAACTGGACATCATTCTCATTCAAAATTCGTTTCAGAGGCAATTTGTTGAACATTAAAACCTCAGCACAAGAAGTAACGATTGAAAATTTAGCAGGAGCAGACATTACTTTATTCGTCCACAACGAAGAAGTAAGTTTAAAAGAAGCTTCGTCTGTAACAATCGCACACAAGAATAAATAGTAATTGATTTTTAAATGAGCAAAAGCCCTAAAGGAGAAATCTTTTAGGGCTTTTTTTGTTTTGTATCCATTTGAAAAGTGAATTTTCGATTCAATAAAAACAAATTTACCGTTAGATAATTTTTTACTCAAAAAAACTCAATTTGACCTGAAAAATGAAGTTTTTCTGTATTTTAGATAGTAATTTTTAGAAGTTGAAGTCAAGTGGTGTGTCAAAATTAAGCTTTGCGAGTCTCAATTAAAAATAACTATTTAACGATGAAACATTTATACACTCTTTGCTTTTTGATTTTTTTTAGTCCTTACCTTTTTTCGCAAGATAACATCATTGAAATATATCAGAAACAAGTTGATAAACTAAAAAAAACACCTTCTTCTTACGGAAGAGATACTACCTTAATTATTGAATTAACAAAGCTTGCAAGAAGTTATGTCGATGAAAGTTCAGATAGTTCTTTGAAGTATATTAATGAAGCCAGAAAATTAGTGGTAAAATACAATTGGAAAAATGGAGCAGCTCATTATTGGTTATCTGCTGGCGTTCGAGAAAGAGAAATTGGACATTTTGATACTGCTATTCAATTTCTTCTAAGAGCCGCAAGTATTTTTGAGAGTACTCATAACAAAGAAGGTTTGACAGATACTTTTATGGCTTTAGGTATTGCTTATACCGAAACTGAGAATTACACTAAGGCCCTTGATTATCACCAAAAATCTATCAAAGTAGGAAAGTCTCTAAACGATTATGCAAATAATTGGGCTAACATCGGGAATTTATATATGACGATGAATAAGTTCGACATCGCTTTGCCCATTTTTATTAAACTGGAAAAGATTTATCTCCAAAACAGTAGTAATAATCAAATTGAAGATTTGATTGGACATCGCTGCGTCAATAGCATTAATTTGTGTGTCTCTTATTTCAAAACTGATCAACCAATTCAAGGTAAAAAGTATGAAAAATTGGCTGTTTATTTATCGAAAAGAATCAATGGGATACTTGAGCAAGCTTATTTGTTTTCTGAAATAGCTTCATATTATTCTTCAAAAAATAATCATCAAAAAGCTTTGGAATATTTACAAAAATCTGAGCCTTTTGTACAAGCTTTAAATTCACCTGAAAAAACCTCTTCCATTAGTCTAAGGTTTTACCAACACTATAAATCTGTAAGAAACTTTCAAAAAGCTCTTGCTTACTACGAGATTCACAACACTATTGAAGATAGCTTAAACAGAGCCGAAATGAAAGCTGAAATTACGAAATTACAGCTACAATATGATACCAAAAAGCAGAAGGAAGAGATTGATTTATTAACGATAGAGCAACAGAACAAGAATTTACAAATTTTATTAGTAGTGATGGCATTATTGGCTGTTTTGGTCATTGCTATTTTTTGGAATAACAGAATTTTAAGAAAACAGAATGAAGCCATTAGAAATGCAACCGTTAAAGGACAACACATTGAAAGAAGGAGAGTCGCAGCTGATTTGCATGATAATTTAGGAAGTACTTTATCGGCTCTTAGGTGGACTTTGCAGGCAATAGACATACAAAAACTTTTACCAACCGAGAAAAAGATTTACAGTCAGTTGCATGAAATGGTAAACAATGCCTATAACGAAGTACGTTCTATATCTCATAATATGTTGCCGCCAGACTTTGAAAAACAATCGTTGCAAGTAAGTTTGGCGAAATTCCTTCAAAAAATTGAGGGTAAAACCAGTATTCATTTTAAGCTTGATTTTCATCAAAACTTTGAAAGGCTAAATCCCAAAATTGAATTTGAACTGTATAATGTTTGTCTTGAGTTGATTAATAACATTATTAAACACTCTCAAGCTACTGAAGCTTCCATTGATTTTTTTATGACAAAGCAACAATTGAAAATGATTGTGGCGGATAATGGTATAGGACTACAAAATAATGAAAGTAACGGCATAGGTTTTCAGAATATTAAATCAAGGATTGATAGCATGAACGGAAATTGGACACTGAAATCAGATGAACAAGGAAAAGGGATGATTCATGAAATCATTATAAGCATTAATGAGAAATAGACGCTATACCGTGCTTAAACGCATATTTTACCATACCAATAACATTTTTGACATTGAGTTTTTGCATTAAGTTTCTTCTGTGTGTTTCAACAGTAGGAATACTGATGAAAAGTTTATCAGCTATTGATTGAGTTGTGTGTTCGTCACTAATTAATTGAAGTACTTCAATTTCTCTTTTTGTCAACTGCGAAGGTAAGTATTGATGATTACAGAGGTGTTTTTTTTCATAATCAATTAGAGCCTTTAGAACCTCTTCGGAAAAAAAATGCTCGCCCTCGATAACAGCAGTAATGGCTCGTTCAAGGGTTTGTTTGTCTGCTGACTTTAATACATATCCATCGACGCCTATTTGCAAGGCGTACTTAATAGTATGAATATCTTCAATCATTGTAAGTAAAATTACTTTGATTTGAGGATATTGCTTTTTGACTTGAATCGTTAAATCAACCCCTGATACAGAAGCCATTTGTAAGTCAGAAATGATTAAATCTACCTCATCGCCATTTTCTAAGAAATGTAGAGCATCCTTCCCACTATAAAATGTATTTATAATTTCAAAATTAGGGTTTGAGCTTAAAACAAGTTCCAAGCTCTCAACGAAAATTTTATGGTTATCAATCAAAATGAGTTTAATTGCTCTCATGGGTTTTTGGGTATGAAATGATAGGAAATAACTATTAATTTTATATAATTTTATACTTACAGATAACGATACTTCACAGTGAAAATAGGGTGTTAGATTTTCGACTGTGAATCTATTAATGGATTAAAAAATATTGGCTTTTACGAAGGGAATAAACTTGTGTCAAAGATAAAGTATTTTTAAATTTTCCCTAATAGCTTGTAATATATAATTGTACCAATAATACTTTTTAGTGAAGTATGGAAATATATCATGGCTTAATAAGCTGTTAAATTCCTACTAAACCATGTTGTTCATATAGCCAGCATCAGCCAATATCGTTATAACTCAACTCCCAATTGTTTACAGAAACTTTCATGATTCCAGTCAATGTGGAGACTTGAAATATTGTCGTCATTGTCAAATTTAAAAATAAAGATATGGTCATTTTCAAATTTTAAGCCTTTTGAAAGAATTCCTGCAAAATCCTTAGCCTGTGTACCAAAGATATTCACTTTACAAATAATATTCTCGTCGTCAACTTCAAATGTATCTATTGTATTGTCTATGTCTGGGAAACAGTCCATCAAAGTTGCCCAAATATTTTTACCTAATTCCTTTGCTTTTCCTTTTCCACCTTCACCTAATGGCCCAAATTCAACATCTGCATCAGGTGAAAAAAGTGTAAGCATCCTTGCATAATCGTGTTCCTGATAAGCAGAAAAAAACTCAATACAAGTTCCTTTTCTTGTCAAAACCTTGAAACTTTCTTTTACCGTAGTACTTTCCATGATATTTTGGGTTTAAGTTTTAAAAATGATTTAATTAATATTTTGTTAGATTAGTTACTTGTGCCACCTAAGATTGGCTACAATAGAATACTGGTTTATTGATGTAAAATACAATTACTTTCCGATGGTATGCAAGCATAACCAAACCAGCTATACGTTCAAATTTGTTGCTTACACGAAAACGTTTTTGTACAGTGGGTCGGTTTACCCCACTTCATACAACAGTCACAAAATCTTTCAGGATGATAGATTTCACAAGTGATAGCTGTTTTGCTAATGAAACAAAGTTCTAAAAGAAGTTTTATTTAAAATTGTAAAAAAACGACATTCAACTGATTTCGGATAGATATTTAGCTAACTCAACATTCTTTTTGAGATACACCGAAGGCGTTTTACCCGTAAATGAAGTAAAATCTCTAATAAAATGAGCTTGGTCGTAATAGCCCATTTGGAAGACTAAATCTTGCCAATCGTTAATGTTCCATTTTTGAGTAGCCAATAGATTACACAAGTACCCAACTCTACGCATTCGAGCATAGTATTTAGGACTGACACCTACTTTACTCAAAAATTGACGTTCAAACTGTCGCTTGGATACATACAGTTCGTCCATTAGCATATTGATATTAATAATCCCTTTTTTCTCTATAATTAAATTAGCTGCGTAGTCTGTTCTGTTGGGAGTACAATCATATTTAAGTAGTTTTTGATTAAGGAAGTTTACCAGAAATCCTATTCTTTCTTCATGACTGAAGGCATCTTCGATTTGTTGCTGTAAGGTATCTATTTCTTTTCCCATGACAGCTCTCAAATCAAAGCGTTCGTCAGTAAATTCATACATTTCCAAACCAAAAATCGTAGCAAGTGCCGCAGGACGAAATACAATACCAATTAGACCAATCGACTGGTCAATTTTTAAGATATAGTTTTTTGATGCTTGTCCAGTAATAAAGGATTTGGGTATAGACTGGAAATTCTTATTAGCAGATGATACTTGGTAAACAGTTTTATAATTGAAGACAACTGACGCATAACAGCTGGGAGGAGATTCCACTATAACAGGCTCTTTTGAGTCTAATTGCATCTCCCAAATGTAGAAACATTCAATAAATGGTTGGAGATGGCATGGAGGATTAATCTTCTTATAAAATATCATAATTATAGGACTTGATTTGGGTAAACATCGTACTATTCAGCGGATTAATGTTATAATAAAAATCCCTCTAATGTAATATTTATACCATAAAGAAACCTTCAGAAGCTTAATTTCTTCAGACTGTATGTACGAAATCATGGTTTACCATGAGGTGAAATACCTGATTTCCAGTATTTACTATTGTGCTTTAAAGATAAACCTTTGTACCTAACAAAAAAAGAGTTTAACTAAATCTTTTAGAGCCATGAAATACTTTTTACTTATCTCTGCTTTACTATGCACGTCCTTAGTTTTTTCACAAACTATTCGTCGTGTAAATCCTACTTCTGGTGTTTCAGGAGTAAACGTTTATGCTACTTTTGATGCTGCTTACGCAGCAGCTGTTGATGGTGATATTATACAATTAGAACCCAGTAATAGTGCCAATTATGATGCAATAGTAATTGGGAAAAAATTAACTATTATAGGAATTGGCTATAATTTAGCAAGTAACACCAATACTTTTTTTGATAAAAGAACCCCCAAAATAAATTACTTGACCTTGGCAAAAGGTAGCTCAGGAAGTGTAATAATGGGACTTGAAATTACTTCTATTGTAAATATATTGGATAGTAAAATTAAAATTCAAAGATGTAAAATTGGTCAAATTTACGTTGATCCTACAAGTTTTGGTATTACTTCAAACGATGATATTAGTGGTACGATACTGAGTCAAAATTTGTTTACAGGACCTGTAAATTTGAAAAACTGGGCTACTTGGGTTGGTCCAAACAAGTCATCAGGTCATATTATTATCAATAATATTTTTAGTGGAGATGGTGCTTTTTTAACAGGTATTGCTGAATCAACGATTAGTTATAATACTTTTTATACAAAGTCATCGGTACTGAGAGCATCAGGTGGATGCAATTTTACAAACAACATCATTGATGCCCGAGGTGCTACAACGGGCTTTACTGTGGTAGGCACTGATGCAACTGCTCAAATAGCCAACAATTTATGTAGTACTGTTGGAGGTTTGCCAAGTGGTTCAGGTAATGTGAATAGTGCCAATGCTACCTCAATATTTACAGTAGCCGACCCGTGGACAGCTTTTTTAGAAACAAATGTACAGTTAAGTGCTACATCACCAGCACGTACTGTCGGAGTTGGCTCAACGCCTATTGGAGCTTACGCAAGCACAAGTCCCTACATTCCATCAGGTGTGCCTAATACGCCAGTTATTACGAGCTTCAGTGTTAATGGCGTTACACCCCTCAATGTTAGCTTTACAATTCGCTCAAGTAATTAATTATAGAATTTTGTGTGTATGGGTTAAAGAGTAATGGAATGGTAAAGAAATTGACCAAACCTTACTCTTTAATACAATTAGTATTCCTTTGAGTGCTTCTTGAAATTCTTACCGAAACATCCAATACGATGAAAACTCGTTTACTTCTCTCTTTTTTTCTGGTTTTTTATGTCTTTATTTTTTCAGTAAAGGCTCAAAATATTCAAAAAATAGAATACTTTATTGACCAAGACCCTGGCATTGGTAATGCTACAGCACTTGTATTTACCTCCAGTACTTCAGTCACACAAAATGGTATTTCACTTCCTTCTTTTCCTGCATCAATTTCAGATGGAGTGCATTTGCTTGGTTTTAGAGCCAAAAACATAAATGGCTGGAGTGCTACTGCCACACAAGTTTTTCTAAAACAAAGTCCACCAACGGCTTCAAATATTGTTTCAGCAGAATACTTTATCGACCAAGATCCTGGTGTTGGAAATGCTACTGTTTTTGCTATTTCACAAAATACTCAAACAATTACTTTGCCTACAAACTTGAGTGAAGGGATACATACACTTTCTGTAAGATTCAAGGATAACCTTAATCGTTGGAGTGCAACTACTGTAAGTGCATTTTTGAGTAGTAGTACTACGGGTATAGCGCCTATTGTTAAGGTTGAATATTTTATTGATAATGACCCCGGCTTTGGAAACGCTACCGACATACCCCTTGCAAGTAACAGTAGTTTCAGTTTTGATAAAAACAATTTTCCTGTTGATGTTCCTTCTAACTTAACAACTGGCAAGCATTTATTACTATTAAGAGCTAAAGATAATAATGGTAAATGGAGTTCAGTAGGCATCAAGGAAATAGAAGTTTTCTCAGAAAAAGTACAAATAGGAACATTAGCAAGCACTTTTTGTAATGTCAGTACTTTTCAAGTACCGTATATACTGGAGGGGGCTTTTGTAACAGGTAATGTATTTAATTTACTTCTTTCAGATGCAAATGGGGATTTTACCAATGCCAAAAATATAGGCAGTATTATCAGTAGAGTAAATGGAACAATTACAGCTAATTTACCTGCGAATGTAGCATCAGGCAATTACAAAATAAAAATATTGAGTACCAATCCAATTCGTACAAGTGAAGCCAAAAACATTGCTTTATACTTTGTAACAAAGCCTATTATCACGAGTCAATCACAGACTATTTGTGCAGGTACAAGTACTGTTTTGAATGCCAGCGGTTGTTCTGGAGGAACAATTTTGTGGACAGGCAATTTAACTGGGAGTTCTGTAACAGTTACGCCAACAAAAACCAGTACTTATAAAGCACTTTGCACGGTAAATGGCTGTAAAAGTGATTCAAGTACGGCGGTGACAATCACAGTTACTCCAAAACCAGTAACACCAGTTGCGAAAAGTAATAATAGCTCTGTTTGTTTAGGAACGAGTTCAGTTCTTTCAGCGACAGGTTGTGCAGGTACCGTAAGTTGGACAGGTAATTTAACAGGGAGTTCAGTAACGGTAACACCAATAAAAACCACTACCTACAAAGCCCTTTGTACAGTCAATGGTTGTAAAAGTGACTCCAGTACAACAGTAACAATCACAGTTACTCCAAAACCAGCAACACCAGTTGCGAAAAGTAATAATAGTTCAGTTTGCTTAGGAACGAGTTCAGTTCTAACAGCGACAGGTTGTGCAGGTACCGTAAGTTGGACAGGTAATTTAACAGGAAGTTCGGTAACAGTTACGCCAAGCAAAACGAGTACTTATAAAGCTCTTTGTACAGTAAATGGTTGTAAAAGTGACTCCAGTACAACAGTGACAATTACAGTTGCTCCAAAACCAGTAACACCAGTTGCGAAAAGTAATAATAGTTCAGTTTGCTTAGGAACGAGTTCAGTTCTAACAGCGACAGGTTGTGCAGGTACCGTAAGTTGGACAGGTAATTTAACAGGAAGTTCGGTAACAG
>NZ_JAYFUM010000013.1:0-46383 GCF_034929435.1 Arcicella rigui
AGTAAATGGTTGTAAAAGTGACTCCAGTACAACAGTGACAATTACAGTTGCTCCAAAACCAGTAACACCAGTTGCGAAAAGTAATAATAGTTCAGTTTGCTTAGGAACGAGTTCAGTTCTTTCAGCGACAGGTTGCACAGGAACAGTGACTTGGACAGGTGGTTTAACAGGAAGTTCGGTAACAGTAACACCAAATAAGACAACTTCTTATAAAGCCCTTTGTACAGTCAATGGTTGTAAAAGTGATTCAAGTACGGCAGTGACAATTACGGTAAATCCAAAACCAACAACGCCAACAGCGAAAAGTAATAATAGCTCTGTTTGTTTAGGAACAAGTGCGGTGCTGACAGCCACAGGTTGTTCAGGAATAGTGAATTGGACAGGCAATTTAATAGGCAGTTCGGTAACAGTTACGCCAAACAAAACGAGTACTTATAAAGCCCTTTGTACAGTCAATGGCTGCAAAAGCGATTCAAGTACGGCAGTAACAATTACAGTTACTCCAAAACCAACAACCCCAGTAGCGAAATCCAACAACAGCAGTGTTTGTTTGGGGGCGAGTGCAGTTTTAACAGCGACAGGTTGTACTGGTATAGTAAGTTGGACAGGTAATTTAACAGGGAGTTCAGTAACGGTAACACCAACAAAAACCACTACCTACAAAGCCCTTTGTACAGTCAATGGTTGTAAAAGTGATTCAAGTACGGCAGTAACAATTACAGTTACTCCAAAACCAGTAACACCAATTGCAAGAAGTAATAATGCCAGTGTTTGTTTAGGAAACATTGCAATACTTTCAGCGACAGGCTGCGCAGGTACAGTGACTTGGACAGGTGGTTTAACAGGAAGTTCGGTAACAGTAACACCAAATAAGACAACTTCTTATAAAGCCCTTTGTACAGTGAATGGTTGTAAAAGTGATTCAAGTACGGCAGTAACAATTACAGTTATTCCAAAACCAACAACCCCAGTAGCGAAATCCAACAACAGCAGTGTTTGTTTGGGGGCGAGTGCAGTTTTAACAGCGACAGGTTGTACTGGTATAGTAAGTTGGACAGGAAATTTAACAGGAAGTTCGGTAACGGTAACACCAAACAAGACAACTCCTTACAAAGCACTTTGCACAGTAAATGGCTGTAAAAGCGATTCAAGTACGGCAGTGACAATTACGATTAATCCAAAACCAGTAACACCAACAGCGAAAAGTAATAATAGCTCTGTTTGTCTGGGAACAAGTGCGGTGCTGACAGCCACAGGTTGTTCAGGAATAGTGACTTGGACAGGTAATTTAACAGGGAGTTCTGTAACGGTAACACCAACAAAAACCAGTACATACAAAGCTCTTTGCACAGTAAATGGCTGTAAAAGTGACTCCAGTACAACAGTAACAATCACAGTTGCTCCAAAACCAGTAACACCAGTTGCCAAAAGTAATAATAGTTCAGTTTGTTTAGGAACGAGTTCAGTTCTAACAGCGACAGGTTGTGCAGGTACAGTGACTTGGACAGGTAATTTAACAGGAAGTTCGGTAACGGTAACACCAAGCAAAACAACATCTTACAAAGCTCTTTGTACAGTAAATGGTTGTAAAAGTGATTCAAGTACTTCTGTGACAATTGCAGTTACTCCAAAACCAACCACCCCAGTAGCGAAATCCAACAACAACAGTATTTGTCAAGGAACGAGTGCGGTTCTTTCTGCGACAGGTTGTGCAGGAACAGTGACTTGGACAGGCAATTTAACAGGGAGTTCTGTAGCAGTAACACCAAGCAAAACAACTTCTTACAAAGCCCTTTGTACAGTCAATGGTTGTAAAAGTGATTCAAGCACAGCGGTGACGATTACAGTTAATCCAAAACCAGCTCAACCTACTATTACAACAAGCAATGCTACGATTTGCTTTGGTGGCACAACAACCTTAACGGCCAGTGCTTGTACTAATGGAATATTAACTTGGACAGGTGGGTTTACAGGTAGTTCATTAGTTATTTCGCCATCAGCTACAAAAACTTACAGAGTAGTTTGTACAGTAAACGGTTGTAAAAGTGATTCAAGTAATGCAATGAAAATTACAGTTAATCCACAACCTTTAGCTCCAGTAGTTAGTGCAAAGACATTGAATATCTGTTTAGGAGAAAGTATTACTTTAAATACCAGTGGTTGTGATGGCGGTACGATTACTTGGAGAGGAGGTGCAATTACAGGTCAGACTGGAGTTAGTAAAGTGGTCAATCCTACTATAGCGACAACTTACAGTGCAACTTGTAAGCAAGGTACTTGCGAGAGTGCTATTAGTAACGGATTGACTATAACAGTAAATCCATTGCCATTATCACCGACAATTACAACGTTAGCAAAAACTATCTGTTTAGGACAAAGTGTGAGTTTAAATGCGAGTGGTTGCGTAGGTGGTACACTTAATTGGAGAACAGGTAATACAATTGTAGGCACTGGGAATACGCTTACTGTATCTCCGACAGTCACTACTTCTTATACAAGTACATGTAAGCAAGGTTCTTGTGAGAGTGTATCAAGTAGCGGAGTAACGGTGACAGTAAATCCATTGCCTGTATCACCAATTATTACGGCTTTATCTCAAAATATCTGTTTAGGAGAAAGTACTACTTTAAATACAAGTGGTTGTGTCGGAGGTACGATTACTTGGAGAGGTGGTACAATCACAGGTCAGACTGGTGTTAGTAAAATGGTAAATCCCACTGTAACGACTACTTACAATGCAACGTGTAAGTTAGGTACTTGCGAGAGTGTTGTTAGTACTGGTGTAACCGTGATCGTAAATCCCTTGCCAACAGCCCCTTCAATTAAGAACTCAGATCAAACTGTTTGCCCTGAACAAAGAATTACTTTGAATGCGACTGGTTGTGTAGGTGGGACGATTATTTGGAAAGGAGGTAGATTAGTGGTAGGAACAGGCAATACGCTAAATGTTACGCCAACTGTAACGACAAATTATACAACGTTTTGTAAACAAGGAAGTTGCGAAAGTGTAGCAAGTAATTCAGTAACAATTACAGTAACTCCCAAGCCCGTCATACAATTAGTACAAACCAATAATGCCAATATATGCTTGGGAGCAAGTACAGTTCTCACAGCCACAGGTTGTACAGGAACAGTTACTTGGACAGGTAATTTGACTGGTAGTTCAGTGACCGTAACGCCAAATACTACCACTTCTTACAAAGCCTTATGTACAGCGAATGGTTGCAGAAGCGATTCAAGTTTGGCTTTAAAAATTACTGTTACTGCTAAACCAACTGCTCCAACTGTATCTAGTACTAATGAGAGTATTTGTGTTGGAACTAATGCCGTTTTAAGTGCTTCGGGTTGTGCAGGAACAGTCAGTTGGACAGATGGCTTGACTGGAACTTCTATCACTGTATTTCCAACCATAACCAGGAGTTACAAAGCCTTGTGTACAGTTAATGGTTGTAAAAGTGATTCAAGTTTATCTGTAAGAGTTAAAGTTAATCCTAAACCAGCGACACCATTAGCTAAATCCAACAATGCAAGTGTATGTATTGGTACAAGTGTAACCCTTTCAGCGACAGGTTGTGCAGGAACAGTTACTTGGACAGGCAATTTAACAGGAACTTCTGTAACTGTAACGCCAACAAAGACCAGTTCTTACAAAGCCTTGTGTACAGCGAATGGTTGTAAGAGTGATTCAAGTACGGCGGTGACAATTACAGTTAATCCAAAACCAATAACACCAGTAGTGGGAAGCAATAATAGTTCAGTTTGCTTGGGAATGAGTGCTGTTCTTTCAGTGAAAGGTTGTACAGGAACAGTTACTTGGACTGGCAATTTAACAGGTACTTCCATAACTGTTACGCCAACAAAAAACAGTTCTTACAAAGCTTTATGTACTGTAAATGGTTGTAAGAGTGATTCAAGTACGGCAGTGACGATTACAGTTAATCCTAAACCCACAACGCCATCTGTAAGTTCTAATAATGTTAATGTTTGTTTGGGCAGTAGTGCAGAGCTTACAGCGACAGGTTGTGCAGGAACAGTTACTTGGACAGGCAATTTAATAGGTACTTCCATAACTGTTACGCCAACAAAAAACAGTTCTTACAAAGCCTTATGTACAGTAAATGGTTGTAAGAGTGATTCAAGTACGGCAGTGTCGATTACAGTTAATCCTAAACCCACAACGCCATCAGCAAGTACTAATAATGCTAACATTTGTTTAGGTGGTAGTGCAGTGCTTACAGCCACAGGCTGTGCAGGAACAGTTACTTGGACTGGTGGTTTAAGAGAAAGTTCAATAACAGTGACGCCTGATAAAACAACTTCTTACAAAGCTTTATGTACAACAGTCAATGGTTGTAAAAGTGATTCAAGCACAGCAGTAACAGTGAACGTTAATTCTAAACCCCCAACACCAACTGTGTCTAATAATACAAGTATTTGTTCGGGAGGAAGTGCACTCTTAGCATCGTCAGCTTGTACAGGTGGCGTTGTTACTTGGACAGGTAATTTAATAGGGACTTCTCTAACAGTAACACCAAACAAAACAACTTCCTACAAAGCCCTTTGTACAGTAAATGGTTGTAAGAGTGATTCAAGTACGGCAGTAACAATTACGGTTAATCCCAAACCCGCAACACCAACAGTAGCTACTAATAATGCTAATATTTGCTTGGGAGGCAGTGTAGTACTAACGGCGACAGGTTGTCCAGGTACAGTTTCTTGGACTGGTGGTTTGATGAACAGTTCTGTAACAGTCACTCCAATAAAAAATAGTTCATATAAAGCTCTGTGTACAGTCGATGGATGTCAAAGTGATTCAAGTACAGCTGTGACGATTACCGTAAACCCAATACCATCTGCTCCTGTCATCAGTATTGTACCCAATAATAAACCGAACTCCGCTCTTAGTTTTGATGGTAATGATGATGAGGTTCAGCTTGGGAATTGGTTTACTTTCCCCAATTTTACTATCTCAATGTGGGTAAAACCGAGTGCAAATCAAAAAACTTACGCAGATATTATAGACAACAACCATAATGCCGTTGAAAACTGGGTTTTACAGCAAGAAGGTGATATGGTCAATAAATATGGATGGAATGGACCAACGATGGTTCAACTTAACGCTGATACATGGCAATATCTAACAATAACAAGGAGTGAAAATAATGTTAGGAAAATCTATTTGTCAGGACAATTAGTTGACTCAACAACTAATGCTTACCCTTATACCCCATATAGTGGACAATTTTTAAGAATAGCCAACTGGGGAGGCGGTGGAAGAAACTGGAAAGGTAGCATGGATGAACTTAAAATGTGGAATTATGTATTAACAAAGAATGAAATTTTGGCAAATATGAATACTCAATTGTCAGGTAATGAAAATGGGCTTATTGGGTATTGGAATTTCAATGAAGGTGAAGGGAATAAGATTTTCGATAAAACTTCTTCAGATGGTAAAAAGGATGGCGATTTAATTAATAATCCAACTTGGATTACTTCAGATGCACCAATTTTGCCAGCTACAACTCTTACTGCAACTGGTTGCACTGGAACGGTTACATGGAGTAATGGAGCTACTGGAGATAGTATTGTTGTGAGTCCTACGATTGCTACTACTTACACAGCTATTTGTTCTGAAGGTACTTGTGTAAGTGTTCAAAGTAATGCCATTACGCTAAGTCCAAGTGTAATACCTAATGGAAATACTTCACCCATCCAAGCAGCAAAAACCGCAAGAGTAGCCGTGAGTCAGAGTGAGCCAAGTATTACCTTTAAAGTATTCCCGAATCCTGCAACGGACGAAATCAATGTTGAAACAAATGTTGATGAAGAAACCACTTTTCAATTATACAATGTCATTGGACAAAAAGTGGTTGAAAAAACTTTTGAAAGACAGACAAAAGTGAAAGTTTCGGAATTTTCGAGAGGTACATATTTTTATTTGTTACAACATGGTATCAATAGAAGTAGTGGAAAAGTAGTATTAGAATAGTAAATTAAAACCGCCAATGATTAGCCTCGTTCCTAATACAAGATATTTAGGAATGGGGCTTTTTGTTTGAATAGATTGTAGAACAGCTCAAAAATATTCAACAAAATAGGTCTCAATTACCGTTAGATAAATTTTTGGTCAAAAAAATGGGAAAACTAAAAGGCAAGATGAACTTTTTATCTATTTTAGAGAAGGTTTTTAGAAAAAATAGCTCATGGTTTTTTTAGCCAAATTTTTATTGAAAATCTCATATTTTATGAATTAATAGCGATTACTCCTTTAAATTTTAACTTCGATGATTAAGATTAAACTCTTCAAGGAACTCATCAATTTTTATCAACAGTACAGCCTTTTTTCACAGAAGAGTTTGGCTAAAAAAAGTACTTATGAGGCAATCCAATCTTTTAATCTTGAGGAATACTTAAAAATTTATCATTCAATTGATAATTATTGCTATTTTATCGCCGATGTAAGTAGTATGGAAATCGTAAAAGTGTCAAGCTCTATCAAATCTTTGATGGGCTTTGAGGCGAGTGAGTTTGAAGGAAAAAAGTTTTCAGTTTTTCTGAATATTCACCCGCTTGCAGACCTCATAAAATTATCAAGAGGAGGAATAGCCTATTTCGATTATCTATACAAACAGCCCAAACAAAATAGACCATACATCAAAGCAAATTTCACGATTGATTTAAAGACAAAAAATGGCCCTTCAATTCATGTTTTGGGGCAGAGTATCCCCGTGCTTTTTAATGAAGAAATGGAAGTAATCTACTGTTTGAACATCATCACAGATATTTCGGATTTAAAAACAGACAGAAGTTTTACTCATTATATTCTTGACACAAGTGATGAAAATAATGTTAGAAAGATAAAAACTAAGTTTAGAAATGAATTCCCAAGTAGTAAAAGCCCGATTTCTGGTTCTGAAAAAAAGGTTTTACTACTAATGGCAGAAGGAAAAAGTAGCAAACAAATTGCAGACTTACTTTATTTGAGTGAGCATACTGTGAAGAACCATCGAAAAAAAATGCTTAAAAAAATAGGATGTGCTTCTTCATCAGAATTAGTTAGGACAAGTATTATGAACGGCTGGCTGTAAAGGTTTTAGAAATTCTTTGTAATCCTGATTTTCAAAAATAGTAATATGGTTATTTACGATACTCCTAAATTTCAAATTGATTACCTTGAAAGTGAAGGAATTTCTTTCAATTCATTTATCAATTGTAATTCCTCTGATGATTTCGTTGAAATTATCAAAGATTATCGTATTCATTTTGATAATGTGGGGGGGATTTCAAAAGCCCTATGGGATAATACTCATCTTGATTTTGTGATACCGCCAGATTTGCAAAAATGGGTGGATGATTTTTTGAATATGCCTGATTGGCAGAAACTTAATCAGCTTTATGTACCTCCAAAACTTGGTTTTGTGATTAGTAATGATGCTGCTTCGCACCTTTCGGTTATTGATATTTTCGAAAAAACACAAACTGGTTTTAGACCTCATTTTTTTGTAAACAAAGACGAAGCCGTAGCATGGATGCTGAACAACGAAAAAGTGACGAAAGCCTTACCAGAACCACCTGTTATAAAAGTGATTCAAGATGTAATGCCAAAGAAAACACGTATTGAATTAACGATTGATAGCGAAGATTTGAGCGAGTATTTATTTTTATTAAATAGATTACTGAGAAACAGAAGGCTGACTCAAAAACATTCTGAGAATTTTTTGAAATTAACTAAAAGAGAAAAAGAAGTTTTGGGTTTGATTATCAATGGATTGACTGATAAATTAATTGCAGAAAAAATCTTTCTTTCGTACCAAACCATACGCACACATCGAAAAAATATTATGGCGAAGCTTGAGTGTAAGAAAGCGTCTGACTTAACAATTTATAGATATTTCTTATAAGATTTTACTAAAAATACCGCATTTGAGGTATTTCTGGATTTTCTATGAGCATTTAACTTTGTGTAATTTTAAATTTTTCGAGTATCCAAAAATGACCAAAAAGGGCTATTGTTATTAAACACGAGAACCGCCTAAATTTGTAGTGTATCCTTTCAATAGCTGAAAACGATTTTAAGCATAGAATAAAATTAATAGTTAGACATAATTACGTCGCCTTTGTTTTAAACCACTAATTGCTTGCTTGCCAAACCTTTAAAATCATGAAAAAATACTACGAACCTTCAGAAGTGACTACTATTTTAAGAGGAGCAGATAAATTTCAAATAGAATTGGTGACGACCTATTTGTATCGAACTTTCAGACCGATAGTGAAATCGTACATCAAAAGACAAGGAGGAGACGATGATGTAGCAAAAGATATTTTTCAAGAAGTAATCCTATTTTTTTCTCGACAAGTAAATACTTTAAAATTCGAGGCGAAGTCACAGAAAGAAATGGAAAGTTACTTCATCAAAGTTGCACATTACAAGTGGTTGAAGAAAAAGGAAACAGATACTCGAAGAATTAAGCGAGAAGGCGAATATTTGTTTGAGAATGATAGCTCTGCAGATATGAGTTTACCCTCAAACCACATCGAAACAGATGAGTTGAGCAAAGAAAATATGGATGCCATTGAGAAATTAGGGGAACGTTGCAAGTGTATTTTGTTGGCGTATTATGTTGAAAATCTTTCAATTAAAGAAATATCAGATATGTTCGATTTTGGGAATCCCGAATCAGTAAAAGTTAAAAAACATAGATGTATTCAAAAATTGAAAGAGCAAATGAAATACAAAAAACAACCGATATAATTTAAGAGACAGTGTTAGGCTTTTTTAAGATTGTATCAGGTAAATGTATAGAAAAGCCTACATATTGAATAGCTGTCTTCTAATAGTTTTACAAAAAATACCGCACAAGAGGTATTTCTATCTTTTTGAGAGAAACTTATCTTTGTCGAGTTTAATTTTCTAAAATGTCAAAAATGACTAATATCGCTACTGCGACAAAAAACAAGAAATATATAAGTTTGTGGTGTTTCCTAAATATTGAAAAGTTTCAATACTTAACACAATTGAAAGAATAGTTTTAAGGAGTAGGGCATAACACTTAGTTTTATAAAAATTGATTAAATGAAGTTCTCTTTAAATTTTATATTCTTTTTTTTGACTGCATACTATAATTTTTATGGACAAAACCCTACCATGAGAAATTATACAGTTAATGATGGTTTGGCAAGTACAATGGTTTACAGGGCTTTTCAAGATAGTCAAGGGCTGATGTGGTTTTGTACAGATAAAGGTATTTCTCGTTTTGATGGATATAAGTTTGAAACTTTCACGGTAATTGATGGGATTCCAAGTAATGATGTATGGCAAATTGCTGAAGATTCACAAGAAAGAGTATGGTTTTTAAGCTACAGTTCCCATTTTTTCTATTTTGATTTAAAAACGAAGAATTTTGTAGTGATAGAAAATCCTTATCGAGATTTGAAAGATGGACATATTTGGGGCTATGTCCAGCAAAGTAAAGATTTATATACGGCAATTTTGAGTGAAAGTCAGGAAGTTTTAGAAATCAATACCAAAACTCGAAAAGTTCAAAAGTTTACCCCACCAAGAAGAGGTTTTAGCGAATATCCATTCGATACATCATCTTTTACCATTAATCGAAAGCATATTGGCAGTCTCCCGTTTGAGCTTCGTGCATATTCAGAAGGTTTTAGTCATAACTTAAATAAGAAAAAGCATCCTTTCCCACAACTTTCAATTAGGAAGAAATTTAATGATTTATTTCAACATATTTTAACAGTTATTTTTGATGACCAACTTACAATTTGTGCATCAGAAAAGACGATGATTCAGGTTAAGGATAAATCAGTAATTGATGCTAATGTGGGGAAACTTAGTAAATATCAAGATGATAAGTTTGTACTAATTATGAATGTTGGCACAAGTAAATACAAACTTTGTAAAACCGAAAAAGATATATTTATAATCAATCAATCGCTTCAAAGAGTAAGCAACTTTGATTTTTTGAGTAATTATGCTGTAAATACAGTTACTTTTGATAACAATGATAATTTATGGATTTGTACAAAAAATCAAGGTATTTATTTTTTAAGCCACAATGCTATCAACACCAAGATTTTAAATAATATTGATGGAGCTGTAAGTTGTAGTTTTACATACGGAAGTGAAACTTGGATAGGGACTAATGCAGGTAAAATTTATTATTCGAAGAATTCTGAAAAATTTATCAAGTTAAACTTTGAAAATACAATCAACCTTCCAATCAATAATCTTATAGTAACGCCAAAGTATGTTGTGTTTACTTGGCAAGGTTTAATTTTTGGGATTTTGGAGTATCATACAGCAAAGCATAGCCCTAAAATTTCATCTATTTTTCACCCTAAAAATCCGTTTTCTTTAGATTTTAAGGTAAAACTTTCTGATGCTCAAAAGCTACACGTGATTCAGTGGCATGATATTAAAAGTTTAGATACAACATCTTCGCCCAATGAACTGATAGTATCTCACGCTTTAAGTATCTCAAAATTAATATTTAAAGAAAAGGAGTGTTTTTCTAAGCTTCTTATACCAAAAGATGCAATAGCCAAAGCAAAGGTGGTTAAAAGTATTTCACAAAATACTCTTTGTATAGGTAATTCAAGGGGGTTATATGTTCTTAGAAACAAGCAAATATTCAATAAAGAGGAGGATATAATTCATAAGTATATTTATCAGCCAATTTTATCAGCACCTATCAATTCAATAGAGTATGCCTCACAATTACAGATTTTATTTGTGGGAACTAATGGTTATGGGCTTTATTTTGTAAAGAATGGAAAAAAATATATTTGCAAAGAACTAATTGGTAAAATTATCAATCATCTACGTTTTGATAGTAGAACTAATCAATTGTGGGTTGCAACTAATCAGGGAATGTATATCATTCAGCATTACAAGTCCTTATTTATTCATTATAGTATTTTACCAATATCATTGAATAATGGTTTGCCTTCTTTAGAAGTGAACCAAATTATTATTCATGCACAAACTGTTTTGGTTGGTACTGCTAATGGCTTAGTTAAATATCCTTTAAATATTGTAAAACTTAGTACTACTGATGATAAGAAGCTGTTTTTCAATATAAATGCAATATCAATTAATAGAACCAAGAGACCTTTGAAAGATGTTTTTCAACTTTCATATAATGAGAATAGCATTGAGGTGGAATACGCAGGTATTTCTTTTGAAAGTAATCAAAAAAACACTTATTTATATAGTTTTGGAAAGGTTGGAGAGCCGAAAAACTGGAGAGAAACCTCTGCATTGTTATTGGAATTTATTTCCCTATCACCTGGAAATTATGAGCTAACAATAAAGTGTATAGATGCTTTTCATCGTACCTCAGATATAAAGAGAATTCAATTTTTGATTCGACCACCTTTTTGGCTGACATCTTGGTTCATCATTGCTATAATATTGATTTTTTTAGGTAGCATATATCTGCTTGCGACTTTGAGAGTGAGAACAATACAGCGAAAATCATTAGAAGAAAAACAAATCATTAGAAGAATTGCTGCACTTGAATTAGAAGCTTTGCAAGGACAAATGAATCCACATTTTGTTTTTAATGTACTTAGCTCAATTCAATACTACATTCTTCACAATAATCCTATTTCAGCCTCTTCATACCTGAGTAAGTTTTCAAAATTAATGAGACTTTTTCTTGAATCACTCAGAAACAAATATATTAGTATTGAAGATGAAATGGTATTGCTTTCCAATTACTTAGCTTTAGAACAGTTGAGGTTTGATAATAAATTCTCATTCAATATTCAAGTTTCAGCAGATTTGTCACCTAAATCTAAAATACCAACGATGTTAATTCAGCCTTTTGTAGAGAATGCTATTAATCATGGCATTAGTTACTCTTCTAATAGACAAAATACAATTCTGGTTTACTTCGAAAAAGATTTTGATGGTACTATTATCTGTACGGTTGAAGACGATGGAATAGGTAGGGGAAGTACAACTTTCAGAAAGCTTAAAAAGGATTATATATCACGAGGCATTGACATAACATTAGAAAGAATGAAGGCTTTGGCGCAATCAGATGATTTAACGATTGATATAAAGTATATTGATAAAGCTGATGTTGAAGATTTAAAGGAAACAGGAACAATTGTTAAGATTTTTATAAAGACTACATGAAAATAACTGTATTAATAGTAGATGATGAAGCAAAGTCGTTGGAAGTAACCAGAATGATGCTTGGGGAATTTAAATCTATGATTGAACGAGTATTTACAGCCTCTAATATTGATGAAGCTTATCAAATTATTATAGAAAACACCCCCGACCTCGTACTGTTAGATGTAGAGTTAACATCAAAAACAGGATTTGATTTATTAAAGAGGTTTAATGAACCAACATTCAAAACGGTTTTTGTTACAGCCCATGATAAGTATGCCTTTAATGCGATAAAAGCAGACGCTGTCGATTATATTTTGAAGCCGATAGATATTGATGACTTACAAAAAGCATTGAATAAAACAATCAGGATGTTGCAACTACCATCAGAAAGATCTGTATTGAAGCTTAAACCTAATGCTAATTTAGCTAAGAATAAGATTATAATCCCTACTCAAAAAGAGTTACTTTTAGTAGAACTAAACAACATTATGTTTTGTAAAGCAGAGGGGGGATACACAGCTATTTATTTAAACTCCAATGAAATTGTACTTTCCTCAAAAGATTTGAAGACCTACCAAGGAATGCTTGATGACCGTCTTTTCTTTAGAATACATGATTCCTATTTAGTTAATTACAATTACATTAAAAGTATTTTAAATGACAACTATGTTCAGCTCATTGATGGTAATAACATTCCACTGTCACGTCGTCGTCGTACAGAATTTCTGAATTGGATAAGAAGTATTTGATTAAAACTGTTTTCAGCTAAATTGAAATCGTTGAATTTTAAAGAAAAGTTTGTTTCACCAATATTTATTTCTGATACCACCTATTTATTTTTAGTAGCCATAAAGCTACAATTTGCTGCCAAGTATTAGTTCTATTTTTACAGTTTATCTATTATCGTTTAGCTTGCTTAATATTGGGCATAATGTAATAAAAGAGGGACTTAATATTTCGCCTCTTTCGCCATGTTACATAAACTGAATTCCCAATCATAGAGTAGCATAATTCTTCGAATATTAATCCTATATATAGATAAGCTTGCGTCATGAAAAAATCTTATGAACCTTATGAAATTGTTCAGATTTTAAAGGGAAGTGATAAAAAAGAAATAGAATTAGCTACTACCTATTTATACAAGATTTTCAGACCTATTGTAAAGTCTTACATCAAAAGGCAAGGGGGAGACAACGAAACAGGGAATGATATTTTTCAAGAGGTAATCCTGTTTTTTTCCCGACAAGTAAATACTTTAAAATTTGAAGCGAAGTCTCGAAATGAAATGGAAAGTTATTTTATTAAAGTGGCACATTATAAGTGGTTAAAGAAAAAGGAAACAGATAGTCGTCGAATAAGGAGAGAGGGAGAATATTTATCAGAAAATGAACTTGCTATAAGTTTGAATTTGCCGCAGTTGCATATAGAAGTTGATGATTTGAGTCAAGAATATATGGCAGCTATTGAGATATTAGGAGTACGCTGTAAATGTATATTGTTGGCTTATTATGTTGAAAACCTTTCAATCAAGGAAATTTCTGAAATGTACGATTTTGGTAATTCTGAATCGGTGAAGGTTCAAAAATTTAGATGTTTACAAAAACTGAAAAAAGAGCTTTTGAAGAAAAGATGATGTTTCCCACTTTCTTGAATATAACCCGAAATTGAATTAACTATCTTTTTATACTTATCATAACATAAACTTTTACTCAGATGAAAAAATCACTTTTATTTTTTGCTTTATTATCTATCTCTTTCATGAGTTTTTCGCAAACTATCCGCCGTGTAAACAATACTCAAGGACTTAATGACCCTTCTGTCTATGCTACTGCTCAAGCCGCCCATGATGCCGCCAAAGATGGTGACATTATTCAATTAGAACCAAGCGATAGCCCTAATTATGGAGATTTGACTGTTACTAAAAGAATTACAATTTTAGGAATTGGTTATAATCTTGGAAATACTTCAAATACTTTTTTTGATAAAAGAGTACCTAAATTGAATGTGATACAATTTAATTTAGGGAGTACTAAAAGTACCATTATGGGAGTCGAAGTTTTAGGAGGTATTTTACTTAACACAGATAATATATCAGTAAGCCGTTGCAAAACATCAATAACTTTAGGTATGATGTATGATTCAGATAAAGATAAATACAGCTATGGGAATAATGCCACAATTGTCCAATGCTTAATAGGAAATATAAGTGGTTATGCTTGGCAATCAGACCCTACAACTGGAAATAAATTTATAATTTCTAATAATATCATTCAAGGTGCAATTGCAAATCTTTATAATTCTGTCATTAGTAATAATATTTTTCAAAGTTCTTCTTCCCAATGCTTATCTTCTTCTGCAGGCTGTATTTTTAGCAACAACATTATAGATGCCAGAGATGGGAGTAGTGATTTTTTAGTAGTGGATGGCAGTGTTACTGGCTCAACCATATCTAATAATTTATGTACTACATTTACGGGTTTACCCACTGGCGGAGGAAATGTAAACAAAGCCAATGCAATAACGATTTTTAAAGTAGCCAATCCATGGGAAACTTTTATAGATTCCAACTTTCAGTTAGCAGATAAATCTCCTGCCAAAACTGTTGGTGCTGGCGGTACAGCCATTGGTGCTTATGCTGGAGGGAATCCTTATGTACCTTCTGGTGTACCTGCTGGCCCAGCCATTACGAGCTTCATGAGTAGCGGTTTTGGTTCAACTACAACACCGATAAATATTACAACGAGTGTTCGCTCAAACAATTAATTGAACCTCTTTAGCTGTTTTTAGCTAAAGCTAAATTTTTTCTCCTTGATTTTCATCGCCCAACGATAAATTTTCTCTTATGAAAACTCGTCTTTTCCTAAGTTTAATGTTAGTGCTTTGCTATGTCCTTTCAGTAATGGCAAAGCCTAATATTGAATACAATAACGCAAGCAGAGGTAGTTTGCGTAAGGCTGATATAAGTATGAAAATTACTTTATCAAAAACAAGTAATCTATCATTAGACATCAGTAATCAGGCAAATAATAAAAATAATTGGTCGAATAGTCTAACTTATTCTAAAGAACTATTCAGTCGAATGAAATCTTTTTTTGCAGATGAAAAAATCATCTATGCAGAATACTTTATTGATAAAGACCCTGGTTTTGGGAAAGGTACATCCTTACCTATTACAGCAAGTACCAGTATCAATAATCATAATTTTACGGTCGCCCTTCCAGCTTCGGTTTCCGAAGGTTTTCATTTTATCACCATCCGCTACAAAGATGCTTTGGGTCGTTGGAGTGTTTCGGCAGTTCGTCCTTTTTATAAAGATAAAATTGAGCAAAGTACTTCAACATTATCCAATATCGTTTATGCTGAATACTTTATTGATAAAGACCCAGGTTTTGGGAAAGGTAGTTCAATAGCTCTAACGTCTGGAACAGAAATTAGCAATCATAGCTTTGCAGCTGTATTACCGTCAACGCTTGAAGATGGATTTCACTTTATTACTATTCGTTACAAAGATGCCTTGGGACGTTGGGGAGTATCCAGCAGCGTAAGACCATTTTATAAAGATAAAACAACGCAGGGAACTGCTTTATCAAATATTGTTTATGCCGAGTATTTCATAGATAAAGCCCCAGGTTTTGGCAAAGGGAAATCAATAACTATCAAAGGTGGTCAAACATTAGAAAATCTCAATTTTGGTGTAAATCTTAATGCACTTGGCTTACCACTTGGAAATCATTTTATCCAATTAAGAGCCAAAGATGCTAATGGTATTTGGGGAACAGTTGCAACAAAAAACTTTGTTCTTACAAATGAAATTGTCAAAATGGTAACTCTGCCAAGTGTTTCTTGTACGCTCAATAAGATTGATGTTCCTTACATTGTAGAGGGTACTTTCGGAAGTAACAACGTGTTTACAGTTGAACTGTCAGATACCAGTGGTTTATTCCAAGAGTCTCCTATACAGTTAGGCAGCCTCACTTCCACAAAAAGTGCTACAATTAGAGTTGATTTACCAGCAGACTTAACAGGGAATAACTATAAAGTAAGAATAGTAAGTACAAATCCTGTAAGAATAAGTGACCCTCAAAGTTTAATATTAAAGCCTTCTCAGCCAACAATTGGCGTATCAAATAGTTTGGTTTGTCAAGGAACAAGTGCGGTTCTGACAGCGACAGGTTGCACAGGTACAGTGACTTGGACAGGCAATTTAACAGGAAGTAGTGTAACAGTTACACCAAGCAAAACAAGTACTTACAAAGCATTATGTACAGTAAATGGTTGTAAAAGCGATTCAAGTACTGTGGTGACAATTGCAATTACTCCAAAACCAACAACACCAGTAGCGAAATCGAACAACAGCAGTATATGTCAAGGAACGAGTGCGGTTCTGACAGCGACAGGTTGTTCAGGTACAGTGAATTGGACAGGCAATTTAACAGGGAGTTCGGTAACGGTAACACCAAGTAAAACGAGTACTTACAAAGCCCTTTGCACAGTCAATGGTTGTAAAAGTGATTCAAGTACAGCGGTAACAATTACCGTTACTCCAAAACCAACCACCCCTGTTGCCAAATCCAACAACAGCAGTATTTGTCAAGGAACGAGTGCGGTTCTGACAGCGACAGGTTGTGCAGGAACAGTGATTTGGACGGGCAATTTAACAGGAAGTTCTGTAACAGTAACGCCAAGTAAAACGAGTACTTACAAAGCCCTTTGTACAGTCAATGGCTGTAAAAGCGATTCCAGTACAGCAGTGACAATTACAGTTACCCCAAAAACAACAACCCCCGTTGCGAAATCGAACAATAGTAGTTTATGTCAAGGAACGAGTGCGGTACTTTCAGCCACAGGTTGCACAGGCACAGTGAGTTGGACAGGTAATTTAACAGGAAGTTCTGTAACAGTTACGCCAAGTAAAACGAGTACTTACAAAGCCCTTTGTACAGTCAATGGTTGTAAAAGCGACTCAAGCACAGCAGTTACGATTACGGTTACTCCAAAGCCAACCACCCCAGTAGCCAAATCCAACAATAGCAGTATTTGTCAAGGAACAAGTGCGGTTCTGACAGCGACAGGTTGCACAGGCACAGTGAGTTGGACAGGTAATTTAACAGGAAGTTCTGTAACAGTTACACCAACAAAAACCAGTACATATAAAGCTATTTGTATAGTAAATAGCTGTAAAAGTGATTCAAGCTCGGCAGTGACAATTACCGTTACTCCAAATCCAACCACCCCAGTAGCCAAATCCAACAATAGCAGTATTTGTCAAGGAACGAGTGCGGTTCTGACAGCGACAGGTTGTTCAGGTACAGTGAGTTGGACAGGCAATTTAACAGGCAGTAGTGTAACAGTTACGCCAAGTAAAACGATTACTTACAAAGCTCTTTGTACAGTAAATGGCTGTAAAAGCGATTCAAGTACAGCAGTTACGATTATCGTTACTCCCAAGCCATCAACCCCAGTAGCGAAATCGAACAACAGCAGTGTTTGTCAAGGAACGAGTGCAGTTCTGACAGCGACAGGTTGCACAGGGACAGTTAGTTGGACAGGTAATTTAACAGGAAGTTCAGTAACAGTAACACCAATTAAAACAACTTCATACAAAGCCCTTTGTACAGTAAATGGCTGTAAAAGCGATTCAAGTACAGCAGTAACAATTACAGTTACCCCAAAACCAACAACCCCAGTAGCGAAATCGAACAATAGCAGTGTTTGTCAAGGAACGAGTGCAGTTCTCACAGCGACAGGTTGTGCAGGGACAGTTAGTTGGACAGGCAATTTAACAGGCAGTAGTGTAACAGTAACGCCAAGTAAAACAAGCACTTACAAAGCCCTTTGTACAGTGAATGGCTGTAAAAGCGATTCAAGTACAGCGGTAACGATTACAGTTACTCCAAAACCAGCAACACCAGTTGCGAAAAGTAATAATAGCTCTGTTTGTTTAGGAACAAGTGCGGTTCTGACAGCGACAGGTTGCACAGGCACAGTAAGTTGGACAGGTAATTTAACAGGAAGTAGTGTAACAGTAACGCCAAGTAAAACAAGTACTTACAAAGCTCTTTGTACAGTAAATGGTTGTAAAAGTGATTCAAGTACGGCGGTGACAATTACAGTTAATCCCAAACCAACCACCCCTGTTGCCAAATCCAACAATAGCAGTATTTGTCAAGGAACAAGTGCGGTTCTGACAGCGACAGGTTGTACAGGAGCAGTGAGTTGGACAGGCAATTTAACAGGAAGTAGTGTAACAGTCACACCAAGCAAGACAAGTACTTACAAAGCCCTTTGTACAGTCAATGGCTGTAAAAGCGATTCAAGTACAGCAGTTACGATAACTGTTTTACCCAAACCAACAACCCCAGTAGCCAAATCCAACAACAGCAGTGTATGTCAAGGAACGAGTGCGGTTCTGACAGCGACAGGTTGCACAGGCACAGTGACTTGGACAGGTAATTTAACAGGGAGTAGTGTAACAGTCACACCAAGCAAGACAAGTACTTACAAAGCATTATGTACAGTAAATGGTTGTAAAAGTGATTCAAGTACGGCGGTGACAATTACAGTTAATCCCAAACCAACAACCCCCGTTGCGAAATCGAACAATAGCAGTGTTTGTCAAGGAACGAGTGCAGTTCTGACAGCGACAGGTTGTGCAGGGACAGTTAGTTGGACAGGTAATTTAACAGGAAGTAGTGTAACAGTAACGCCAAGTAAAACAAGTACTTACAAAGCCCTTTGTACAGTGAATGGCTGTAAAAGCGATTCAAGTACAGCGGTAACGATTACAGTTACTCCAAAACCAGCAACACCAGTTGCGAAAAGTAATAATAGCTCTGTTTGTTTAGGAACAAGTGCGGTTCTGACAGCGACAGGTTGCACAGGCACAGTAAGTTGGACAGGTAATTTAACAGGAAGTAGTGTAACAGTAACGCCAAGTAAAACAAGTACTTACAAAGCTCTTTGTACAGTAAATGGTTGTAAAAGTGATTCAAGTACGGCGGTGACAATTACAGTTAATCCCAAACCAACCACCCCTGTTGCCAAATCCAACAATAGCAGTATTTGTCAAGGAACAAGTGCGGTTCTGACAGCGACAGGTTGTACAGGAGCAGTGAGTTGGACAGGTAATTTAACAGGAAGTAGTGTAATAGTCACACCAAGCAAGACAAGTACTTACAAAGCCCTTTGTACAGTCAATGGCTGTAAAAGCGATTCAAGTACAGCAGTTACGATAACTGTTTTACCCAAACCAACAACCCCAGTAGCCAAATCCAACAATAGCAGTATTTGTCAAGGAACGAGTGCGGTTCTGACAGCGACAGGTTGCACAGGCACAGTGACTTGGACAGGTAATTTAACAGGGAGTAGTGTAACAGTTACGCCAAGCAAAACTAGTACATACAAAGCTCTTTGTATGTTAAATGGCTGTAAGAGTGATTCTAGTACGGCGGTGACTATCACAGTTACACCCAAACCTACTGCACCAAGTTTAGCCAGCAACAATTCGAGTGTTTGTCTTGGAACAAGTGTGATTTTAAGTGCGACAGGTTGCACTGGAGTAGTGAGTTGGACGGGCGGTTTAACAGGGAGTTCTGTAACGGTAACGCCGACAAAGACGAGTACTTACAAAGCACTTTGTACAGTGAATGGTTGTAACAGTGATTCGAGTTTGGCTACAGTAATTACTGTAACATCTAAACCTGTCACACCAATTATTTCTTTAAAAACTGATAATCCTAATGCGATTTTAACTCAATGGAATAAAACATTAGGAGGAAGTAATATTGATTATTTTACAACTGCTACTGCAACACAAGATGGCGGCTACTTGTTAGGTGGATTCTCAATATCGAATAAGAGTGGTGACAAATCCGAGGATAGTAGAGGAGACTATGATTACTGGATAGTTAAAATTAATTCAAATGGGAATAAAGTATGGGATAAAACCTTCGGTGGCATCGGTTATGATAGGCTTGTTGGTATTGTTTCTACTGATGATGGAGGTTTTTTACTTGCAGGATATTCAAACTCATTAATGGGCGGAGACAAATCTGTTCATAATATAAGGGCAGGTTATACAGATTACTGGATTATAAAAATTGATTCAAATGGTAATAAAATTTGGGATAAGATATTTGGAGGTAATAGTGATGATAAATTAGCAGCTATTATCAAAACACAGGATGGAGGGTTTTTATTAGGAGGTTCCTCATACTCAATGAATAGTGGAGACAAATCAGAACCTCAAGTTAGTAATAGTTATCCAGATTATTGGATAATTAAAATTAATGCGAATGGGAGTAAAGTTTGGGATAAAACGTTGGGAGGAGATAATGACGACCAATTGACTTGTTTAAGCTTATCAGGAGATGGAGGATACATCCTAGGAGGGGCTTCTTATTCAGGAATTAGTGGAGATAAATCTGAAGTTAATAGAGGGGGAAATAACAAATATTCTGATTATTGGATAGTTAAAGTAAATTCAGCTGGGAAAAAGATTTGGGATAAGACATTTGGTGGGAGTGGTTCAGACCAGATAAATAGTATTGCTATTACTAATGATGGTGGATATTTGTTAGGAGGTAGGTCATTATCAACAAATGATGGAGATAAGTCTGCAATTAACAATGGAATAAGTGATTCTTGGCTTGTTAAGGTTAACTCAATTGGTGTTAAAATTTGGGATAAAATTTATGGAGGAGATTTTCGAGATGAGAACTTAATAATAATTTCTGTAAAAGATGGTTTCATATTGGGCGGAATTTCAAATTCAGCTATTGGGGGAGATAAAACGGAAGCTAATAAAGGAGGGGATGATTATTGGGTACTTAAAATCAACTCAGATGGAGTAAAAATTTGGGATAAAACATTTGGAGGAAGTAATACTGATTATTTAAAAAGCGTAATTGCAAATAGTAATGGAGGTTTTTTATTGATTGGTTATTCCAGTTCTGGTGTCAGTGGAGATAAATCAGAAGATTCAAAAGGTCAAGATGATTATTGGATAGTAAAAATCAAAGAAACTACAAATAATGTAACAACCCTCACCGCCACAGGTTGCTCAGGCACAGTTACTTGGAGTAATGGTGCTACTGGTACTTCTATCACGGTTAGTCCAACGGTGGCAACTACCTATACCGCAACTTGTACCGTGAATGGTTGTATCAGTGCGGCAAGTAATGCCATCAAAGTAAGTCCAGAAGTACTGACAACGGGAACTACCTCTCCGATTCAAGCGGCTAAAACGGTGAGAGAAGAAACCGTTCAAACAGAACCAAGTCTTGGTTTTAAAGTATTCCCGAATCCTGCAACGAATGAAATCAATATTGAAACAGATTTGGAGGGAGAATCAACTTTCCAACTCTACAACAGTATTGGTCAGAAAGTGCTTGAAACAAACTTTGTGAAGAAAACTAAAATCTCAATCAGCGACATCGGAAGAGGTAACCATTTCTACCTAATTCAAAACCAAGAGCTGAGAAGTACTGGAAAGATTTTATTAGAATAGGATTGTGTAAAGTTTGTTTATTTTCAACCTCCTTCTGTATATGAATTACGGAAGGAGGTTTTTTATTAATAATTTTTGTCATTTGTTCAAGTCATTAATGTCATTGCTGTCAAGCAAGTAAATGTCCAAATTGCATCACAAATAGGAATTGTTAAAACGATTCATTTTTTGCTTGTGTGTGTAATTATGGGTATTTCTTAGAAATACCTATTTTTTTGGATGACAACGTTATGAATGTTGAACTTAATCAAAAGAATAATTTGAGAATTAACATAAAGATTTTATCTTGAGAAGCTATGTATATTTTTACCGAATACTTCATCCTTCAAATAAAATTTTTATGAAAAAAATAATTTTACTTTTGCTTTTGCCAATTAGCATTTTTGCACAAAAATTCAGTCAAACTGAAATCAAACGGTTTGAACAACAAGCTAAAAATGTAAATATTATTCGAGACAATTGGGGAATTCCCCACATCTACGGAAAAACAGATGCGGATGCAGTTTTTGGATTGCTTTACGCCCAATGTGAGGATGATTTCAAGCGAGTTGAAATGAATTATATCGAAAAATTGGGTAGAATTTCTGAATTAAAAGGAGAGTCTGAATTGTACAATGATTTACAAATTCGTTTGCTGATTGATACGCTGGAAGCAAAGGCTGATTATCAAAAGGCTGCTCCGTGGTTGAAAAAACTTTTGAATGCTTATGCAGATGGTATCAATTTTTATTTATACAAACATCCATCAGTAAAGCCAGCTTTGTTGAGCCGTTTTCAAGCTTGGTATCCTTTGCTTTGGACTGACGGAAGTATTGGAGCAATCAGTACGGCTGATTTGAGTATTGCCGATCTAAAGAATATTTACTCAGGAAGCTTGGTTTCGGCTGTGGCTGTTCCTAAGCCTACCGACCATCAGACAGGTTCTAATGGTTTTGCTTTTTCACCCAAAATTACGGCTTCGGGCAATGCCATTTTGTATATAAATCCGCACGTAACTTTTTATTTTCGTCCAGAAGTACAAGTGGTAAGTAACGAAGGTTTAAATGCTTACGGAGCGGTTACATGGGGGCAAATATTTGTTTATCAGGGGTTTAATCCTTATTGTGGCTGGATGCACACTTCAAGTAATGTGGATGTAGCAGATGTTTATGCTGAAAAAGTTATAAAAAAAGACGACAAGTATTTCTATGAATACGAAGGAAAGTTAAAACCAGTAACTGAAAAGAAAATAACGATTAGTTATTTGGCTGGAAATGAAGTGAAACAGAAAACTTTCACGACATACTTTACGCATCATGGACCAATTATGGCTAAAAGAGATGATAAATGGTTGAGCTTGAAGTCATATAACCGTTCGATGGTGAGTTTAATTCAAAGTTGGAAGCGAACAAAAGCTAAAGGTTTTGAAGAGTACAAACAAATAATGAGCCTACGAGCCAACACTTCGAACAATACTGTTTTTGCAGATAACAAAGGAAATATCGCTTATTGGCATGGGAACTATATTCCCAAAAGAGATAACCAATTCAATTGGGCAAAACCTGTGGATGGCTCTGTGGC
Organism: Arcicella rigui; assembly: GCF_034929435.1. Taxonomy (NCBI): domain Bacteria; kingdom Pseudomonadati; phylum Bacteroidota; class Cytophagia; order Cytophagales; family Flectobacillaceae; genus Arcicella; species Arcicella rigui. The sequence continues at coordinate 23,211 of NZ_JAYFUM010000013.1, forward strand.
AATTACCGAATGGAAAGGTTTGCACGCTGTGGACGAAACGGTTCATTTGTACAACCCTACGAATGGCTGGTTACAAAATTGTAATTCTACGCCTTTTTCGGTAGCTGGGGCAAATAGCCCTAAAAGAGAAAATTATCCTTCGTACATGGCTCCTGATGGTGAGAATTTTAGAGGTGTAAATGCAGTAAGAGTATTAGACCGTGAAAAAAAATATACAATTGATAAAGTAATTACGGCTGGTTATGATACTTATTTAGCTGCTTTTGAAGTACTGATTCCTGCTTTGGTAAAAACTTTTGAGCGTGATGTAAAACCAACGGATTCGCTATACTCGGCTTTGAAAGAGCCGATGGCAGTATTGAAAAATTGGGATTATCATGCTGCAGAAAACTCGGTAGCTACTACTTTGGCAGTAGAGTGGGCTCAGAAATTAAATCCAATCATTCAAAAATTGTATATCGACCAAGGCGAAACCGACCAAGTAGAAAATACAAAAAGATTTGCGACTAATGCCTCTGTGGCTCAATTAATGCCGCCGTTGGTAGCAGTTTTGAAAGAATTAAACAAGAAGTTTGGTACTTGGCAAATACCTTGGGGGGAAATCAATCGTTATCAAAGATTAACTGGAGATGTACAAGCGAAGTACAATGATAATGAACCAAGCTTCCCAGTTGGTTTTGCCTCAGCACTTTGGGGTTCATTGCCTTCTTATAATAGTCGCTATTATCAAGGAACAAATAAAAGATATGGCGTTGGGGGAAATAGTTTTGTTTGTGCCGTAGAATTTGGCAAAAAAATTAAAGCAAAATCTTTATTAGCTGGTGGCGAAAGTGGCGACCCTACTTCCAAACATTTCAACGACCAATTATTGATGTACACCAAAGGAAAGTTTAAAGATGTACTTTTCTATAAAGAAGATGTATTAAAAAATGCCGAGAAAAAGTATCATCCCGGAGAATAAATGGAATAATTCTTAAACAAATTGATAAAACGTAAGGTTCGCAGTATATTTGTAGGATTTTTACAAGAGAAATTCAAATTATTTACAATAACGAATAAATTAAAACTCAATGGCGTATCAACAAGACTTTACTTATGTGACTGGTACTGAACCACACCGCATGCGTACAAGAGAAATCCTGAAAGCTCACCCTGAAGTGAAAAAGCTAATTACAAAAAATCCGATGACGATGGTCTGGATTTTGGCTTGCGTTTCACTTCAAATAGTTATGACTTACCTTGTAAAAGACCAAGCTTGGTATATCATTCTTGCGGCGGCTTGGTGTATTGGTGCATTTCCATCACATACTTTATTTATCTGTATTCATGAGGCTTCACACAATTTAATTTTTAAGAAACCATCTTGGAATGTTTACGCAGGTATTATTGCCAATTTTCCTTCGTTGATGCCTACTGCTATTTCGTTTAAAAATTATCACTTAAAGCACCATGCTTTCCAAGGTGTACACGAATTAGACGCTGATTTACCAGACAAATGGGAAGCTAAATTGATTAACAACTACTTTATCGGAAAAGTAATTTGGTTGTTGTTGTACCCATTTTTCCAAGTAATTCGTACTCTTCGTTGTTTGGAATTGGCAATCATCGACCGTTGGGTGATGATGAACATCATTGCTCAAATTGCTTTTGATGTAGTTATTTTATACATCTGGGGATGGCCAGCATTAGGTTATTTAGGAGCAAGCTTTTTGTTTTCAGTAGGTTTACACCCACTTGGAGCAAGATGGATTCAAGAACATTATTTGGTTTTAGACAAAAACCAAGAAACATATAGTTATTACGGTGGCTTGAATTTAATCAACATGAACGTTGGTTATCACAACGAACACCACGATATGCCTTCTGTACCTTGGAATAATTTACCAAAATTAAAGGCTGCAGCACCAGAATTTTACGACAATCTGAAGTATCATACTTCATTTGTAAAATTATTTTTTACGTTCTTATTCAGCCAAGAAGTAGGTCTGTATTCAAGAATTGTAAGAAAAGAAAGAGGACGTGTAGGCTTAGACGATACGTCAATCCCTGATATTCAGATAGCTGAACAGATAGCAAAATAGTCTGTCTGTACCACGATAATTACCCAACGATATGAAAAGCCCTAATTTAGGGCTTTTTTTTGTGCTGATACCAAAGCAGGACAAGCCTACAACGATACTTGCATTTTTAATAATAATGTGCGAAGTTTGTTATACAATGTTCCTTTGCTACACGTTTTTATAATGTTTTGAGAATCCTCAAAACATTTTTTGTTACAAATATCTAAAATACAAACTCATGTATTGACATCAGCAAGAACCATCAAATGGCAAAGAAAAAGAAACTAAGAATCATCAACTACGTCAAGGACGGAGTGGTGATGCGAAGCGAGGTTGCACCAGAACCCGAGAAAAGAGTTACGACCAAGTGGTCTGAAGAGGAAATTAAATACTTGAAAGATAATTTCCAAAAAGTAACTACAAGGCAACTCTCTGAACAACTGGGAAGAAGTTGGGAGTCGGTCAGAGGCCAATTGAAGAGATTTAAGCTAACCGTTGGAGAAGAACTCAGAAAAGAGAGGCAAGCCAGCAGAAAAGGAGTACCATCTGGAAGAGTAGGGGTAACGAAATGGACAGAAGAGGCCATTAATTATCTGAAAGAACACCATTACACTAAACCTTTACCTGAGATTTGTGAACATTTGAATTTAAAGTATGGAATTGTTTACAAAAAAATGAGAGCTTTAGGTTTGGAAGTAAACCCCGAAATTACACTAAAAGCCCGAAGAGAAGGGATTGGGAAAATTAACGCTGAGAAAAAAGCCTATTTCGCATCTGAAGATTTTTTAGCAAAAAAGCGAAATAATCAACTCAAGAAAAGAACCAACTCTATCAAAGAACGCTTAATGAAGCGTGAACTTTCTGAGATTCAAAAGATTCAGAATGAAATTAAGAAGTCGCTCAAGAAAATTGAGAAAAACGACGAACTGATTAACAAATTAGTATTAGAGAAACAAAACATCAGAGCCGAAATCAAACGTTCTGAACTCCGTATCAAAGTCATTACAGATAAATTGAATGCCAATTTTAAAAAGAACGGAGAAGCATAAGGCTGGCATTCATCCATAGCATTCAGTACAGTCCGCCAAGTGTTATCATTAACTTTATCATCAGCAAAGGAAATAAAGTAAAATAATACGCTAAAGTGAATATTTTAAAGTAAAATGTCTGTTCAACAGAAACTTATCACGATTATCCACTAAGTGTTTTTTTGCTTTTTATTAATTTATAAACAAAATGAAACAACCAAATTTGCGTAGTCTAATCCTTCCTTTCACTGCTGGATTATGCTTATTTTTTGAATCGTCTTTTATTTCAAGTCGTTCAAGTGAAAACCCTAAACCCAATATTCCAACCCAAATTGGAACAACGGCATTAAAAATTGATACAGTAGCTTCTGGTTTAAAAGTACCTTGGGGAATGGTTTTTCTACCCAATGGTGATATGCTTGTAACTGAAAGAACGGGTCAATTACGAATTATTCAACAAGGAAAACTCAACCCTGAACCCATAAAAGGACTTCCCGCTATTCTTTCTAAAGGACAAGGTGGATTATTTGACATTATGCTCCATCCAAAGTACAAACAAAACGGTTGGATTTACTTTACCTACTCTTCACCAGCCGCTGATGGTGAAGTAGGAAAAGGCTCAAACACGGCTTTGATGCGTGCTAAATTGGTTGGAAATACTTTAACGGAGCAAAAAGTGATTTTCAAAGCAAGTCCCAACGTAAGTACTAATCATCATTACGGTGGAAGAATTGCTTTTGATAAAGCTGGCTTTTTGTATCTAACGATTGGTGAAAGAGGGCAACAAGATGAGGCTCAAAAACTTACGAATTATCAAGGAAAAGTAATACGTTTACACGATGACGGAACTGTTCCAAAGGATAATCCTTATGTTGGAAATGCTGAAGCTAAGCCTGAAATTTTTTCTTATGGACACCGTAATCCACAAGGTTTTGTGTTAAATCCTTGGACGGGCGATTTGTGGGAACACGAACACGGCCCGCAAGGAGGAGACGAAGTAAATATTCTGAAAAAAGGAGCAAATTACGGTTGGCCAGTTATTACTTATGGAATCGGTTACGATAATTCTATCATCAGCCCTGATACTGCTCGTGAAGGAATGGAACAACCAGTGATTTATTACCGACCTTCTATTGCTCCATGCGGAATGACTTTTGTAACAAGTAATAAATTTCCAAACTGGAAAGGCAATCTTTTGGTTGGTTCTTTGAAGTTTCATTATTTAAAACGTTGTATAATTAAAAACAACAAAGTAGTAAGCCAAGAAACTATCTTGGAAAATATCGGTAGAGTAAGAGACATCAAAGAAGGCCCAGATGGAAATATTTATATTGCCATCGAAAGCTCAGGAACAATTGTAAAAGTTAGCCCAGCGAAGTAAATTTTGGACTTCGGCTATCGGATTTCGGGTTTCAGTAATCAGCTTTTGATATAATTGCTAAAGTTTAAAATCCGACATCCGATACCCGAAATCAGAAGTCCGATAGCCCAAATCTAAAATTATATGAAAGCATTATTAATTATTGCCTCAATGTTGTTCCTAACGCCATTTTGGCAAAATAATGAGGAGGATGAATTAGCCGAAAGTATTGCTCGTGGTAAAGAGATTTATCTCAATAATTGCATCGTTTGTCACATGGGAAAAGGAGAGGGAGTAGCAAAGCTTAATCCACCATTGGCAGGGTCTGATTATTTGTTAAAAACGCCTGATAAAGCTATTAGGGCTATCAAGTATGGTTTACAAGATGCCATAGAAGTAAACGGCGTAAAGTACAAAGGAATGATGCCCGAATCGGGATTGGAAAATGAAGAAATTGCAGATGTAATGAATTATATTTCAAATACTTGGGGGAATAAATCAGAAAGAATATTTGATGCAAAAATAGTAGAGGGAATCAAGAAATGATTCCCTTTTTTTATTAGTACTTGTAATCATAAAAGCGGTATAATTTTATAAAGTAGATTTGTTCACGATATTAATTTTTAATTAAATTAGGGTTTAATTTTTTGTGAGATTTTACTAAACAACTAAATAGTTTAGTTGTAACTAAACATAAAATGCCTTAATTTGTATTAAAAAATATAAAATCTATAAATGGAAAGCAACAGTTCAATCAATTAGTGGTTGATGGAAATGGGCAACTGGATGAATTTGAAAATGATTTGAAGGATACTACTTATTGGAGTGAATTTAAAACGCTGTTAGCATATATGGATTTTGTGGCTAATAACAGAACATTGCCACAAACTAAGTTCAAGGATATAACGCCTGCCAAAGAGTTAGTAAAAGAATATGAATTCAAAAGTAAACACTTAAGAATTTATGCAATTCATCAACCAAATGGAAAGATAGTTATTTTAGGAGGTTATAAGAACAATCAAAAAAATGATATTAATAAATTTAGGTCTTTAAAAAAACAATATTTAGATTCTTTAAAATAGATTTAGGATGGAAAGAGATGAATTATTGAAAAGTAAAGAATACTGGATTGCAAAAATCCAAATGGATTTATATCAACTTATAGAAAATTATTGTATTGAAAAAAAAATAACCAAAACTCAATTAGCTAAGGAATTGGGCGTTTCAAAAGGTTATATTAGCCAAATTTTGAATGGAAACTTTGACCATAAATTAAGTAAGTTGGTTGAACTTTCATTGGCATTTGGTAAAGTTCCAATTATTGAATATGAAAATGTTGAGAAATATACCTCCCCAGATAAATCTGTGGAACATGAGGTTGTTCAACAGGATGATTTAATTTTTACTTGCGTCTAAAATACGGCCAACCTTTTTTGAAAATCATTTCTACTAAATTGATTTTTGATTTGCCTTGGTCGTCGGCATCGTAATAATGAATAGATACCATATTTTTACCTTTTTCTCTTAGTAAACCAACATGACCGGGCCCTTGAAATTTACCTTCGGTTCTTAGAATAATAGTGCCGCCACCTGCATTCAAATCTTTGCCAATTTGGTCTAAAAATGGGCCTAAGGGATTTTTTGAACGTCCGCAAACGATGTAATAAGTACTGTTTAAGCCTTTACAACATAAACCATTATTTACAAAAAGGTAATAATATTCACCTTCTTGGATCAAGCATGAAGCTTCCCAGTCTGATTCTCTACCACCAGCTACTTTTTTGATACTTTCGCCCGATTTGATTTTACCCGAAGCAGAATCCAACTCCACAGCACCAATACCACCGAAAAATGAACCATAAGTCATCCAGATTTTTCCTTGTTTGTCTTTCAAAATACTTGGGTCTATGGCATTGAAATCTTTTCTTTCTTTTGAGGCAACGACCAAGCCTAAATCTGTCCATTTGTATTGGGGCGAATTGGGGTCAAGTGTTTGGTTGGTTGCTACGCCAATAGCAGATTGCGATGCTCCAAAAGATGAACAAGAGTAATACAAATAATATTTTCCGTTCATAAAAATACAATCAGGTGCCCAAAAATGTCCTTGAAATTTAGGAACATACTCTTTAATCCAATTGGGAAAAGAATCTTTTTGGAATACAGTTTTGGCAGAAATTTTCCAATTTTCTAAATCAGAAGAATAAGTAGCTTTGATGCCATTGCCTGTTGAAAATATCCAATAGGTATTACCATCTTTTTGAATCGTTGATGGGTCATGAGATTCAATTTCACCCATTTGAGCCACAAGGTTGTGGCTCAAATGGAGTAAAAGTAAAATGAATAAATACTTGATATGTTTATGAATAATCATCCAATAAAAAATTATTCCCAAGTAAGCTTGATGAAAGAAACGGCTTGTCGGGGTAAGTTGAAATTTAATGTAAGTGTGCCATTACTTACTTTTTGTTCAGTGGATGGAGTAAATAAGGCAAGTTGACCAGCTTTTTCTAAAGTAGCGATTTGCTCTGCGGTAGGTTGTTGTGGCGAACCCATTTTCTTCCAAACTTCATAAGAATTGCTATGTTCGGCATCAATTCTATATTCTGAAACTTTTACTTTTTTGCTTGGAATAGCTTTAATTGTTAATTCTACTGGAGCATCATTGGCTTTTAGGTCGTCGTCGTGATAATTCCAGAGCATTACTGCCGCTGTTTTTTTATCCGTACTTACCAAAGCATTAATGTCGGCACTTGCTTTTCGCACGCTTGAATCTACGACCATTTTGGTAGTATATGCTTGATTTCCAGAAACCTTTACTCTTGAGCCACTCATCATGCCAAACATTCTGAAAACATTTAGCACAGGTTTATCAACGCCATTGGTTGCCAAATCACGGAAACCGTAAAACCAAGGTTGGTTTTCAAACTCAAATGACCAACTCACTGCCCCGATAAGATTTACATTGTACTTATCCATTAAATCATACTTTTTGGCAAAAGAAGCAGCCGTATAACTTGAGTACATCGTACCATTACGATAGGCGTTTTCAGGATTAGTTGCCATGCCACAAGCAGCACAACCTTCGGGGTCTGACTCACCGATAATGACTGGAAGTTTATTTAAACTTGGGTATGATGCCACAATTTCAAAGCCTTTATCAAGGTCTCTGAGCTGTGTACCCATGTTCATTTGTACGTGTCCGTTCACAATCTTAGGTGCGCCTTTGGCATGATAGGTAATGAAATCTATGGGAGAACCTATTTTACCTGTGGCAAAATTTTTCCCTTGAGTTACATGGTCTAAAAAAGTCTTTAAGAAAGTAGCTGATTTATCCCAAGATGGGCCTGTTACTTCTGGTCCTCCGATTTTGGCACTTGGCAAAGCACGTTTTACAGCATCTGCTGTGTAGTCGTACAGCTTGATGTATTCTTCGGTTGTACCTTTCCAATAACCTATGTTGGGTTCATTCCAGAGTTCCCAGTACCAAGTTTCTACTTCTTTTTGTCCATACTTTGCCACAGAATGCTTCACCCATTGATAGACAAGTTCCGCCCATTTATGATAATCTTTTGGTGGATAAGCCCAACCAGTGTAAATATCATTATAATTATCCCCCGGTTTCCAATGATGACGATATGGGTTTGGGTGGCTTGATAGAGCTTCTGGCATAAAGCCAATTTGGGCAATGGGTTTCATGCCTCGTTCAAGAAAAGTATCAAAAATCTTATCAACAATAGTCCAATCATACACAGGATTTCCATTGGCATCTTCAGTATAAGCATTGGTTGAACCCCATTTTAACGCCGCAGTACCATCGCCTGTTACAAGCAAACTGTGTACTCGTACATTTACGGGTACAGGACTCAAAGCCGACAATTCAGAAAGCAGTTTCTTGCCATCTTTCATGTAAGTATAATTGGGTTCATCGTAGCCAAACCAAGCCCAAATTGGAGTCATTTTCCCGATTTTTTGACTTAAATCGGCTTGAATAATGGTTTTTTCTTGTTGACTAAAAACCGAAAAAGTGAAACAAGAGAGGAGGTAGGCAAATAATAATTTTCTTTTCATGTTAAATGTTTGAGGAATATTAGAAGTGAAAAAGGGTAGTACTTGGAAAGAATTTCTTTCCAAGTACAAAATATTTTATTCAAAAACTGCTACAAAGCCTCCGTTGGGTTTTACAGTAATTTTTGTTAGATTTCTTGAAATCTTTAGCGGGGTTTCTTTCAAAAGAGTTTGCTCATCATCGGACATTAATTGACCTTTTTTGTTTTTCAAGAAAGATAAATCAAGGTTCAAATCTTTGGCAATTCCTTCGCCATTGATACCAGCCACGTACCATTTATTTCCTGATTTGCGGGCAACGACAAAAAGTTTTCCCGGAAAACCATCAATAAAACGGGTTTCATCCCAAGTACTTGGTAGTGTTTGTAAATATTGCTGTGCAAAAGCAGGTACATGAGCCATGCCTTCTGGTTCTTCTGCAAAATGTTGAATACCAGAGATAAAAACAACCGATAAGGCTAATTCAAAAGCCGAAGTTGTGCGTCTTTGAATGTTTGGAACTTTGTACAAATTCATCGGCGTGAAATCCATCGGGTCGAAAGCATTACGAGTAAAAGGCAAAGTGGCACAATGTGCAGGTTGCTCGTCGGCAGCTCCTTGGTCGAATGTTACCATTTCAAAGCCTTTTACAGCTTCGGCTGACATCAGATTTGGATAAGTTCTGTGCCAACCTCTCGGTAAAGTTGCTCCGTGAAAATTCACTAAAAGTTTTGCTTTGGCAGCATCTTCCAAAATATTCAAGTAATACTTAATCATCGACTGTCCATCGCCACCGAAGAAATCAATTTTTACGCCAGCAATACCCATTTCTCGGATTTTGTTAAATTCTTTTACTCTTCCTTCGTGGGTTAGCAACAAGCCTTTTGGATGATACTTTACGGTATTCCAATCGCCTGCTGAGTTGTACCAAAGTAATAATTTTACATTTTTGGTTTTAGCGTAATCAGCCAACCATTTTGTTTTTTCGTAGCCAATTCTGGTGTCCCAATCAGCATCAATTAAGCAATACTCCCAGTGCATTTTTGCAGCGAAATCTATATAATCTTTGGTCGTATCAAAATTGACAGAATCATCTTTTTTCATAATCCAGCTCCAAGAAGATTTTCCTGTTTGGACAAAAGAAGTATCCATTTTCACCGCAGGTAGGGCTAAATCTGTACCCAAAGTAGATTCAGTAATAGTTTTTAACGAACCGACTGTAATGACTCTCCACGGCGAAAGCCAAGGTAAAGTTGACTGAGGATTAAGTTCGCCACCTGTAAATATTTCTGGTGCTTGCGGAAAACCAATTTTATACTCATTATTAGGCGATTCGGCTCTGAGGCGAGTAGCACAATAAGTACCGTCTAAGCCTGCCTCGGTTAATAAAACCCAAGTGCCGTTACTCTGAAAAAGGGCAGGATATACCCAGCCCGCTTTGATTGGCGAAATAATACCTGCTAAAATATCTTTCTGATAAAATTCTTCATACGAAGGATGGCAATGTTCCCAACCAGTTTGGGCATCACTCATTGGTTGAAGCCAAGCTTTGGTGGCTTCTGGAAATTTGAAAGAAGTAATTTCTTCGCTGATTTTTTTAATATCTGTTGAATTTTCGGGAAAGAAGTATCTGAAAGCAACGCCATCGTTTGAGACTTGAAAAATAATGTCTATTTTTTTCCCTTCGGCATTTTTTAATTTAAAAACCTGACGGTTGGCTGTATAGGTGATATTACTTTTCTTCGTGGTTTTAATGCTATACTGGTCTTTTACCAAAATGGGTTTTGTAGTACTCAATAGCGAAAGTCCTTTGCTGAAATCGCCATCTTCACGGATAAGTCCTAAACTGGAAGAAGCCAAAACCGTTTTGCCTTGAAAGCTAACAGCGTAATTGGCTTGCTGATTTTTGACAGAAAAATCTACGACAATTTGTCGGTTGGGACTGAAAACTTTCTGCGAAAAAGAACTGAAAGCAAGTAATAAAAAAATAATGGAGGATAATGATTTTAGGTTCATGGTAAATAAAATTGGGAATAATTATTGATAAATTGTAAAGGTTGAATAGCGAGTTAATTTAACATTACTGTAATATGAGGTTAATTTTTCCCTTGTCGAATTGTGTAAATCACAAGGTGAAAAATTTCATCATTCACATAAAAACGTCTTATCAGATTAATCTTGGTAAAAATTAATCTGATAAGACGTTCCAAAGAGTGCTTTGCTTACAGCAATTTTACTCTTAGTACAGTAAATGAATTAGGTGCTAAAGTCAAAGAGATTTTTTTCTTTGGATTTAGGGTAATCGTTTCTTCAACTGGACTCACATTGGTTGCATTTTCAAAAGTATTGGCAGCATCAAGGTTGTCGTTTTTCAACACGGTTAATTTAGCTTTTGTATCAAATTTCTTGATACCTTCTAAATTCACTTCACGTACTTGAGCTTTGTCTGAAACGTTAGCTACTTTCAAGATTACTTCGTTGGTAGCTTTGTCTAAAATACCAGAAGCAAATAAATCATCTTGACCAGTAAGAGCTGTCCCGTTTTGAGTGGTGTTCAGCACGTGCGTACCTTTATTGGTAGAATACAATTTTTGTACATGATAATTTGGCGTTCCGTAAGAACGAAGGTTATCAACCCAAATTAAATCTGGTGTCCACTGCCAGCCTTCTGCATGAGCAAACAAAGGAGCATACGAAGCCATTTGTACTACTTCGGCGTTGCGTTCTAAACCCGTCATAAATGCCGCTTCTGATAAAGCACATTTCCAGTTATTACGGTTGTTTACACTTACTGTTCTATCGCTTTGTGCAGCGTACTCACCTGCAAAAATTTTAGAGCCTTTACGGTCGTAAGTATCATAACGAGCCGCATTTTTCAAGAACCAATCGGGAGTACGGTAATAATGTTCGTCGATAATATCGGCGTTCATACTACGCAACTCAGTGTTTAAATAATTGAATCTGTCGCCTTCTGGGTCAGTACCTGAGCTGTTTACTAATTTAATATTAGGATATTTTGCTTTGATAGCTTTTGTGAAAACTTTTAATCTTTCAACATACTGAGGCCCCCAGTTTTCGTTTCCAACACCCATCATTTTTAAATTGAATGGAGCAGGATGACCCATTTCTGCACGTATTTTTCCCCATTTAGAATTTACATCTCCATTGGCAAATTCAATCAAATCTAAAGCATCTTGGATATATGGCTCTAACTCGCTCACTGGCACAACTTCGGCAGTATTGAACTGACAAGCCATTCCACAGTTTAAAATTGGAAGAGGTTCAGCACCGATGTCTTCTGCCAATTGGAAGTACTCAAAGAAACCCAAGCCAAAAGTTTGGAAATAATCTGGTGAAGGACGATGAGCAAACTCTACATTCCAACGGTTGATAATCAATTGACGTTCTTCGATTGGCCCAAGTGTTTTTTTCCATTGATAACGGTTAGCCAAATCAATACCTTCTACAATACATCCGCCCGGAAAACGAATAAATCCCGGTTTCATATCGGCTAATAATTGAATCATATCAGCACGCATTCCACCCGGTCTTTTTTTCCAAGTATCTTCTGGAAACAATGAAATCATGTCAAGGTCAAATTCTCCGTTACCTTCAAACCAAATTCTAAATTTGGCTTTCGCTTCTGTTTCGGTAGCATTGAAACTGATTGCCTCTTTTTTCCATTCTTGAAGACTATTGGCAGGGGTAAGTGTTGTACTTCCAATGATACTTCCTTTGGCATCCAGTAATTCAAGATGTAGTTTTACAGCACCGCTTCTATGACGATAAAGTACTGAAAAATCATATCTCAAACCTTTTTTGATTCCCATGCCTTTGAAACCCTCGTTGGTAAGTCCTAAATCTCCTTTTGAAGTATTGCTTAATTTTACGCTAATAAATCTTGGATTGGCAGTATTTCCTTGGCGGTTTTGTACCACAATGTCGCCTTCGTTCTCCTTTTTTCTTTCAACTTTCCAACCCATTAATGGCTTTTGAAATTCAAAAGAGCGGTTTTTAACTAATTCTGCATAAATACCGCCATCAGCTCCCATGTTAATATCTTCAAAAAAGATTCCCCACATCGTTGGCTTGATTTCGGCAACGGGTTGTGTGGCTTTGATATTAATTACTGGTGTTTGAGCATGCGTTCGGGCTGGTAATCCGATTGCCGTAGCGAGCAAAGAAAAGACTGTGAGTTGTTTAAGATTCATCTGAAATTGAATAATTGATAAATTGGTTGGTTGAATTATGTCTTCTTAGATAAGCAATTTTTAAAGTAAAACTACTTACTATTTATTAAGGAATCGTTTTTATAAAGCTCTTTCGTCTTAGGCTTTATGCTGTAAGCGTTAGGCTATAAGCATTTCTAAAATTGTATTTTGTTATTTATAATTGTGAATTAGTACAAAAGTTTTAAAGCTATTTTGGTTTTGGGATTGCTGATTTCGGAAATTAGATAAACAACCTTTTTTTTAATTAGAATACGTTAAAAGAAATCATCTTATAAATCCGAAAGCCGAAATCACAAATCCGAAATCCAACTTAACTCCTATTTATTTCGCTGCTTTCACCCCTTCGGAAGTCATAATTACTCTTTTGATAGTTCCGTCTGGATTATATTTTAAATCATCAATACAAACCGAACGGTGAAAACTACCTGCATCTGGCACTAAAGCACCATTATGATAGATAAAGTAAGATTTTCCTTTGAAATCAATAATTGCATGGTGATTGGTATTGCAGTTTCCTGCCAATTCATTCAAAATACCTTTGTACTGCCACGGGCCGTTGATATTTTTACTCATGGCATAAACCGTTTTTTCTGGAAACTCAATCGAATACGATAAGTAATACCAACCATTACGTTTATGCACCCACGGTGCTTCGGTAAATTTAGTAGGTACGTTTACTTTCATAATTGGGCCGTCGAGTTCAGTCATATTGGCTTTTAATTTGGCATAATAGCAAATGGTATTTCCCCAAAAAAGATAAGCTTGTCCGTCGTCATCAATAAATACCGATGGGTCGATGTCGTCCCACCAGATTTTTGTGTCGGTTGTCATGTCGTTCGTAATAATTGCCGAACCACGAGCGTCTTTGAAAGGCCCCGTCGGACTATCAGAAACCGCCACACCAATGGCTTTTCCGGGAATCGTAGCGTGTTCGATGGCTACGTACCAGTAATATTTATTATTGCGTTTGATTACTTGCGAAGCCCAAGCGTCGTCTTTTGCCCAAGTAAAATCTTTGACATTCAATGGACTTGGGTGTTCTTTCCATGTCACTAAATCGCTTGAAGAATAACAAAGCCATTCGTGCATTTCGTAGCCTTGGTGGCGTTCGGGAGCTACGTCGTGTCCTGTATATAAATACACTACACCTTTATCAACCATTGCCGCAGGGTCGGCGGTGAATTTATCTTTTATAATAGGATTACCAGAAGTTTTCACTTGGGCATTGGCTACCACTGAGCATAAAAACTGTACTGAAAAAAGTACTTTGATTAAATTTTTAAGGTTCATTGTATTGAATTAAGTAATGAATATAATTATTGGATATTTTTTGTAAATGTTTGATAATTAGTGATTTGAAATGCTAATCACCAATTACTATTTACCAATCACTATTTTATTGATTACAAAAGGTTTATTTTTTCTTCCCCCAAACACTTGTCCCTTGGTTGTTTAAACCTGTAAAAAGAATGGTTTCCTTTTTATTTTCCCAGTCATGACCTCTGTCCACATATACTTGGTCAGTTGTTCCATTACTCCATTTTAGTTCCAACCACGGAGCGGTGTAAGTCCATTTATTGGCGGCATCGCCATTAATAGCACCGTTGGCGTTCAGGCTTAAAGGTACTGAATATTGAAAATCTGCTTGATTTTGTTCTTTGTCGTAACCCGGTACAATTCTATAATTTAAAGTAATTTGTTCCCAGTCGCCCACTAAATCTTCTGTTTTGATAGCCGTTGTAAACTCACCTGCATAACGCTGCGGGGAAGCCACAGGCCAGCCGTCTTTTGTCCAGTAAAGTTTACGAGTATGTAAAATCATAAAATTTATATCATTGCCCGGACGACCCTGATGGCTGATATAAAACTGTCCATTATTTTCAAAAACAGCACAGTGAGAAACTCCTTGCCAACCAGCATGACCACTAAACTGATAAGGAGCGATAATCATCGGGCCGTGGTCTTCGTTGGTGTTTACATCTTTGCCATTAAAGTCATAAAATGGGCCTTGTGGCGAATCTGCTTTGGCTACTCTTACATTGTATTTTGTTGCCAACCAGTCGTAAGCAATGAACAAGTAATACTTTTTTTGTTCTTTGTTATAAATGATTTCTGGACCTTCGATATTTCCGTTATAAGCACCATTCGTAAAACCACGATTGGCAATTCTTTTTCCTTTATCGCCCGGATTGAGGGCTAAACCTGTGGCAGGGTCGAGCTGTAATATATAGATTCCATCCCAAGCCGAGCCGTAGTACATCCAGTGTTTACCTTGTTGGTCAACAAGTACAGTAGGGTCAATCGCATTGGTTTGTACAGTATTGTCATCTTTTGAAACTACTGTTAATCCTTGTTCTTTCCAAGGGCCAGTAGGAGAGGAGGAAGTGGCTAAACCAATCACACTGAGGCGAGGTTTGGCTGATGAAAGCGAGTAATACAAACGGTATTCACTTCCAACTTTCATAATATACGGGGCCCATAAACTATTAAAGGGCGTTCCGCCAGCTTGTTTGATGTATTCTGCACCTTTTGAAGGAATACCATCGAAAACCCAGCCGTAAAATTTCCATTCAATCAAATCTTTTGAAGAACGGATCTGAATACCCGGACGAATGTCTGTGCCATAAGCCACATCTGTATTGTAGCAATAATAAGTATCGCCGTCTTTTAAAATAGAAGGGTCGTGAACATTGTAACAGCCCCATTTTAAATAGTTAGAAGCCGCAGCGATGTCGGCATAATTATCTTTTATCGAATTAATATCAAAAGTACTGGTAGTAGGTGTTGGTAAAGGTTGTACAGTATTTTCTACTTTGTCAGCTCCGCAGGCTAATAAGAGGAGTGAAGTAAAACTTAGACAAAAAGCTTTTGGAAGAAAAGACATAAGTTAAGAGTGATGAAATGTGAATGATAAGTTTTACTTGTTATTGAAAAAGTGGTTTAATGAAATGTAAAATACTCTTCATTAAACCACTCATTTATGCAAAGAATTAATAACTCAAGTTTTGTTTAACACCGGGGTTATTGTCGATTTCGTTTTGAGGAATTGGATAAAACTCACGACCTGGCTTATAAGTATTAAATTCTGGGTCTCTTGATTTCAACCAAGCTAATTTTGCTGGGTCGTTCAACCAACCCCAACGACGGATGTCATCAAAACGGTGTCCTTCCAAACAGAATTCTAATAAACGTTCATGTCCGATTTGTTCACGCATCTGGGCTTGTGTCATGTTTGGTTTTACGGTAGCTAAGTTTGGTAAACCTACACGACTTCTTACTTTCTGAATGTATGGATAAGCGGCAGCCGTTTGTCCTGTTTCGTTCAAACATTCAGCATACATCATCAATACATCTGCATAACGCATCAATCTTTCGTTGATACCCGAACGCCAGTCAAATTCATCTGGTTTGGTATCATCATTAGCATACTTACGGCAGTACAATGAATTTAACGCTCCAGCATTTCCAGCATATCTTACCGAGAATTCTTTTCCATAAACCATCAAACCCGGTTTGTTGTAAAACATGGTAGCTTCAAGACGTGGGTCATCTTTGCCATCAACTGTTTTTTCAAGCAAGTAATCATTGAATACCGAACGAGTTGGTTGAACGTCTGTCCAGCCCAAGCCATTTGCTCCATAAGTAATCGCTCTTGCTGATACTCTACCCCAAGAAGCGATAGGTTCACCGCCCCAGTTCAAGTCTGTGCCACCAGCCGAACGGTCGAATTGTACTTCAAAGATTGATTCTTTATTGTTTTCGTTTGCTTCTGTAAAGTTGTCACGATAATTAGGTACTAAATCGTAAATACCAGAATCAATAATCGTTTTGAACTGTACCGCTGCTTCTGCGTATTTATGGTTCATCAAAAGAGCCTTACCCAAATAGCCAATCGCTGCTCCTTTTGTAGCACGACCAAGGTCTGCACCAGTATAAGAATTTGGCAACATTTCAGCGGCTTTCTTCAAATCGTCCATTACTTGAGCCCATCCTTCGGCTTCAGTTGATTGTTTTACGAAGAAATCTTTTGTTGATTGTACTGAATTTGTCGGTAACATTACGTTGCCAAACATATTTACCAAGTGATAGAAGTACAAACCACGCAAGAAGTAAGCTTCGCCCAAAATGCGTTTTTTAAGGTTGGCATCCATCGAAATACTTGGTACGTAGTCCAACACTTGATTGGCTTTTGAAATACCTTCATAATATGCACCAAATGCCCAACCATAAATAGCCCAGTTACCTGCATTCATGGCAAATTTGCCTGAATTATACATTTGGTCCCAAGGACTGTTACTCATAGCGTCATCGCCACGGTTGTCTAACAACAAAGGCGTTGAACGCATATAGCTTCCATCAATTGCCAAACTCAAATACACTGCATTGATACCTTTCAAAGCATCTTCTTCACTTTTCCAGAAAGTAGAAGAGGTCTGAGCATTCGGGTTTACTTGGTCGAGGTTGTCTTCGCAAGAAGTACTAAGCAGCAATGTTGCTGATATGGCTACGATAATTTTTTTATTAAATATGTTCATTGTAATAATTTCGTTTGAGTGATAAACTTAGAAACCTACTTGCAAGCCCATCATTACGGCTCTTGGATTTGGATATGAACCATTGTAATAACCTCTGCTGAACAGTCCATCGCTTTCGCCCATAAAGTCGGGGTCGAAACCTTTGAAACCTGAGAGAAGGAATACGTTTTGTCCAGAAATGTAAACTCTTACTTTGCTCACTTTTAATTTATTTACCAATGCTGTTGGTAAAGTATAACCTACTTGAGCGTTTTGTAATCTTGCATAAGTACCATTTTCAACGAATCTGTCTGAATCTCTACCGTTCGAGTTCGGGTCGCCGATGATTGGTCTTGGCACATTTGTATTTGTGTTTGTTGGTGTCCAGTAGTTCAAGGCATCTGTTGAACCATTACTGTATTGTAAGCCCATCAAGTCACGGTACATACCGTTGTAGATTTTGTTGCCACCGCTTCCTTGGAAGAAGGCAGAGAAATCAAAGTTTTTGTAAGAAGCACTTAGATTTAAACCGAAGTAGAAAGTAGGAATCGCATTACCTAAATAAGTACGGTCAGCAGAAGTAATCACACCGTCGCCGTTCAAATCTTTGAATTTAATATCGCCCGGTGCTGCATTGGTTTGTGTTGCGTGGTTTTTCAAATCATCAGCATTTTGGAAAATACCTTCTGAGATGTAACCAAATATTTGCCCTACAGGCTGTCCTACTTCTGTTTTACTTGCCGCACCATAAATTGGGTTGTTCGTTCCGCCCAAGGCTAATACTTTGTTTGAAAGCGTATGGAAGTTGGCTGAAACAGCGTATTTAAAGTCGCCAGTTTGTTCACGATACGAAGCTGCGATTTCGATACCTGAGTTTTTCAAAGATGCGGCATTGGTCAAAATTGTTCCGTTGGTAGCACCCACAGAAGTAGGAATTGGAATATTTGCCAATACATCGAAAGAACGGTTATCGAAGTATTCAACTGAAAGCGAAATACGGTCTTTTAATAAACCTAATTCAACCGCTGCGTTGGTAGTTCTTTTGCTTTCCCATCTGATTGAAGGGTCAACTACTTGAGTACGAGTAGCACCAGAAGCCAATACGCCACCGAATACATAACCAGCGTTTGTGTTGATATAAGTATCTGTCAAATAGTCTCCCACGTTCTGATTACCCAATTCGCCATAACCACCTCTTAATTTAAGAGTACTGATGAATTCTGGTAATTGAATGTCATTATGAACGTTCCAAGCAGCACCTACCGAAGCAAAATTTCCGTATCTGTTTGAAGCAATGAATTTTGAAGAACCATCACGACGATAATTTACTGTTAATAAATATCTGTCGGCATAGTTATAACTGAAACGACCCAAGATAGAAGTCAATGCGGCGTTTGCATCCCAACCTGTTACGTTTTTACCGTTGGCTGTATTAACGGCAGTGTTCATGTTCAATACATAAGGTTCAATCAAACCTTTTGCACTTGCTTCTGTTCTTGAATAAGCTCCTTTTTGATAAGTATAACCTGCCAAAGCTTCAATTTTATGTTTGCCCAACTCTTTGGTATAGTTCAAAGTGTTTTCTGCTAAAGTCGTCAGGTTGTTTTCTCTTTTTTCGTACAAGTATGCGTTTGGCGTTAAATAATAGAAACCTAAATCATACTTTGGTTCAAAGAATAAATATCTTGAATCGGTACGGTCGGCACTTAATTGTAATTTATACTTCAAATTTTTGATAAATTCAATTTCACCAAAAACTGAACCTAAAAATCTGTTACGAGTGTCAGTACCACGCAATAAAGCGTTCATCCCGATTACGTTCAACGTAATAGCTCTCTGTGTGTTTTTATCAGCACCACCAAAACCGCCTAAACGATTTGGGTCATAGATAGACATCGTTGGAATAGCCGTTAATAAACTTGTTACAGCACCACCAAATACAGCGTGTTCACGAGTATTTTCTGCTCCAATTTTTTCTGAATTGGTATAACCAATCTTTGCACCGAAAGAGAAAATCCCTTTTTTACCAGAAATATTTCCGTTGAAAGTATAACGTTTGTAGTTCTGTGGCCCAGTTACGGTTGAGCTATTATTGAAGAAACCCAATGAAGCACTTGCCTTTACAGTTTCCGAACCTCCCGATAGACTCAAGTTATGGTCTTGAATGTAACCAGTCTTCAAACCTTCTTTTTGCCAGTCTGTATTTACATTACTGATGTATGCTGGGTTACTTGGGTCGTTGGCTGGTGCAATGCTCAAACCTGCATTCAATTCTGCCGCACTTACCACGTTCTGATAACCCACTCTGTCCATCAATGATATTTTTTTAGCAATATTCTGAGCTCCCGCATAGCCGCTATAATCTACTTTTAATGGACCAGATTTTCCTTTTTTAGTTGTGATAATCACAACGCCATTCATCCCTCTTGAACCATAAATAGCACCTGCCGAAGCGTCTTTTAATACAGAAATTGATTCGATGTCATTCGGTGAAAAATCGAATGGATTATCCACTAATACACCGTCGATTACAAACAATGGATTGTTGTTGGTTAATGAACCAATTCCACGAATTTTGATATTGACAAAACCGCCCGGCTCGCCAGAACTTTGTACGGTTACACCTGCTACTTGTCCTTGTAAAAGTTTTGCTACGTCATAAGAAGCAGTTTTTTTAGCATCGTCCACTTTTACTAAACCTACCGAACCCGTTAAGTCTTTGGCTTTTTGCGTACCATAACCAACTACTACAACTTCGTCTAAAGCTTTTACATCCGAAGCCAAGGAAACATTAAGTAATTTACGACCAGAAACGGCTACTTCTTTAGCAACATAACCAATTGAGCTAAATACCAATACTGTTGATTCATCTTCTACCTCAATCGTGAATTCTCCTAAAGCGTTTGTTACCGTACCACGGTTTGTACCTTTAATGAGTACGCTTGCGCCTGGAATTCCTTCGCCATTCTCGGTACTGCTTACTTTGCCTTTTACTGGAAAAGCTGCTACTTTGATTGACTCGATTGACCCTGAAGACAGGAAACTGACTTTCTTATTGTCGTTTGCTGCAATGACGTGAATATGGTTTTTAATTTGTTTGAATTCTAAGTTTACTTCTTTCGATAAAAAAGCCAAAACCTCAGTCAAAGGACGATTCTCCAAATTCAAGCTTACTTTTGCTTGGTCGTTCAGATAAGCATCATTATAAGTAAATTTGTATTGAGTTTTCTTTTCAATTTCTTTGAAAACTTTTAGGATATTCATCTTTTCAACTCGAAGGGTAATACGAATTTCATCAAGATTATTGGCCTGTGCATGAAGTGTGCCAATTACGTTCAAAACAAGCAATGTAATCACCGCCAAGATATATTTTGAACATCGGATAGTTGGTAGTAAATGAATTTTCATAAATTTGTTATTGTATTTTAAATACTAAAACTTTATAAGTTTATCCGCCAAACGCCAATTTTTTGGATAGAGTCATTATAGGGTTTATTTTAATTGTTTTTGTGGTTGTAAAAGTTCTTTTCTGTGGGAGGAAAAACAACCTTTGCAGCCACAATACAATTCTCCCCCTAACTTGTATTAAAAACTGATTTACTTTTCATGAATGTTAAAGGATATTTGTTAGAAGAAAAAAATGGAAATGTATTTGTGGTTAATGTTTATTTAGTGAATTGGTGAATGAGTGAGTTATTGAATTGTGAATTAGTGAATGAGTGATTTTGCGATTAATTTCTAAAAACTCACAGCTCATAACTCACAGCTCAAAGCTAAAAGCTATCAATGTATAAAAATCGTCTTCCCAACAATCTCATATTCAAAGCCGGACGTAAAGGCTATTCCTTGCATCACATTTTCAAGACTCTCTTGCTGAAACTCGCCGCTGTATCTTCCTTTCAATTCCACCGTTGGCATTTTGATGATTTTTACGCCATACCAAATTTCTAACTTGGCAAAAACATCGCTAAATTCATCCTTATCAAATACCAACAAACCTTGTCGCCAGCCTGCGGTTTTTTCTACATCCACTTGTGTTTTATGAATCATTGTGCCTTGTTCCAAAACGCCCATTTCATTTGGTGTCAAGAACTCCGCCTTGCCCGTAGCTTTTTCTTGCATTTTTACTTTCCCTGTCACTACAGCTACTTGTACAACTTTTTCAGAAGCGTAAGCTCTTACATTGAAAGAAGTACCCAAAACCCTTGTTTGTACTTTTCCTGTTTCTACTATAAAAGGCTGTTTCGGATTTTTCACTACTTCAAAAAAACCTTCACCTACTAAAGTAACTACCCTTTGTGCTTTGCTAAATTGTTTTGGATACGAAAGACTACTTCCTGCATTCAAGTGAACAATACTGCCGTCGGGTAAAATAATTTTAGTGCGTTGCCCTGTATAAGAAGTCGCCACTTCTACTATATTATCTTTTTTGACTACACTAAAAGGTTCTGGTTTATGTGTGTCTTCTGTCAAATAGAAACTCCCTAAAACAAATAAACTGACCGATGCCGCCATCGTAAAACCTGCAAAAGCATATTTTTTGAAAAGTATTCTAATCGGGTACTTATCCGAATAATCCTTTTGTTGTTTTACCAATTTGATTTTCTTGAAAAGCTCGTCTTTATCTTGTTCATTCAATTCATACTCTTGTTTATATCGAATCGCCAAAACAAATTTTCGAGCTAAATCTAAATCATCTTTTCTATCTGGGTTTTGAATGAGCCAATCTTGCCAATGTTCATCCAAAAGGGCATTAGGTTTCTTCACCCAATCCATAAAGCTTGGGTTGTCGAGTAAATCTTTTATGCGGTCAATGTTAGTGTACATAATACAGGGTTTCAATTCATAAAGACAAAAGCGATGGACATGACCATAGTTTTTTTGAAAAAAAATGAATTTTTTTGGATTAAATAGAATAATTTATTGAAAATAAGGCACTTGTGCGTCGAAATATTTTTAATTATTTCCAGAATTACTGTGATAAAAATCCTTTTCACACTGAAAAGTAAAAGTTTTTATTTTTTTTATACAATTTGTTGCTTTTATAAATTATTTATTATCTTTGTGTGTAATTGTGTCAAAATGACACAAGTTTAAGGTAGCTCAACGAAGATTTATTTACATGAAAACAGTTTCTGACAGCCAACTTTGGGATGAGTTTTTGAAAGGTAGCGATACCGCTTTTGAAACGATATATCTTCAATACGTAAATGTATTGTATAATTATGGTCGTCAGTTTACCCGTAATGATGATTTGGTGAGGGATTCTGTGCAAGAATTATTTTGTGAACTAATTCAAAATAGAGAACGATTAGGGACAACAACTTCTATTAAGTTTTATTTATTGGCAAGTATTCGTAACAAATTGGTACGGAAAGTAAAGCATGAAGATAAATTTCAGTCGCTACAAGATTTTGGAGGCGATTTCCAAATAGATTTTGCCTGTGATTCCGACATACTCAGAGACCTCAATCTGAACCAATCGGGCGAAATGTTGAAGGAAGCCTTTGAAAAACTACCAGCCAAACAGCGAGAAGCCATTTTATTGTATTTCTATGAAGATGTGAGTTATGAGGAAATCGCCAAAATAATGGAAATGACAAAAGTAAAATCGGCAAGAGCTTTAATTTACAGAGCTTTAGATTCTTTACAGCAGATTTTTAACAGAGGTGAAAAATATTCCTATCCTTGGGAATATCCATTGGTTGGTTAAGTACTAATACAAAATTGTGAATTAGTGTTCTGATTTTCAGTAGTTTAATTTTTTTTTTAAATAATTTTGCTCGATTACTAAAGTTTTAAAAATATTTTATATCGAAGTCATCTTGACTTTTTTGACAGTATTGCTTAAAAATAAAAAAGGTTGCTGATATTTGTTTTGCGAACCATACCAAAGCAACCTTTTTATGTACTACGTACTCAGCAAAGATATAAT
>NZ_JAYFUM010000014.1:0-170136 GCF_034929435.1 Arcicella rigui
GTGTCATAGAACAGGAAATCGGTACCGAAGTACTTCGATACCGATTTACAGATTAAGAATAGCCATTTACAATATCCTATGGATAAGCTTTGCCCAAAATTCGGGATGACTCATGTTTACAGATTAAGAATAGCCATTTACAATATCCTATGGATAAGCTTTGCCCAAAATTCGGGATGACTCATGTTTATGTTTATTTACTTTCTTTAGTTATTAAAATCTACGTCTGGTCGATTTACTCTTATGTCTTTTTTCTTCGCAGCAGTGCTGTTTCCGATGGGTAATTGTAAGGTTAATTTATAGAATCGAACTTCTCTTCGGTTCATAGATTCTTGGAAAGAGCTTGGTTGGTCATATACCGTAATGGGTTTTCGGGAGTTGAAAACATCATTAATCGTAAATAAAACACTTGCCTTATTATTCATAAAACTTTTTCTGATAGCAAAATCCATCGCTTTGATTGACGAACGATAACCTTGTAATTGTGGTGCTTTGCTATCATAATTCATGTTCAATTGTGCCGAAATACTACTTGTTACTTTGTAGCTAATGTTCAATTTGCTATTGTAACGCCACATGGCTTTTTCATAATCTGCTGATTTCAATACCATATTGAATACATTCAAATTGGCTAAAAAATTAAGTTTTTTACCGATTGAAAAAGTTAAGGTATTATCAAAACCCGATTGAATATCTGCTTGAGCATTGATAAATGTAGTGATATAAACCGAAGGGTCGGTAGTAGAAGCCTGTACAATTGGCTTAATCGTATTGTCTTCGTAGATATAGTAAATGCTTGACAACCAGTTTACTTTCCCAAAAGCAGTATTATAATTCAGTTCAGCTGTATTGACAAATTCTGGCTGAATTTTCGGATTTCCAATCGTGATATTTTGTTTATCATTTGCCTGAATTCCTACAAATAATTGTCTAAAATTAGGTCTGCCTACTTTTCTACTAAAGTTCAAACCAATTTCTGATTCGGCATTGATTTTTTTACTGATAGACATCGACGGAAACAACGCTTTAATCAAATTATCGCCATTACTTGCAGGAAATTTATAACCGAAATTTGAATTTGGGTCAAGATTTGAAACACCCGTTAAACTCGATTGTTCAAATCGTAAGCCAGCCGAAAAACTAATATTCTTTTTCCATTTGGTAGAATACATTCCGTAAATGGCGTTGATGGTTTCGGTAATATTGGCATCTTGTGAATAATCTTTTTGTAAAATAAAGCTGTTACTTACTTCATCCAACTTTGAAAAAAGATATTTCTGGTCACGGATATAAGTATAGCTTCGTAGCCCTAACTCAATTTTTGTAGAATCGTTGAGCGGTTTCACATAATCCAATTGTCCTAAAATTTGATTACCAACAGTATTTCCTGCAATTACATCAGTTTCTGGAAAACCTGTTTGATTCTTACCATCGGCAGTCATGGAAGTAGTAAACCAATCAGCGGCATTTGATAAATTATTTCTGGTAAATGAACTGATAAAACTTAAAGATTTTCCTTTTTGTGCAAAAGTATGTTTCCAGTCAAATTCAAGTCCAATATTATTAAAAGTATTATGGGGTTGCGTATTTCTTCCGCCATAACTTAGCAATTGCTCATTGGCATCTAAATTTTGAAACTGTTGATTCGTCTGCGAATTATACTCGCCTTTTACATAAGTACCTGCCAGCGAAAGAGTATTGGCTTTATCAAGATTATAATCAGCCACCAAACGAATATTATGAAAAAGGTTGTTTAATGAAACATTAGTGTTTTGATTATAATAACTTGTCACCGAGCCGTCTGTGGCAAAATTAGTTCTGTAAGCATAGCTATTCAAAGGGTTTTGTGTAGCATTGAAATTGTATAAAGCCGACATATTCCATTTGCCTTGATTCAGGTTTAAATTCACCATGCCATCGTAGCGTGAATTATTCCCAAACCCAACACTTACAGTACCATTATAGCCAGCTTGACGATTTTTTTTCAAAATTAAATTCACAATTCCTCCTGAAGCCGCCGCTTCATACTTTGCCGAAGGGTTTGAAATTACTTCTACCGACTCAATTTGTCCAGCAGGAATTTGAGCTAAACTCAATTGTGTTGGCTTTCCATTGATATAAATGGTAGCCCCCATATTTCTAAGATTCGCCGTTCCGTCAGGATTAATCGTTAAAGAAGGTAAATTTCTAAGTAAATTTTCAGCAGTACCACCAACCGTCGTTAGGTTTCGTTCTACACTAAAAACCCTTTTGTCCATTCCCATCGAAGCACTATTTTTAGTCGCCGTCACGGTTACTTCCTTCAGCATTTTTGGTTCTGGTTGTAAAGAAATGATTCCCAAAGAAGTTTCTTCAGCACCGAGTTGAAGTACTTTTTCAAAATTCTGATAGCCAATAAATGAGATTTTTATTTTAAGATTTTCGGCAGGAAGGTTTTGAATAGAAAATTCACCAGCTTCGTTGGTATTCACACCTTTTAGTAAAATGTCTTCGCCATTAGCTTGGGTTTTTAATACAATAACAGAAGCAAAAGGCAAAGCTTGCTGATTTGAGCCATTGATGAGTTTTCCTGAAATATTATGTTTGTTCTGAGCAAAAGCGAAAACTGTACTCATCACAAGTAAGGCTGTGATTACTAATTTGTTCATATTTTGTGATATAAATGCTGATGTTTGAGAACAAAACTAATCAAGAATTCTGTAAGGAATTTGAAGTTGTGTTGAAATGAACTTTAGCAGCGACATAAAACAAAAGCTTATAGACGAGATAGAACCTGACTAAGTATAATTTCATTAGCAGTCATCGGCAAAAAATGTTTATTTTTGTTTTAAAAGAAACATCAAAATTATGAAGGCGAAGTATGTAAACCCATTTACAGATTTTGGATTTAAGAAAATCTTTGGAGAAGAAGCCAGCAAGCCTCTTTTGATTGATTTTTTGAATGCCCTTTTGCCTCAAGTCTATAAAATAATTGACTTAACATTCAAAAACACAGAACAGCTTGGGCAGACAGAAGATGACCGAAAAGCGATTAATGATATTTACTGTGAAAATGAAAGAGGCGAAAAATTTATTGTAGAATTGCAGAAAGCCAAACAAAATTACTTTAGAGAAAGAACCATTTACTATTCTACTTTTCCTATCGGAGAACAAGCAGAAAGAGGCGAGTGGAATTATCAGTTAAAGGCTGTTTATTGTATTGGTATCTTGGACTTTAAATTTGATGATTATAAAAATGATGCAGAAAAGCATGAAGTAGTTCATACCATAAAGCTCAAGAATCAAAACGGTAAAGTTTTCTATGATAAGCTTACTTATATTTATCTTGAAATGCCCAATTTCAAAAAAACAGAATCAGCTTTAGAAAACCGATTAGACCAGTGGTTGTACTTTATTAAGCATTTAGAAGATTTTCAGCATATCCCTGCCATTTTTAATGATGAGGTCTTTTCTAAAGCTTTTGAAAAAGCTGAATTAGCCAAACTTGGACAAGCAGAATTAGATACTTATGAACATAGTTTGAAAATATACAGAGATTTAAAAGGCGTTATTGACACGGCATTCGACGAAGGAAAGATTGAAGGGAAAAAGGAAGGAAAAGTAGAAGGAAAGAAAGAAGGAATTTTAGAAATAGCACTGAAGATGAAAAGTAAAGGACTTTCTTCAAAAGATATTTCCGAATTAACAGGACTGGACGAAAGTGAAATTGAGAAACTTTGAGCAGATCGTAAATTTGAAAGTATGGTAAGAATCAGATTTGTTCTAAGATAAAAAATTCTCTATCTGGTTAATACAAGTCAAAAATCTTATAGGATTCATGCTATTTTACCAAAAAAAATCCAACATGAACCTAAAGACTTGTTTAACTTTGAGCGTAGCTTTTGCTACTTTATGGGCTTGTAAACCTAAAGAAAAAGAAAACCCACTGCTTGGTACTTGGCAATTAGTGGCGGCAGAAACGATTGAAAAGGATACTTCATATTCTACTTTTAATCCCAAAATAGAAATGATTAAGATTATCAATCCCACCCATTTTGCTTTTATGAATCATTTAGTGAATCCTCCTAAAGATTCATCTAATGCTTTTTCAGCAGGTGGCGGAGTATATACTTTGGTGGACAGCGTTTACACTGAACACTTAGACTATTTTGTTGACAAAAACTGGGAACATAATACGTTTACTTTTAACGTAAAAATCCAAAATGATACTTTAATCCAAAAGGGCGTTGAGAAGATTGAAAAACTCGGAATCGACCACGTGATTATTGAGAAGTATGTGCGGGTGAAGAAATAAAAAAAGTAAGTAAGGTTGTTGCTAAATAAGAAACAACCTTACTTTTTTGAATCTAACTCTTGAATTCTCCAAATTGATTTAGCATCTTTTGCAAGGTCTCTTTGTCTTGCTGAAATTTTCTCTTCACTCCATGATTCATAATTTTCAGACAGTGAATTCGTAATTCTGCTATTACTCTTGTTGAAGAAATTGACTTTATCAGAATACCTCAATACATCAGCACCTTTGTTCAACTTCTTTTCCAATAATGTTAAATTCCCAATCCTATATACAGAACGATTTATAGATTCTTGACTCATTCCCCAAGACTCATCTGCACTTTCGGGTAAAATATGTTCAATCGTATATAAATCGCTTTCAGGGCTTATTTCGTTTTGATATTTATAAGCTTCAATTTTAGATAAAATATATTTTATAATTTTATGATTACGACTTGTATTTTTAAACTCTTTAGTAGAGAAGTCATTTTCAAAGTTTATATCTGAAATGTAAATTGGTTGAAAATCCTGCACTGAAAATTGTTTATTAGCATTTATCTTTAGTGCAATTGAGTTATAAACTTCCTCTTGAGCATTTGGATTGAGTCCCCCAATTATATTGTAGCGGAATGAAATAATTGAGCAAGTTCTTACTAATTTTTTAAAAGCACTCGTATCAAGATTTTTATAGCCAGCCATCAACAATGAATTTGTTTGTCTAATCTGAAATAGCTTTAATTCTCTCAAAGATTCTCTGATTTCAATATTTGTATTCCAAGTCACATCATCTGGATTCTGAATTGCAATATAAATATCAGCAGTGTCACGTAGGTTTCTAACCAAAGCAAATACTTTCTCTTTAGTTGAAATATTTGTTTTTATTGATTTAAAAAGATTCTTCTTTCCTACAGTTTTATTTTCACTATTCCAATAGTATCTAAGGTAGTCTTCAAACTTTTGTTCGCCTAATTTCCCTACAATGCTATTCCAAATATTTTCTAATTCTTCTATTTCAGAAATATGGGGATTTGTTTCATCTACAACCGAAAAAAGGTAGTTTTTTAATAAATCAGAGGAGGAGAGTTGTACACCTCTTGCATTTAACGTTTCAAATACTTTAAACGCATTTATTTGGTCAGTTACCTCAATAACAGTGAAGAATAACTTATCCACAATGTTGTCTATGAATGCAGCTAACTCTTCTCCAGTTTTAAAGTCCTTTTTAATTTTATCATAATACCACATTAAACATTCCCTCATGTGTTTTTCAGAGGAATTAGTATTTCTGAGGGGCAAATCCCTTAAAAGAACTAAATGTTGCTTATAATAATCTTCACTGTTTCTATTTAATTTAAGTTTGTTATTTGAAATAAGTGTTACTGGATCAACATAACCAATGTAACTATTTTGAAGATTTTCTTTACGTCTATGATTTTTCTCTGCATCAACTCCACTTTCAACTAAGTCTTTCAAACATTTTAAAGTTGCTAATATCAAGATACTCAATGTTGTCAATCGCTGTTGCCCATCTATAATGAGAAAGTTTTTATTATTTGAAGTCTGAAGTACGAGATAACCCATGTAGTGTTCAGTTTCTTCATTGGTTAGAAGGGATTTTATGTCTTGCCATAAATCGTCCCATTGTTCCGCCTCCCAAGTATAATCTCTCTGAAATTTTGGAATTTCATATCTCAAACCATTGCCCATTAATTGGCGGTAAGTTTTACTCGATGTGTCTTGAATTCCTTTCATGATTATTAATCTTTAATACTTTACCCTCTTTTGCTTGTAATCTTTAAAATAGCAATTTATAATGGTAATTTCGCTAAAATCCGCTACTGAGCGAGAAATTGATAAGAAAAGTTTACGATAAATTGTATTTACTTTCGGAAATCCCAAAGTACAACTTCCCAAAGTTCCGGATGCGTTGTATCGAAATATTCGTGGATGATTTCAAAACCTACTCTTTTATGTGCTGCCAAAGAACGAGTATTCCTTTTGGCAATTTCGGTAATACAAAGGTCAAATTTATCCGATAATTCAGTTTTGTGTTTGGCGTAAAGTCCATCAAAAATACCTTGTCCACGATAGCCTTCTGCTACGCAAATTTGTCCCATCGCATAATAGCGATAATCCTTCACTAATTTTCCTTCATACTCCAATTCATCCAACATGGTAAACATCGCCGTCAGTACAGGAATATCATATCTAAAACTCTCTGCCATTACTAAAGCATAGCCAACTACTTTATCTCCATCTTTGGCAATAATTTGTGGATAAGCCGCATTCATGCGAGAGAGTAAATCAAAATTATGAACCACCGTAACGAAGCCTTGGTCGTTGGCTACTTCTTCTGAAATATTTCTGGGTAAGTTTTTTTGTTGTAATGCTAATAATTGCCAGATTTCGTCGTCTGTACTAACCGTTGTGAAAATTACGCTCATTGTAAGGAATATTTAATTTAATCGTCTTGTCATTAATGCTTTTATTACTTCATAAAATTGTCGTGGAGCTAAAACTCGCCAATTGACAACGTCTAAAGTTCCACCGAAATTTAAGTAATAATCTAACCTAAATTTTGTCCATTCTTGTTGGACAAAATCTCTAAAATTACAGGCTGCTATCCAACCGTCTTCTACTTCTTCAAACCATTCTGCATAATAATCGTCTTCATAGCTTCCATGAAAATTCAGTACATTTTCGCCTACCAGAATAAACTGGTTGATTCCTTGATTCACGAGATGGTCGATAACATTTCGCTTAAACCACATAATATCGTTGTGCAAAGTATCATTCCATTCGCCAAACATTTCAATAATCACAAATCGTTGTTCGTAATCACAAAAAAGGATTTTACAGTATAAAGTCTCGGATTCAAATTCATCCCAAAATGGATGAATAAAGTATCCATAAATATCATGTTCGTAATAAGAAGTATTATAGAGACGCTCATAAAAGGGCGAACGTGGGTCTTTTGAAGCCACATACAAATTCTCCCAATTATAAAATGGTTCTATGTCTTGCATATTTAATTGTGATTGAGTGAATGGTGATTTAGTGATTATTTTTTTAATTGTGAGTTAGTGATTGTGTTTAAAATTGTGAATGAGTGAGTTGTGATTTAGTGATTGTTTTTTTTAATTGAAATCTGAAAGCCGACATCTGAAATCCGAAACCCGAAATCTAATAGCTTTTCGTCATATCATCAGGAATCACAAAAATGAAATCCGCTGAGTTTTTTACTTTTTCGCTTGGGTTTTCAATGTCGCTGGCTTCGATGGTATTAATGGTCATAATTTTCAAAGCAGGATTTTTTCTTTTCAAATGCCAAACGATGCCTTCAAAATTATTGGAATGATAACTTCCATTATAATGCAAAAAACACTGTTCTTGTTGCCAATTCTTTAAAATAAAATTCGCCATCGTAGCATCTTTAATAATTTGTGCTTTGGTAATATTCTCTGCCGAAATACTTGTGCCACCACTTCCGTGCATGCCGCCCATTTTCATCATTTCTGCGTAAGCAGGCAAAGTTAAGTCAACTTCAATCGGTAGCGGAGCAATGTTCTTTTTGGCATCTTCTGATAATTGATTCAGTGCATCTAAACCTCCTTTTGATACCATACTCGCATAGCGACGAGGAATATTAGTTGCCACAAAATTCAATTTATTTTTCAAGGCAAAATCCAATAAAGGTTTATAATCTGTTTGATAATTTTGCCATACTTTTGCTTCGGTTTCAAATTGTTTGGCGGTAATAAAACCCTTTAAGTACTCGTTCAAAACGGTTTGATTATCGGCTTCAAACATCTCTGCACCCAATACCAATTTTTCTTTTTTCTCTTTGTACAAGTCTTTCGTAACCTGTAATTCAAGCCAATGATTTAAAGAATTATCATGTAATTCACCAAAGAAAACAATGTCGGCTTCTGCCAATTCTTTGAGCATTTTTTGATAAGATGTCTCTTTTAAGCTTTTGTTGTACAACAAATAAGCAGGTTTGTCGGACGACAAAGCACAGGTAAAGAGCATCAAAATTATGGCAGATAAGTACGTTTTCATAATGGTTTTTGTTGGATGAATGTAATAAGAAAATTAAGTCGATACCTTAAAATTAAGGAAATTCATTGAAAATCCGACAGCCGAAATCCGACAGCCGAAAACTAAAAAATATTGCATTTCAATAAAACCCTTTTATTTTTTAATAAACTATGAAAAACACAAGAAGAGATTTCTTAAAAACTTTTGCTGCTACTTCGCTTACAGTTCCGATGCTTTCTGCTTTACAAGCGAATGCGGCTATCGCTCCCGAGAAAAAATTGGGCGTAGCTTTGGTTGGTTTGGGCTATTACGCTACTTATCAGTTAGCACCAGCTTTAGAAAAAACTGCTAATTGTCGCTTGGCAGGAATCGTTACGGGAACGCCTTCTAAGGTAGAAACTTGGAAGAAAAAGTATAAAATTCCAGATAAAAACATCTACAATTATCAAAATTTTGACCAAATTGCCGATAATCCCGACATTGATGTTGTCTATGTGGTTTTGCCAAACTCAATGCACCACGAGTTTACGCTTCGTGCAGCAAAAGCTGGGAAACACGTCATTTGTGAAAAACCGATGGCTGTTTCGGTAAAAGAAGCAGAAGAAATGATTGCCGCTTGCAAGGCTGCCAATGTTCAATTAGCCATTGGCTATCGTTTGCATTATGAGCCATTCACCAACGAAGTAATGCGTTTGGCAAAAGATAAAGATTTTGGGAAAGTTACTTTTATAGAAGCAAGTTTTGGTTTTCCTTTGCGTGACCCAAAAGCTTGGCGATTGAATCCGAAGCTTTCGGGCGGAGGCCCAATGATGGATGTGGGCATTTATGCACTGAATGCCGCTCGTTATGCCACTGGCGAAGAACCTATTTCGGTAACGGCTCAAACAGTAAAAACTCGTCCAGATATTTACTTGCCGGGCATTGAAGAAACGCTTTTCTGGCAAATGAAATTTCCGAGCGGAGCGGTTTCTAATCATACTACTACTTACAACAGTGGTTTGCAACGCTTGTATGTGGGTTATGAAAATGGCAATTTAGAAATGTCGCCTGCTTATGACTATGGGCCATTGAAAGGCAAAACTTCAAAAGGGCCGATGGATTTACCTATCGTCTATCATCAAGTACTTGAATTAGACGGTATTTGCGGAAGTATTCTTGAAAACAAACCGAATATCACGCCGGGTGAAGAAGGTTTAAGAGATATGAAATTGATTGAAGCCATCTTTAAAGCGGCTAAAACTGGGAAGGAAATTAAAGTATAGCTTTAAGCTGTTAGCTTTGAGCAGTGAGCTATGAGCCATGAGCTTTTTATTTGAAAATATAAATCTTATTGCTCAAGGCTTAATACTCAAAACTCATAACTGTGAGCTTTGAGCTACGAGCAATGAGCTTTTTATTTTTATTTGAAATTCTAAATCTCATTTTTTCATTCTATTTAAAAAAACTAAATCTCAAAGCTCATAGCTAAAGGCTCATAGCTAAAATAACCATGAACACAAACGAAAAATTAATCCATACTTTTTATGAAGCTTTTAAGGTAAAAGACTTCAAAACGATGGGAGAATGTTATCATCCCGAAGCAACTTTCAAAGACGAAGCCTTTGATTTGAAAGGTAAAGAAGTACCAGCCATGTGGCGAATGCTTTGTGGCGTTGGGGCAAGTGTGGTTGTAGAGTTTTCGGGTGTTGAAGCGGATGAAAATACTGGCAAAGCACATTGGGAAGCTTGGTACACTTTCTCGCAATCGGGCAATAAAGTGCATAATATCATCGACGCTACTTTTACTTTTAAAGATGGTAAAATCCTGACGCATCATGATAAATTCAGCTTTTATCGCTGGTCTTCACAGTCGTTGGGAATGATTGGAAAACTCTTGGGCTGGACTCCCTTCTTGAAAAAACAAGTAAGAGAAAGAGCGATGGGGAATCTTAAAAAATTTATTGCCAAACATCCAGAATATCAATAAAATGGAAGAAGTAGTTGAACAATTGCTCAATAGAATTGTAGAGGTAGAAAAATACTTTTCAGCTCATTCGGAAGCTGATTTAGCATTAAAAGTAAGTCCAGAAAAATGGTCAAAAAAAGAAGTGTTAGGGCATTTGATTGACTCCGCTCAAAGTAATATCCGCAGAATGGTCGTTGGGCAATATCAAGAAAATGCTCATATCATTTACCGGCAAAACGAATGGGTAAAAGCGGCTGATTACCAACATTATGATACAAAAGATTTAATACAACTCTGGGTACTATTGAATAAACACTTTTGTAGAGTATTGTTGAATTTACCCAAAGAAAATTATCAAACCATCACTAATTGGGGCAACGAAACTACGCCTATGTTAGGGCAAGATTTAGTAACGCTTGAATTCGTAGCCAAAGATTATATCCGTCATCTCGACCACCATTTTTTGAGTTTGGAATGAGGAGTTTGGAGTGAGGAATATTTACCAAATGCAGCTAAAGTGAGTCATTAGTCACATTTTGTTTCTTCCGATACAGCTAAAGTGAGTCGTAAGTCGCATTTTGATTCTTCTGATGCAGATAAAGTGAGTAATGAGTCGCTTTTTGATTCTCCTGATGCAGCTAAAGTGGGTCGTGAGTCACATTTTGATTCTTCTGATGCAGATAAAGTGAGTCGTGAGTCACATTTTGATTCTTCTGATGCAGATAAAGTGAGTCGTGAGTCACATTTTGATTCTTCTGATGCAGATAAATTGAGTCGTGAGTCACATTTTGATTCTTCTGATGCAGATAAATTGAGTCATGAGTCACATTTTGTCTCTTCTGATGCAGATAAAGTAAAATGATTTTCTTTGAATATTTAATTCCAAAAACGATAAAAACAATCTTAATACTTTATGCAATTAATTCCTTTTTTACAGAAAGGCTTCGCTACTTCGAGTAGCCGTATTGCCAAAATTGCTTCGGAAATGAAAGGGGATGAAGTTTTCTTTCGTCCTTACGACAAAGTAAACCATTTGGCTTGGGAGCTTGGGCATCTAACATTTATGAGAAATACCATTATCAAAATCTTAAATCCTGCTGAAAAGTTGAGTGTTTACGAAGGAGAAAAAGAAGCATTTGCTCCGGGTACTTCTTTACTGGCAAATGATGCCTATACTAAGATGGAAGATTTAATCAGCGTTTTTCAAACAAGAGGCGAAAGAATTATTACATTACTGACGGAGATTACTCCAGAACAATGGGAAGCTGAAAGTATTATTAAACTTCCTTTTGGTAAAACAGTGGGCGAGCAAGTCTCATTTTTCTTATTACATGAAAATACACATTATGGAGAAATGAGCTACCTAAAGAACATCATTGTTCGTTTAAGAAATTAAAAAAAGCGGTCTGAAATCTCATTCAGACCGCTTTGCTTTTATAGTTTACCGATTTTACCACTGAATAAAGAAAGTGTAATTCCTACAACAATCAATACAATACTTAGCGCTGCCTTCCAGCAAAAATTAAATAAGCTAATCATTTTAATTTGAAATTTATCCCAATATTAAATCCAATCTTATTGGGTTTGATTAATAACAAAGAATTAGAATCACTTTGTTGATTAAGCGAGTAGCTGTAAGTAGGTTCTATAAACAAAAAGGCATTGTCTCCAATTTGGCGAGTGATTCCATAAGCGATATTCGCAAAACCATTCAACGCCTGACCGCCACTGAGTCTATAAGCTCCTTCAACACCTACATTTATATAATGTGAAAGCGATTCCCCCTTCAAAAAAGTATATTGCAATTCTACTTTAGTGCCTAAATAATTGGCTGATTGTGCATATACTTTACTCACTTCTACAAAACTTGCATCAGCATTTCCATTATCTGAGGACTGAACTACCAACGAGTCGGTTCTTACTTGGTAGTTAAAACTATGGTTAGTTTTAGTAAAAGTAAGTCCTGTTCTGAGCTTCAATCTATCCGATAAAGTAAACACCAAACCAGCTTGTGCATAAACTCCCAAACGGTCGGCATCATCATTAACCACAATTTTGTGGACA
Organism: Arcicella rigui; assembly: GCF_034929435.1. Taxonomy (NCBI): domain Bacteria; kingdom Pseudomonadati; phylum Bacteroidota; class Cytophagia; order Cytophagales; family Flectobacillaceae; genus Arcicella; species Arcicella rigui. The sequence goes on from NZ_JAYFUM010000014.1 coordinate 12,323, forward strand.
TAATTAGCATCATTTCCATTTGGAGTAATCGTGTAGTAATTAATCAAAGGCATCGCACTGGCATAAAACTCTACTGGCTTTGGTTCTTTGTAATAAGCAGTAGGTTTTGGCCCTCGGTAGCGAATTTTGGGTGATTTAAAATGATTTAGATAAGGATGAAACAATTTGGGTTGAAGTGCGGATACGAAGTGCTGAGAGGACACATTGTTGTTTTCTTGCGTCTGCCCTGTGTTTTCGTTACGAACACCACTGAATGTTTCGTTGTTTACACGCTCGTTGGGAGAGAATACATCGCCTCTTGGCGTTTTATTGCCTCCGCCACCAAAAAATTTCTGAGAATTTTTTGAAAGTACTGTCTGATGCTGTTGTTGTCTTTCTGTTGTTGAATTTGTTCTTTCTTTAGAGGGCTTAAGGGTTGATTTTTCAGTAAGGATTATTGCTTTATTCGATTCGGTTCTGATTTCATGGGTACTATTATCCGCCGAATTTGATTCTTCTAAAACTTCATTATTTTTTGAAGTACTTAAATCTTCTACGGCTTTACTTTCGTTTGGAGTAGTTTTTTCTTGAGCGGATTGTGGTACTGTATGATTTTCTTTTTCGGCTTTTTCAATTGAAGGAATGTCGTGCTGGTTTTTCATTGAAGAAACAACATAGAGCGACAACCCTGCCAATAAAAGCACGATTGCTACTGAGGCAAATTGCCAATAAGGTAATTTGCGAGTAGGAGTTACAGGAAGTTGAGGCTCTATTTTTTCCCAAAGTAGAGCGTCGGGTTCTGATTCAAAATCAGAAAATGTATCTCGAAAAATGTCCTCAAAAGGGTCTTTTTCGTTATCAATTGCGTTCATAGCTGACAATTCCCATTTGTTTTAATTGCTTTCTAAGCAGTTCTTTCGCTCGTGAGAGTTGCGACTTAGATGTATTCTCACTTACGCCCAACAGTTCACCAATTTCTGCATGATTGTAGCCATCAATGATATAAAGGTTAAAAACCATACGGTAGCCATCGGGTAGTTGATTGATAAGTTTTAGCAAATCTTCGCTTGAAAGATTCGCCAATAGGTTCGGGTAATCATCGTTGCTTAGTACAATATTTTCATAATCCGTATTTTGTTGAAATTTTAAATTAGCATGATAATAATTTATGGCAGTGTGAATCACAGTCTTGCGAACCCACGCCGCTACTGCTTTAGGGTTTTCGAGGGTATGTATATTATTAAATATCTTTACAAATGCTTCTTGGTAGATATCTTCGGCTTCATCTGGCGTGCGAGTATAACGCCGGCAAACACCCATCAACTTGCTTTTGTACAGGTTGTAAAAAGCAGTTTGGGCTTTGCGGTCGTTTTTTTGGCAGGCTTTGACTAATTCCTGTTCGTTTAGCATTTAGTGAGTTTTGAAAAAGTGTCAATAAAGATTAGTTGAATAAGGAATTTCTCTATAAAACTAACCTTTATTTCACTTTTATTTTTTAATTCTTACGGTAAAATTGGCCTTCAAGATGTCGTTGTTAGTAGTGGTTATCACATACTTAAACTGGTCGTTATATTCTTTTCCATCTTGCTGTTTTAGTTTATAGTAAATTTTCTTGTCTTGTATTCGTATCATTCCAAAAGTGGGTTTCGATTCAATACTGATTTCCTTGATAACAGTACAATTTGAAACATACAAAAAGTAAGGAATCTCTATTTCTGTATCTTTCACTTGGCTTGCTGATATTTCCATTTGCCCATTTTTTACATCAGGCTTACATTCTGGCGTATTTCTGATAATTACTTGCACAACCATCTTTTGCGGGTTAGCACCATTTTTATCATAAATCATATATTCAAATAAATCATTACCTTCTTTGTTTGCCGTTTGTGTGTACTCTATATCAGCATTGGCATTTACAATAGCTTTTCCAAATTGTGGCGGAATACTTATTTTTAGGCTTTTTCGGTCATAATTATCACAAATTTTATCGTTTTCGAGTACCTTAATCACCTTCGCAGTGGTATCGTTTTTATCAATGACAAGTATATCAGGGACAAGAATATTTCTACAAGTTGCTCCTTCGATATTGATTTTTACGCCTACTACTTTACACACTGGATTAGTGCCTTTTGTGCAGATTTGATAGAAAAAAATATCATTTTGCTCAAGGTTATTATTGGGTGTATAAAGTACTTTATTGTTTTGAATTACAGCCGTACCAAAAAGTGGTTGTTCGATAATTTTAAAACTCGAAGAATCTACAATGGCATTGCAATACCTGTCGTTAGCCAACACATCTAAGAGCGTAGAAGTATTTACTTTTACCGTAAATACATCTGGAATTGCCCCAGCATTACATGGAACTTGACTAATATTCGCCGCAATATGAATTCTCAGGGTATCACGCTTATCCTTAGCCGGATTTCCATTCATCATTTTGTAAATCAACACTTCTGTTACTTCACTTTTGGTGGAATCAGCTTTATACACTAAGTAACCTGTTTTTGAAAAGGTCATTTTCCCATACACAGGCGTGTTTTCCATCTTTATTGAAGCATATCCTGATGATTTCAACAAAGACTTTGTATCAATCGCTATAAAATTATTGGGTTGGCTATAAAAATCTTTATCTTGAATCAAAGTCACAGTAGAATCTATTGGTTTAATAGGTGGGGCAACTTCTTTTATTTCGTCGCAAGCCCATATTAAGCTCAATACTGTGATTAAAAATATTCCCAAAAATAGCTTCATATTGTTTTTTAGAGTTTAAGATTGGTCAGTAATAATACTGACCAACCATTTCACTCATAATTTACTATTTATCTCTTTTTGCTGCTACAAATTCACCGTCTTTATCAAAATAGACGTAATATTTGTTCGTACCAACGGTAACATAGAGCAAATAAGACTGAATAACATTATCTTTTAAATTAACGCTACCTTTTGTAAGCGACCAACCTGTATAAACTTTATTTAGGTAATCGGTAATTACTTGAGGTAATTCGCTACTTGTGATAGCTTTGTCTTCAAATTTAGGGAAATCAGGTGACTTCGGAGCGTTCACGCTGATAATCTTACCACTGCCATCAAAAGTAAGCGTTGTATATTTTCCACTTTTTGAAATAGCAACGATATAATTACTCACTACCGAGTCTTTCGTTACGACAACCCCTTTTTCAAACTTCCAATCTGCATAATTACTTGAAATATAATCTTTTATCACTTGTGGCAAATCAGATTCACTCAAATATTTATCACTCAATTTGGGTAGTTTAAGTTTTACTTCATTTGTTTTTGTTAAAACTCCATTGTTATCAAAGGTTAATTCGTAAAGTACTTCTCCTTTTTTGGCTGCTACGAAATAGGTTTTTGTAGCATCAGAATTTGTTTTGATAACCGCTCCTACAAAATCATAACCGCTTAATTGGCTTTGGATATTAGCAGGCAAATCTGTTAGCGTTGCCGAATAAGTTTTTGGCGTTTTACCAGATTTCTGTCCTTTCGGTTCTGTAAAAGTAGCCACCAAAGTACCTGTCGCATCAAAAAGTAAAGTAACTTTTTGGTCTTTGTATTCGATTAATACTTTGTATGAAACTGCTCCATTAGCATCTTTTCCAACGGCTATTTTCTCGAATTTATACCCTGCATAATTGGTATTTAAATAGGTTTTGATAGCTTCTGGTAAAGTTACTTTGGTAGAATCGTCGGTAACGGAATAAGTACTTAAAATCTTTCCGTTGGAAGAAACCGTAGCCTCGTGCGAAACACCATTAACAGTAAAATCACAGCCATAAACTTTGCTGGAATCTATCGTAGAAACCACAATGTTGGCTGCTGTTGGATAATCTTGTTTAATGACAGCCGAAACTTTGGCGGCTGAAGTAGCATCTGTCTGAGATTGATTTTGTGCTTGGATGCTCTCTAACTCTTCCTTGCAACTACTAAGCAAACCCACGAAAAGAAGTGAGCAGGCTACAAAAAATATTTTTTTCATAAAGTAATACAAATTTGGTTTTAACAAACACACTATTGTTATGCTTTCTTTACTGAAAAATTTGATCAAGACCTCCATTAAAGAAAATAATTGAGAAGAAATGCACTTCGATAAAAAGACAGGAAGAAAGAAGTAAAGGGTTGCATGAATGTTAAAAATTATTAAAAAAGACAAAACCTCAGCCAAATGTTTTGACTGAGGTTTTTGTTTTTTAGATTTAGGATTTGTGATGTCGGATGTAAAATTAATTAAGTAATCAGGCAGCATTAAATTACTTGTAATACTTTAGGCAATAGACCGTAAGTAAAATAGTTAAAATTAATTTTGACTCATTACTTAAATATTTTTTTGTAAATAATTGATGATTAGAATGTTAAAAAACTAATCACCAATTACTATTTACCAATCACTACTTATTTCGACAAGTATAAATTACGTTCGCCATAAACTTTGCGGAAGAACTCGTCTTTCAATGAATCAATGAAGTAAATGGCTTCACCAGTTGATTTCATTTCTGGTCCTAATTCCATGTTTACATTCGGGAATTTATTGAACGAGAATACTGGAATTTTGATGGCATAACCTTTCTTCACTGGGTTGAAAGTAAAGTCTTTTACTTTCGCTCCTAACATTACTTTCGTAGCATAGTTTACATAAGGTTCTTGATAAGCCTTACAGATAAACGGAACTGTACGAGAAGCACGAGGGTTGGCTTCGATGATATATACTACTTCGTCTTTGATGGCAAATTGGATATTTAATAAACCAACGGTACGAAGTGCCACGGCGATTTTCTTGGTATGTTCTTCGATTTGACGAATCACATTTGGAGATAAATCGAATGGAGGAAGTACCGAGTGCGAGTCACCAGAGTGGATACCTGCTGGTTCGATGTGTTCCATAATTCCGATGATATACACATCTTCGCCATCACAAATGGCATCTGCTTCTGCTTCGATAGCATTTTCTAAGAAATGGTCAAGTAAGATTTTATTACCCGGAATATCTCTTAAAATATCTACTACGTGTTGCTCCAATTCCTCTTCGTTGATAACGATTTTCATTGATTGTCCACCTAATACATAAGAAGGACGAACCAATAAAGGATAACCTAATTTACGACCCAATTCTACGGCGTTGTCGGCATCTTCGCAAACTCCGAATTTAGGGAAAGGAATATTGTTTTCTTGTAAAAGTGTCGAGAACGCTCCTCTGTCTTCGGCTAAATCAAGGGCTTCAAATGAAGTACCGATGATTTTGATACCGTGTTTAGTAAGTTTCTCCGCCAATTTCAAGGCAGTTTGTCCACCTAATTGAACGATTACACCTTCTGGTTTTTCGTGCTGAATGATGTCGTACACGTGTTCCCAGAATACTGGTTCGAAGTATAATTTATCAGCGATGTCAAAGTCAGTCGAAACAGTTTCAGGGTTCGAGTTAATCATAATTGCCTCATAACCTGCTTCTTTCGCCGCCAAAACACCGTGAACACAAGAGTAGTCAAACTCAATACCTTGTCCGATACGGTTTGGTCCAGAACCTAAAACCACTACTTTTTTCTTGTCTGTTTTTACAGATTCGTTATCTAAACTTCCAGAACCTTGCGAGAAAGTAGAGTAGAAATAAGGTGTTTTTGCCTCAAATTCTGCTGCACAAGTATCAACACATTTATAAATACGTTTGATACCTAAGCTGTTTCTTTTCTCGTAAACTTCTGATTCTAAGCAACGTAAAGAGTAAGCGATTTGGCGGTCGGCAAAACCTTTGTGTTTTGCTTCTTCCAATAATTCTTTCGGAACAGAGCTTAAAGTATATTTCTCTAAAGTATTTTCAACTCTTACTAAATCTTCAATTTGGTATAAGAACCATTTGTCGATTTTAGTAGTTTGTTGAATTGTTTTGAAAGAAATACCCATTTTAAAGGCATCGTAGATATGGAAAAGACGATTCCAAGAAGGATTTGCCAAAGAGTGCATGATAGCATCTTGGTCAAGTAATCCTTTACCATCTGCTCCCATTCCATTTCTCTTGATTTCAAGTGATTGACAAGCTTTTTGAAGAGCTTCTTGGAAATTGCGACCGATACCCATTGTTTCACCAACAGATTTCATTTGCAAGCCCAAAGTTTTGTCAGCCCCTTTGAATTTATCAAAATTCCAACGTGGTACTTTTACCACTACGTAATCAAGTGCTGGCTCGAAGTACGCCGAAGTAGTACCAGTAATAGCGTTTGTTAATTCATCCAAGTTGTAACCGATTGCCATTTTTGCCGCAATTTTGGCAATTGGATAACCAGTAGCTTTTGAAGCCAAAGCAGACGAGCGAGATACACGAGGGTTGATTTCGATAGCAATGATTTCGTCTGTTGCTGGATTCAACGAGAACTGTACGTTACATCCACCCGCAAACTGCCCAATCGCATTCATCATTTTGATGGCCATATCACGCATTTTCTGATAAATGGTATCAGGTAAAGTCATGGCTGGTGCAACAGTGATTGAGTCTCCGGTGTGAATACCCATTGGGTCGAAGTTTTCAATCGAACAAATGATAATTACGTTTCCGAGATTATCACGCAATAATTCTAATTCATATTCTTTCCAACCCATGATAGATTGTTCTACCAATACTTCGTGCGTTGGCGAAGCGTGCAAGCCTTTGTTGAGGGCTGCATCAAAATCTTTTGGATTGTTCACGAAACCACCACCAGTACCACCCAAAGTAAATGAAGGGCGAATTACTAATGGGAAACCTGTTTCTTGAGCAATCTCTTTTCCTTCCAAAAACGAGCGAGCAGTACGTCCTTTACAAACGCCTACACCAATTTCAAGCATTTTCAAACGGAATTTTTCTCTATCTTCCGTAGTTTCAATCGCCTTGATGTCCACGCCAATAATACGAACATTGTATTTTTCCCAAATGCCCGAAGCATCACAATCAATCGCTAAATTTAACGCCGTTTGTCCACCCATAGTTGGTAAAACAGCATCAATTGGAGTTCCCTCAGCTTGATGTTTCTCTAAGATTTCAACGATTGACTTCTTGTCGAGGGGTTTTAGATAGACATAATCCGCATTAAGTGGATCTGTCATAATCGTAGCGGGGTTGGAATTAATTAAAGCAACTTTGATACCTTCTTCTCGGAGTGAACGAGCCGCCTGCGAACCTGAGTAGTCGAACTCGCAAGCCTGACCGATGATAATTGGACCTGAACCGATAATCAATACGGACTTGATGGATGAATCTTTTGGCACTTTTTGTATTAGTTTTTGAGTTGGATAGTTTTAATTGAAAGATATTTAAGCTGGTATTAACTTCCCAAGGTTCAATACTTTAGAACAATATCCAAGATTTAAAAATATAAAATCACTGATTTTGGAAAGTGATGCTGTATAATTTTTGAAGAGACAATCATGCGGAGACTAAAAAATGGATAATATTAATCAGAAAACCGATAACCTATCCCCAAAAATTGTACAAAGGTAATAGAAACGAACGAAAGTAAAAGACTAAGATTGTATTTTATGGATTTGTCTATTATCTTCTTGAATTATTTATATTTTAATTTTTCGCTAATTCACTTATGCTATACGTAGCATTTTATAAATGCTTGGTGATTTTTGCTCTACTTGCTTTGTGAAACAATCTTGAAAAATCAGTAGAAGGAATTAACTTTGTTGTACAGAATATTTTCAAATCCTTTTTATCCGCAAAATCATGTCGAATAATGATATTTTAAAAAAGCTAAGAGTAGCCTTGCAATTACGTGACGACCAAATTGTAGAGATACTTAAATTAGTTGATTTCAAGGTTTCAAAAGCTGAAATTGGGGCATTGTTTCGTAATGAAGACCACCCAAATTTTAAACCTTGTGGTGACCAAATTCTTAGAAACTTCTTGAATGGCTTGGTTATTCACCTTCGAGGGCCCAAAGAAGACAAAAAACCTTCGCCAGTAAAGCCCATTAAATAATTTACTGTATTTTACGTTTTTGCCATTCTTGTTGTGCCGATTTGCTAAGAAAAGTCCAAGCTACGAATCTACTTACCTTTTGTCCCTGAGCCATCTCTATGGTTTTTACTTCCAAAGCTTTTACTTTTTTTAGCATATTATACACTTTGGGCAAAGTGGTTTTCTTTGAAATCAGAGAAGTAAACCAAAGACAATTTTCTGAAAAAAGAGTACTTTCTTCCACCATCTTACAGGCAAAAGCCTCTTCACCACCCTTACACCAAAGTTCTGCATTTTGTCCACCAAAGTTCAATGCTGCTTGGGGCTTTTTACCCAGATTTTTCCATTTTCGAAGTGTTCCAGCATTCGCCTCAGCCGCCGAAGCGTGAAAGGGAGGATTGCAAAGGGTTAAGTCAAAGCGTTCCTCAGGCTGAATAATTCCTTTAAAAATATGTTGTGCATTATTTTGCCAACGACATTCTATGGCATTTTTCAATAAAGGATTCATGTCAACAATCTTTTGTGCAGAAGCGATGGCTGTTTTGTCAATATCACTTCCCACAAACTGCCAATTGTACGAACGATTCCCAACGATTGGGTACACACAATTTGCCCCAGTACCAATATCCAATACCTTAACTGTACTGCCCGTAGGAATATTTCCATGGTTTGTTTCCGCCAATAAATCTGCCAAGTAATGAATATAATCAGCTCGTCCGGGAATAGGCGGACACAAAAAATGTGGTGGAATATCCCAATACTCCAGACCGTAAAAATGTTTCAACAAAGCCAAATTCAAACACTTTACAGCCGAAGCATTTGCAAAATCAATACTTTCAATTTGATATTGATTAATAAACACATACTCAGCCAATGCTGGACAAGTGTTAATCAGAGCCTTGAAATTGTAAGAAAAGCGATGAGGATTGCGAGGATGCAAAGCGGTTTTTTCAGTCCGAATATGTACAGAATCGTTTGACAAAACTTCAAATTTTAAATGATTGTGTACAAAGATACGAAAATGGGGATTTAGCTGGGGTAAATTATGAAAGTTGTCTTGGGGGGCAATATTAAAAGATACTCTTTCCTCACCACTAAACCATTTTAGTTTTTCACAAGTTTGTATCGTACTTTGTCAATCTTTACGATTTCGCCTGCGTCTTCGTCGCCAGTTGTGCTGTATAGATAAGTAGTATCCTTTAGTTTTTTAAAAGCAAAGCCTTTTGAACGGTCTGTATCAATATTAAAAATAACTTTATCAAGCATTGCCACAGGGCCACCCAAATAATCGGTCATTACATAGTAGGTCTTGAAAGCGGGATAGCCAGTCAACGTGCCATCACTTTTTAAATATACTTTTCTTAGGGTTTCTGTACTGTCTATCAACAAATAATTCCCTACAAATAATCGCTCATTTACAGCATATTGCAAACCCCAAGTAAGGTCTGTGTCAGGTTGTGTAGTTGCTACTTTATCAAATCTTCTTTTATCAATCAGTTGCTTGTTTTTATTATAATGATTGAGCCACAAGAAAATTTCATTTCCGATACTTTCATAAGATAGTTCATAGAAATTAGTTTTTTCTTCATAGTCGGGCAAGTTAGTTTTTAGACTATTCCGATTTTGTCCCTGACGAAAATAAGCGGTGAAATCATATCCTTCATGGTTATTCCAGCTTACGCCAATACGCATACTATCGGCGTGAGTAATTTTGTCAATAACCATCGTAACTACGCCTTCTAATTTATCGGAAGATTTTAAGGGAGATTTTGTTTTTTCGATAGCCTCAAGATAATCCGACAAAACCCAAACGCCTTTGAAAACCGTATTGAAATTTTGCCTCAAACTATCAATCGAATTAGGTTCATCAGTAGTAGTACTATTATCAGTAGAACAACCAGTAAAAATGACCAAAGCCAAAAGTAAGTATATCAATGCTTTCATGGGTTTGCTATTGTTAGATAAATATCAATCAATATACAATATTCTCTAACAGATTCAAGATTGAGGTTTAGACTTTTAATTGTTTCTTTTTGAAAGAATATTGTTGGTACGAGTAACGCTTCTGGTACTTGTACCAATTAGAGAAAGTTTTTTGCTATTACGAAGAAAATATCAGGAAATAAGTAGCCTACTTTATTAGGGTATTGTATTTGTATTTTCAACTATATAGTTTTGATATCTATTCAAGGCAGTAAATAGAAATTGTTTTTTTAACCAATCTTCCATTTCTAACTTCATTCCTTCTTTTGCAAACCTATCAATATCTCGTTGAACTGTTACATTATTTGATACATATGCTTCAATAAAACCTTCTTTAAAACCTTTATTACGTTTTTCCAACTCTTTACCAAGATTTTGTAATTTTATAACTCTTTCACTTAGAGATTTTTCTCTTTGCATTAATTGCATTTCTTGCAATGAATTTATTTGATTCTTTATTTCTGATTTTTCCGAAACCGCAATTGTTTTTTCAGATAATGCTTCTAAAAGTCTTACTTTAGCTTCTTCTGATTTTTCTTTAAGGTTATTTTTTTCAGATAAAAGTTCCTCTGTTAACAATTGATATTTTTTTCTCTCTGCTTCAGCGTACTCAATTTTTTCTTCTTGTTTTTGCCATATAGTAATTGAAGTTCCAATAAATGCTATTATCAACGTTACTACAATAGATATAAACTGAGTTTGCTTCCAAATAGGTTTTTTCAATATTAAGATTTCTTCTTTTAGTTTCAATTTCTGTAGCTCTTCCACCGAAAGAATATCAAGTTGAGTTTCGTTTGCCATTTTTCCTTAATTAGTCTATTAGAAATAAGTTTCTATTTTAGGTATTAGCCCCTATTAAATCTTTTCAATCATCATGTATATCTTCGCAAATAAACGGCTTGTTACTGATGAGATATAAGAAAATAGAATACTAAATATATTCTAAATCTAACATTTTCTTGCCCAACATACAAACTCCATTTTCATTAATCGCTCAAAAACTTATTAAACGGTATTTTACCTAAATTCTTTACCTTCATCCATATTTTCACTTATGTTTTTACACACTATTCACACAAGAAAAGTAAATTCAGAATGATATTTCTAAGTAAAATATTCTCTTTATCTTTCCGTTCTAATTTTCAAATCAAGAAACAACTCAACGATGAAATATTGCTTGTTATTTATTGCCATTATTTTTACTTCGACTGCTTTTGCTCAACAATCTACTAAAGATACTAATCTTATTTGCTGGTCTAAAAACAGACGTTTGGAGGTAGCTGATTTTCAGATGAAAGTAGCTCCACAAGTGAACTCTTTTTCATCGGCACAATTTAGCTACGATTACAAAGTGGTTTCAATGTTTATATTGCCGAAAGACTACAAAAAGAATATTACTAACTGCTTTGTGAAGAATGCCTCATGGATTAATACTGCTAAGAATACCGACACAACATTAAGATACCAACAAACATTATTTGACTTAGGCGAAATCTATGTAAGACAATTCCGCAAGTTTGTGTTTGATAATCGGAAGAAATTGGCTTTTGGGAAGGTAAATGCAGATGATGCGAACAGTCAGATTATGAATAACCTTGCCAAAAGAAAAGCGGAGTATAATACAGATACAAATTTTGGTACAAACCCAGAAAAGCAAAGAGCTTGGGAAATTACAATTTTTAAAGAATTGGAAGCTTTGAAAGAATTTTCAGTAGAATGATTGTTTTTATTCATGATAAAACGAATGGGGAATTGCAAGACTTGCAATTCCCCATTCGTTTGTAGTCGGGATGACAGGATTTGAACCTGCGACCACACGCCCCCCAGAAGTATAACAGTTATATTTTAATAGTTTTCAATTTTATCTAATTATCTATAAATTAATAATATAACTATTTTTATCTTTCTATTACTTGCAATTATTCATGGTTATTTACTACATTTGTTTAAACTATGTTTAAACCAAAAAAATAGTTTAAACAAATCAAATCAGAATAAATCGTAAGAAAATGACCTCAGCGAAAGTACTTCTCTTCACATCAAAGCTACTTAAAAATGGCGAATATCCAATTGTATTAAGATTAACCAAAGACCGCAAATTCAAGTATATAAGTCTTGGTTTTAGTTGCTCATTAGACCTTTGGGATGATAAAAACAATTACCCCAAAAAGAAACACCCAAACCACAAAGAAATGACCATAACGATTCATTCTGTACGGAATAAAGCCAATCGTGAGATTTTAAATCTGGAAAATCAAGGGAAAGAATATTCTTTAGAGGAATTAGCCAACATACTTCAAGCTGAAAAGAAGAGAAAGTCTATTACCATATTCAATTACTTTGAAGAGATAATTAGCAAAAAAGAACAATCTGGTAAAGTTGGTTATGCCAATGCTTTTATAGAGTCACTTAATAAACTCAAGACTTTTAGAAATGGGAAAGATTTAGAGTTTTCTGATATTACTTTCAATTTTTTAAAGCAGTACGAAGATTGGCTAATTTCTCAGAAACTAATGCCAAATACCATTTTTTATTACCTAAGAACCTTGAATACTTTGCTTGGCTATGCTAAAAAAGAAGAGTTAGTAAAGCCCGACTACTACCCTTTCAAGGATTTTGGGTTTGCTAAATATCGAAATGTAAAAACAAAGAAAAGAGCGATTACAAGAGATGATATGCTTTTAATAATCAATCAAGAGTTACCTGCACAATCTCGCCTTGCTCGTTCTCGTGACTTTTTCTTATTTAGCTATTATTGTGGTGGCATCAACTTTGTGGATATGGCAAACCTTAAATGGACGAATATTATCAATGGGCGATTAGAATATACTCGCCAAAAAACAAATGAAGCGTATAGTATTATAATCCTCCCTCCTGCTCAAAAGATTTTACAATATTTTAGAGAAACGAATTTCGTGCGTCAGGATTCTTACATTTTTCCGATTCTTTCAGACTTCCATAAAACGCCACAACAAATGAGAGACCGCATTCATAAAGTGAACAGGCAAACCAACGAAGACTTGAAAGAGGTTGCTAAAATGTTGGGAATTAATGAGACAATAACTACTTACGTAGCTCGACATTCATTTGCAACTATTCAGAAAAAAAGCGGTACACCAACAGCCATTATTTCAGAAATGTTAGGTCACGATTCTGAAAAAACAACCAAAATATATTTGGATTCATTCGGCAATGATGTACTTGACGAAGCAATGAAAAACCTTTTGTAATTTAACCATAAACAAACTTCAAAGCTATAATTAAGATTGGGCAATTGCTGATTGCCCAATCTTATTATATTACCTTCTCCATCGTGTATTCAAGAATAAATAGCTGATATTACCAATGAAAATTAATTATTGCCATAGAAACTTGAAGAGCTAAGAATAATTATCCAGACAGTGTCTGGACAATTAGAGGAAATACAATCATACCCTCCAGAAACACTACTTTCACACTTGAGCTTTCTCATTTTGTGGCACTAATCCAATTAGATTCTAATACTAAAAGATGCTTTTACGGAGTCCAAATCGTTCACAAATCATCGTCGGTTAGAACCTTAGAAAGAGCTATCAATACATTTCTTTTTGAAAGAACAGGCTTGTCTTCTGATAAAAGAGGCGTGATTGAAACGTTTAATTGAAGAGGATATGAAAAGGTAATATTCGTTGGTTTAATAAGTAAAGTACATTTGATAGTTAATGGAAGATTAATTATCAAATGTACAGGAAAAATTATTTGATATTCTACATGATTCATCATGCAAAAAAAAACGTTATAATAATTAATGTTTGCTCAAAAAGAATAAATTCTAAATCAATAGAATAATTATAAGGCTAATTAATTATTATTATAAAATGATTAATTTAGAATGTATTTTTGTTCAAATAGCCCCCATCTATTACAAATGAATTCAAGTAAATATCAAGAAATAACATCAACTGATGAACTTTTCAATCAACCTAACACTCTAACTGTCGGAAATTATCCAGTATTAACTGCTCTTCAAGAATTACCTTATGACCGTCTTTCGACATGGAAAGATTTTGAAAGATTGTGTTTAAGATTAGCACAGGCTCAAGATAATACTAAAATAAATGACACACAGCTTTATAAAAAAGAAGGAAGCAAGCAAGAAGGGATTGACATTTTCAAACTTTATAGAGAAGATGGAACTTATGATGTTTATCAATGTAAGAAGTATCTAAAAATTTCAAAGAAAAATATCAAAGATGCTATTGACGAGGTCAAAAAGAATTCATTTTGGGGTAAAATAAGGAATTTTTTTATTTGTACAAATACAGACCTAAGTACTTATGATGATATAATTAACGAATTAAAAATTGAACTGCATTCTGAAGGAATCAATTTAAATATCTGGGATTCAAAGCGTCTTAATATAGAACTCAAAGCATTCCATCAATTAGTATTTGAGTTTTTTGATGGTGGACAAGAACCAAACTTTGTCAAAGCTTTTTGTGGTCATGATAAACTTGATAAGTTACATTATAATATTAAAAAGAAGGTTTATCCACCTGTTCCTCATTATATAACCAGAAGATTAACAAAGCTAAATGATACTCAATTGTATAAGCAGGATTCAATTGAAGGTTCATTAATTCAACTCTTTGAAAAAAAAGAAAAACCTCTAAAAATTATTCTACTAAGTATCGCAGGGGATGGTAAGACATCAGAATTAAAACAACTTGCTCATCATTTTTCATCGGATGAGTCACCTGAATCTTTATATCCGATTCTGATTAGACTTAGAGATTATGTTCATGAAGACCTTTATGAATTATTAACAAAATACTGTAAAGAATGGGAGAAAATAAATCAACAAAGATTATTAATAATTTTTGATGGTTATGATGAGGTGAAAGAAACAGTAAAAGATGATTTAAGAAGGCGAATAGGTCGCTTAAATGAGACTCATCCATTGATTAATATTGTAATATCCTCAAGAAACAACGGAATTTCTAATTTTGAACAATTTGAAGTTTACTATCTTCAAAAGCTTAGCCTATATAGCGAAGTCCATCAATATATTTATCAACAATTACAGTATAGGACAGAAGAGTTTATGAATCTAATTCGTACTAACAAAATGAATGATTTGTTAGTAACACCTTTTTATTTGATTAAGCTCACCCAACTTTATAACGAATCACCTAATAATTTCCCTGACAATAAAACTGAAATCTTTAATAGAATTATAGACCTAATTAACAGAGAAGAAATTTCTTCTGGCAGAATTTCAAAATCTGACTGGGAAGATATTGAAATTAAACAAGACTTTCTGCTTTCCAAGTTAGCAACTATGATGCTACTGATGGGAAAGAATATTTTAGAATCCAAAGAATATAGAGAAGGATTTATTAATGACGATAGGAAAATAATAGAATACTCTCCACTAATAAGTAAAAAAGAAAGCAAAATTGAATTTTCACATAACTTATTTCAAGAATATCTTGTCGCCAAACTTTTAGCAAGACAGTCATTTGACACCATAAAAAAATGTATATCCTTTGAACCAGATTTTATAAAAGTAAAGCCTAAATGGACGAATACATTATCATCATTGTTCAGCCTGTTACCAGAAGACTCCGATGTTTTTAAAAATCTATTAGACTTCATCATTAAGTCTGACCATACTTTATTGATAAGGTTTGAATTGGAAAAAATTTCGTTAGGACTACGTTATGGCATTTTCAAAAAGATTATAGAAAGCCCAGAAAGAGATTATCTAAACTATGACTCTGGAGAACTTATTAAATTCGCTGGCATATATGAAAATCCAGAAGTAGTTAAATACCTTATTGAGAATATCTCTATCAATAATCCTAAACTTACAAGAGAACTTATTTACTTATTGAAATTTGCTGACCCTGACGAGTTATTTGGGTTAAAAGAAGAAATAGCTAAAGCATTGAAAAATGTTCTCCAAATTAATACCTATGATTGTGAAATACATGAAGATGCTCTTAGGGTATTTTATCGTCTTAAGTTAGCAAATAAAGAATTTGTAGAGTGGTTAATGAATACAAAACCATCGTTTAAATATAAGAATGTATTAAGTATAGTTTTTCAAGTTATAAACCAATTAGACTTGGTCGATAAATATATTAGTTTTTATTTAAAATGTATTCCAATATGCAATAATGAGTTAATTAAAAATGGTGTAAGAAGAAGCACTGGGATTAGACTTGATTTTTATGAAGGTATTCACAAAGTTGAGTTAGTATCTTCTCTACACAAGATTTTAATTTACATGATTAAAAATCACAATGAACTTGAAAGAAGAAGTAAAATATTTTGTGATGAAGATTTTAAAGGTACTTTTTTTGAAAAATTTACAGTTCAATTGATTAAAGGGTATAATTCGGATAGTAAAATATTAAATAAAGTCCTGAAACTCCTTGAACAAAGATTGAATAAATCATACGATAATATGTTTTTTGCAAAATGCAAACCATTTTTTGAGAGGACAAATACAACAGAAAAGGCTTTTTGGTACTTCTGGGAAGGTGCAAACAAAAACGATGTTAAATGGTATGTTCGCAATTGGTTTACTTGCTGGATAACTAAGCCCATTATTGACAAATGGGTCGTAAAGTATAAAAAAGGTACTTTTAATGATATTGATGTTGGGCAATTTAAGTTCGATTTATTAGCGTTAAGGGAAAATGAACTGCTTGAATACTTTCTCAGAGAGATTAATCTACATTCAAATATTTTTCACGAGTATCCAGTATTTAAGCATGATAACTACGAAGATTACAGAAAACAGAAAGAATTAAATGACTTAGAGCTATTATTGAATAAGACTAAGTTTAAAGAGTGTATTTACTCTGTGTTAAAAGATTTAGGAGACGACATCACATTAAAAAGAATTACAGATTTTGAATATGAAAATAATACTATTAAATGCAACTTACCTTATGAATATCTTGAAAAACTTTATAGAGATAACGGGAAAATAGATACCAACAATATTTTTAATGATATAGATAGTGACGAAAGCTGGACATGGTATGTTTTAAACCAACTTGATAGAAGATTAAATATCCAAGAAGAAGAGCTACCGCTTAAACATATTGACTATATTAAAGATTGGTGCTATTCTTTATTGCCATCTCTCAATTTCAAGACTGCCAGATTTCTTGAAAATGGACAAGAATATTATAGAACCCTTGAATATAACTTTGCTCATTTTTTTCAAAAAATAGATTTAGTTATTCCTCAAGAAACAATGTTAGATATGATTTCTTTTGACATGAGTGATATTCGAGAAATTGAATATAGTGATACTAACCCCAAAAGAGTAAAATCAATATCTGATATAGTGATTGAGAAAATTGGTAATGAAAGTATTATCAAAAGAAGAATCTTAGAAAATTTGCAAAATAATGTATTAGTAACAAGTGTTTTGCCCAATCATTTCCGAATATGTAGAAAATTAAAAATTAAGGAAGCTACACCATTTCTATTAGATACAATAAAAAAAGAAATTCTTAGTGACTACACAACAAAAATAACGATTGAAATATATTTAGTATTGAAAGGTTCTATTATCGATTTTGCTTTTAAGCTTTCAAACTTTGACGTCCAAAATGATTCAGACTGGTTTGTTTTAGAAAAACTATCGACACATAGTAAATATTTACAAAAGACTAACAGGATACTGGAAAACTGTCTTAGTGAAGAGCTAAGTGAGGACAATCGTTTCAAGGCAATGAATCAGTTGATTTTGAATAGTCATATTCTCGGATTAGAAGAATTAAAGAATTATGTAGAAAAAAAGGGTGATGAGCTACATGAAAAAAAAGAGTGGATTACATCGATAGCTAAGATACCATTCAATGATTCATTTTCAATTTTAGTAGAACTTTTGGAGTTGGCTGTTGCAAATAGAATAAAGAAAAAAGAAGGCTTTTATAGAGGAGATTTAGATACTTTAATATTTGAAATATTTAAAAAGTACTCGTTAAATAATGAAAGTTATTTTAATCAAATTAGAGTAGCAGTAAATAAATATATCGAAAAAGGAAACGATGTATTTTGGAGTTTAAATAAAAAGCTTCGAGAGTTTGAAGAAGACTATTACATGAATAAAATAGATATTTCCACAATTTCCCAAGTGAATGTATTTAGTGATAATATTAATTTAAGGTATGATGTATAAAATAAATAGAGTTTAAATATAATAAGCTAAAGTGATTGCATTTGCTTAAATTATTATGTAAATCAAGAATGTAAACAGTAGGAAAATTCACCTCAATTCAAAACCATTAAAAAAATAGGTGTATTCCCTGAACTATACTACTATTTAACAATGTGATAAATCTTTTAAAAATGAACCAGACACAACAAGATGAAACTCTTTTAGAAAAATTTGAAGTAGAAATTAGGGAGGCGGGGGATTGCACAGTAATAGATTTCTTGAAAGAAATCTCACCGTATGAGTTTGAGTTGGAAAATATGCGGCATCAGCAAGAATGGGATAATTTATTACAAAAACTTAAATATCGTTCATCTATCGAAAGGAGGAAAGAGTTATTAAATCTTGAATTAGATTCAACCATAAACTATCTTGATAGTAATGAAGAAGGAGAGCTTAGACATATTTTCGGCGATTTGAGCCAAACAAAGCTTCACAATGTAATAGAAAAGGTTAAATCTATTGCTCAAGTTTTTATGAAATCACATGAATGGAAAATATTAGACTACAAACAAAAACAGCAATTTCTGGCTATTAAAAATCTAAAAAGTGATTTGATAAAAGAAAATATGCCTTATAGACAAGCGTACAGAATTTTATTAACAAAAATGGGCTTGCGAATATTAACCGATAAAGAAAAGAAAAAAGAAAATATTACACTCAACCGTCAGGTTTCGCAATTAATTAATGGATTATTTTACGACCATTTTCAAGTTGAGTTAAACAGAAAAATTCAAATAGAATTAAAGAATTATTTACCCGAAAATCATCATCAATTGCTTGAAGTTAATCCATCAACTAATGAGCTATCAACATTAAGCAAAATAGAATGGAACGGTACACAAAAGGAATTAGCAGAATTATTTGTTGAATTATATCGTAAAAAATGGATAGACGAAATTCCGACTAAGCTAATTAAACAATATTTTACTAAATCAAATACTATTGAGCAAGTACTAAAACCTACACAAGACAGCAAAACAAAAGAAAATATCTATGAAGGCATCTATACAACAAAGTACAAAGCACGCTTCGATACAATTAGACAAAATACTGAAAAACAATAGATTACATAATAAAGTCGTTACGGTAATCATTACGGTAATGACTTTTTTTTTACCATTCCATCAACTTTGTCATGTAAAATTAACAATAAAAACATGACAGAAACAATTCTAATAGCCTTCTCTAAACATGAGTTCAAGGAACTCATAAAAGGCACAATTCAGGAAGCAATGAGTGAGCAAACGAACTCCTCAAAAGGTAAAACTTTCCAATCACACGAGTATCTCTCTATTGATGAGGCTTCAAGTTATCTTCAACTCCCTAAAAACACATTATATAACTATTGCCATAATAATATTATTCCTTATCACAAAAGAGGAAAGAGAAACTATTTCCTTAAAGCTGATTTAGATATATGGATGGCTTCAAATCGTAAAAAGTCTGCTCGTGAAATTCAAGAAGAAACCCTGACTAAACTAAAGAAAGGAGGTGTACAGTGAATCATCTATCTTCCTTAAAGCAAATCATTATGGAGCGTAGGAAGCTTTTAGAAGCCTACGCCCAAAAAGCAAATGCCAATGTTATTCACATCAATCGTGAGAACAAATTAATACAGTCTCTTACAGAAATCTATAATGAGTTTAGTCTCCTTAAACATCAAGATTTGTGGAAAAGTATTGAAAATAATTGGACTTTTTTGGAAAATAGTGACGATAATTTTTCTGGAATTCAGATACAACTTCGTACTCATCCAGAAGGCTTGTTGTGTAATTTACCTGTAAACCTCTATGAAAATGGACTTTAAACCTATCACTAAAAAAAACGTATCTCTTGAAGGGCAAGATTCCTCTCAAGGATTACTAATAGTACAGTCAGCGAATGAATGTATCCAGAAGGCAAAAAATCAGCCTATACCTCTAAAACTATGTGGAAATTTTTGGTTTGAAGGTGAGGTCTGTATTCTTTTTGCTGATACCAATGTGGGAAAATCAATTTTTGCAGTTCAAGTGGCTGATAATATTAGTAAAGGAAAAAATAAAGGTGTTTTCAAGACAGAAACCCAACCTCAAAAAGTATTGTACTTCGACTTTGAATTAAGTATTAAGCAATTCGAGAAACGATACTCTATTGAATGGGAAAACCATTATTTGTGGGATAATAACTTTCTACGAGTTGAAATAAACTCAAATTATTCAGATTTTACTGTTTTTGAAACACAACTCTTTGCAGAAATAGAAATACAGATTATCAAAACCCAATCAAAAATTTTGATTGTAGATAATATCTCTTTTCTAAGCATGGAGTCAAACGAAAGTAGTAAAAGTGCTTTACCCTTGATGAAGTACTTAACGAAACTAAAAAACCAATTTAAACTAAGCCTTTTAGTCTTAGCTCACACGCCTAAGAGGCTCAATCCATCAAATCCGATGACGATAAATGACTTATCAGGTAGCAGGCAAATAGCCAATTTTGCCGATAGCGTTTTTTGCATTGGCAAAAGTAGTCAGGGAGCTTCAATCAGGTACATCAAACAATTAAAGGCACGTTCTTGTGCCATGACGGATGAGGTTTGGACTTGTGAACTATCTAAACCATACAATTTTTTAGGCTTTGAATTTATCTCAAATGATTATGAACAAAAGCATCTAAAGCCCAAAAAAGAAGCAGAGGAAGAAATGAAAAGTATTATCGTAAGTATGAAAGCTGAGAACCCAGAAGTCTCAATGAGCAAAATCGCAGACGAATTAGGAGTACATAAAATGAAGGTCAAAAGAATGATTGATAAGTACAGCTTATAATTTTCGTCACAATCGTCACAGCCGTCACACTTGTGACAACTGTTACGACTGTGACGGTTTCAAAATAGAAAACAATGGAAACACCCAAATACAAAGCCATGACTCGCACTCAACTGGCACAACGTTATCAAGTATGTCTGAAGACTTTTAATAAAATGCTTGCAAAAATACCAGACTTTATCATTGACAAATCAACAAGAATACTTACACCCAAAGAAGTATTAATCATCATTAACCACCTTGGCGAACCACCTGATTAACCTGTATAAACTATCAGGAATTAACTTGAATTAATCTGAATTAACCAAGATTAACCCCAATTAACCCGAAAGCGGTTTATTGGGGTTAATTATTTTTATACCGTCAGAATTAATGAAGATTAATTCAATGAAGTAAATCAAGGTTAATTTTTAAAAATAGAAACATGAACGAAATTAGAACAGGAAGAGCATTACAATTGGAAGGTCTCCAAAATGCTACCAACAAAGTTACACTTGGCTTTAAGTGTGATGCTGGCACAAAAATTCAGTTAGCTCAAGAAGCTCAACAAATAGGGATGACATTAAGTGAGTATGTAGATACCCTTATTGCAAGTAGAAAATCTAAAACGCCACCAAGTCTCAGTAACACCTCTGAGTTAGCAACGAAAATAGATTTTTTGCAAAGAGAGATTCAGAACCTAAGAAAAAAAGTAGGGTTTTATGAAAACGATTTACTGAAAAAAGCTTTTCAAACTCGTCAAGGTCAGCGTTTGGAATACAAAAATATTCATGGTGAAAAGGTAAGTAAAACCATCAGTCAGATTGAAGATATTTATACCATTTTATTAGACTCAGTAAAACTATCGTAACTATGTTTGAAGTAATATCACATCCGTTTGCGGAAGTAACAGAAGGTTTATCGGGTATCGTAGTCGAAAGAGCTTTAGAGGTTGTTACTCCAACTAAAAGCAAAGGCTTTAGCTTTTGGCATTTCCTTTTAGGCATATTAATCATTGTTTTTGGTGTAGGTCTTTATCTTGTCTTTTACTATTTTCCTAAAAAGAAGAAGGAAGAGGAAAGGTTGTTAAAAGAATCGAAAAAGATTAAAGACGAGTCTTTATTGAAACCTTACTATAATTAATGTTTAAGCTAAATATTATTTCAAAGGTCTGATGATTTCTTATAATTCAGACCTTTGTAACCTTTTTGTAAATATATCACCTGATAATTAGTACCTATTTAAACTATTAAACTCACTAAAATTTTACTTTGCTTGATTCTGTAATGTCTCATTGTACTAACGTGAATTGAAATTCATATTAGATAATTAGGCTAATTGTTGTTCCAACTTATCTTTCCATCTTTCCCAATCAGGACATAAGCTATTAAGTAAATTATAGAAATCTTTTGTATGATTATAGTAAACAATATGACACAATTCATGAATTATTACATATTCAATACATCCCTTATGTGCTTTAATGAGATTGATGTTTAATGTTATTTTTCCAGCTTTGTTACAACTACCCCATCTTTTGTTCATTTGTCTTATCTCTAAAACTGGACTTATTGTCTTATACTTTTGAAATAAAATTATGTTTTTATTCAAAAAATCGCTAAATAAAATTTTCGCTTTTATTTTGTACCAATTATTTAATACTTTTTCTGCTGAAGTTTTAGTATCTGTAAAAACTATCATCTCCCCTCTATAAATCTTTACATCATTACTCGTATTAGGAACAATTTTTAGTTTGTATTGTCTTCCTAAGTATAAATGTGTTTCACCATTAACAAACCTACGTTCTGGAATATTAGGTTTGTATCTCTCAAAGAAATTTTGCTGTTTTAATATCCAACCAGCTTTTGATTTGACTTTTTCTTGAATATCAAATAGACTTGAATTTAATGGTGCTATCACATTAATATCGCAGTTAGGTAATACTTGTATTCCTAATGATTTTCTATTACTAAAAGTCAAATGGTATTCAATGACTTTACTACCGTAATTTACTTGATGAATAGAGTCTGGCATTATATGTATTTAAGTTTAGCTATTTTAATGACTTCTTCTATCAAAGTATCTATCTTTTGAAATGAAAATTCCAAATTGTATTGACGCTGCTTTTCATATAGTAAATCATCTAAAGCATTTTTCACTGATTTATCTATTTCTTCATTTTTCTGCCAATCAATAATTAGTGTATCAAATTCATAGACTACACTTTTGATACTTTCCTCTATTTCTATTGCAATCATAGCCGTTATATTTTTAGAATCTGGATAATTCATAAAACTATCATTCAAAACGGTATTTATTTGATTATAATAGGCAATCACTGTTGGTTTCTCTTGAATTAATGTAGGTACATTTTCTTGTCTCCCTGATAAAAATTGATTCTCAAGGTCTTTAGCTCGGGTGAGGTATTCAGCCTCGTTAATTCTGTGTTGGTGGTAGTCATCTATCGCTTCTTTGATTAATGCTGATAGCTTTTTATAGTAGATACTATCATCATTCATCTTTACATTGATTGCCTTTATTGTTCTGGTTGCTATATGGTCTGCTTTGGCAGCATTTCCATGTAGTTTCTCAACCTCAGCTTCTCTTTTTTCTTTATCAAAAATATCTACCAATGCTGTTATTTTCAACACATCTCCTTCGGTCGTGATGTGTTTGTCTATCAGTTTTTGTACTTGTGGTTCATATTCTTTGTAATCTATATCATCAAAGTACCGACGTTTTACATCTACTCTCAATTGTAAGAAAAACTTACTATCTTTTTTATATTTATCTATCAGTCTTTCATTACTTATATCATTGAACTCGAATGATGTCATGGCTAATTTAAACAAACGAATAAATACCGATAATTTGTCATAAAAATGATGACGAATACTCTCATCTTTTAATAAAAGTGCATAAGCTTCCGCATCATATTTATTTTTTATTTCCTTAAAAATCCCCCATAATTCGCTGTGGGCTTGTGGTAGTTTTTCAAGTTCTTTATTAATATTTGTAATTGTACCTACCAATTCATGTTCATCAAAATCATTTAAGCCACTGTATGTATTTAAAGCAGTGTCTAAATTTTGCAAATTTCCAAAATAATCAATGATTAACCCATATTCTTTTCCTGCCGCCACTCTATTCACCCTTGCAATCGCTTGTAATAGAGTATGTTCTTTTAAGCTACGGGTAACATAAAGTACTTGGTTATTAGGAGCATCAAAACCCGTTAATAGTTTATCAACTACAATAATTATTTCAGGGTTCTCTTGTTTTTTAAAGGCACTAATAATAGATTTTTCATAGTTTTCTTGTTTGCCATATTTACTCATCATGGCTTTATAAAACTTCAAAACTATATCTTCATTTTCTTCATAAGCGTCATCATGGTTTTCTCTTGTATCAGGAGCAGAAATCAGTACTTCACAGCTAACTTTACCTATTTCCTTTATGTATTCTCTGTATTTAATCGCTATCGTTTTATTAGGTGCAATTAATTGACCCTTAAATCCTGTGCCTTGAATATTATCTACAAAATGTTCTGTAATATCCCAAGCTCTTGCATAAACAATTTGGTCAGCCTTATTCAATTGGCTTTTAGTGCTATATTTCCGTTTTAATTCAGCTTTGCCATATTTTGTCAATGGTTCTGATACTTTATCAAAAAAGGTGTCCAGTGGTTTTTCATTAACTTCTATAAGATTGTGCCTCCCTTCATATAATAATGGAACAACTGCCTTATCTTCAACAGCATCTGTAATAGAATAAACATCTATTATCCCACCAAATTTATTAGCCGTACTTTTTTCTTTTTTCATTAAAGGTGTACCCGTAAAAGCTACGAAACACGCATTAGGGAAGATTTTTTGCATTTTCACATTGAATGTTCCGTATTGACTACGATGCCCTTCATCTATTAGTACAAAAATATTTGTCGAAGTAAAACCTTCTTTAGCTTGATTTACAGCGGCTTCAAATTTATGTATCAACGTTGTGATAACAGCATCTGTGGGACTATTGATTAAATCTACTAAGTGTTTTCCTGTTTGAGCTTCTTCTACTGCTACATGACATTTTTGAAAGGTCTCTGTTATTTGTGTATTTAGGTCAATTCTATCAGTAACTAATATGATTTTAGGATTTTTGATATTAGGATTACTTGCTATCATCTGTGCCAACATAACCATAGTTAGAGATTTCCCACTTCCCTGTGTATGCCATATCACACCACCTGTTCGTTTTCCTTTTTCATCAACCTTGCTAATTTTTTTAAGCGTTTCTCTTATAGCAAAATATTGTTGATAACGAGTTATCTTTTTTACACCATCATCATAAATAATGTAGTTGAAAAGTAAATCTAACAGGCGTTCTTTCCGACATAGGCTAAATAGTAATTTGTCTTGCTCGGTTATTAAAACCTCTTGTTGCTCTAAATGATTAAAATAGCTAAATACATTCCTAAATCGTTGATTAAAAATAGCCGTTCTTTCGTCGTTTGGTAAAAGTCTATTTTTCAGTTCTCTAATCTCAGAGGCATATTTCTCTTCCTCTTCTTTAGTCCTAAAAACTTCTTTCCATACACTCCAAAACTCCTTTGAAGTAGCTGTTGTAGCATACTTCGCTTCACTAACAGACAAAGAAACAAGCAAATTACTGTATTGATATAAAGCCCTTATTCCGTCATCCTTTTGATTGCGAAAGTGTTGGGAAATACCTAATTGGACAGGAGCATCATTGCCTTGTGTAACATTACTCTTACATTCAATTATCACCATTGGAATACCGTTCACAAACAATACAATATCAGGTCTGTAATGGTCATTCCTATTACTTCGTAATACACTAAATTCTTCTGTTACATGAAATATATTATTGTTAAAATTCTTCCAGTCAATGTATTGAAATGAAAAACTTTTTTTATCATTTAAGACAGTTTGTTCTAAACTTTTTCCCAAGGTAATAAGGTCATAGAAAACTTGATTAGCCTTGATAAAACCATCTTGAATGGGCAATTCTCGAAGAGCAGTAATAGCAGCATTAATATTACTATTAGAAAAAGAGAACTCTTTGTCTTTGTAATGTATCGTATTAATTTGTTCCAGTTGTTTTTTCAGTATCGGTTCAAGCAAAACGTTACTTGTTCTACTTCCACGAAGTTCAAGAGCTTCTTCTGGCGTTAGATAATAGAAACCCATTTTCATCAGCAACATTAATGCTGGTATTTGACTTATATGGTCTTCTTTGTAGCTTGGAACATCCATTGTATTATATTATACCTCTTTTTATTGTAGCACTTTGTTAATACTCAATCTATTACTACATCATCCTTTATATTGTACTTACTTTTCTTGTTTTTAAATTAGAATATTAATACCTTTGCATTGTTCATTCTACCATGTTAGGAGAATTGAATTTCGAAGCTCGATACACCCAGATGTGTACCGAGCTTTGCGGTTTAATAGATTTCTACTAATCTTTTCTTTCTTTTCTTCTCTATTTGCTTTACTCCTCCTAATTTTTCTGAAAGATAGTATGCTGTAAGTAAGTAATAATCTAATTTACTTCGTTGAGGTTCTAAAACGATTATATACTTTTCTACATGGTCATAGATATAAGTCCTTATTACATTTTTTCCTCCTATTCTATCTTCATAGCTAAACACATCTATGTTTTTCAAGGCTTTTTCCTGTATGTGATGCCATATCCAATGTAATCTTTTTGACCGTTCTATATCAAAAAAGCTTCTTTTCTTCACGGTCTTACCATCTTCACTCCTTACTTCCTCTGATTGATGAGTCAGATGACTAAAAAGTGTTTCCATACTTGGTTGACCTTCTATTTTGAGAGGTCTAATTATTTTTGTCCTGAACAAAAATGCTTCATTACTGGCTATATCTCTTTCAAAAATTGCTTTTAAAGAATTTATTCTTTGAGGTTCAGTAAGATGCAATAACTCCAAATGCTGGTTGTATATCTTAGTTAAGTTGAATGGCATTATTTCAAGTCAATAAAAAATAAATTAAACTTACTTTCATCTTTAAAGGTCTTCTGTGTGATAGGTCTGCCACAATGTCTTTCTATTTTTTCTATAATGTTATTCTTAGCAGTAACCCTGTTTAATCCTCGAAGCTTATAGTTTATCGCTCCCATCAACACATCAGATAATTGCATTAATTCACTTTCATAAGACCTTATCACTTGAAGCGTTCTAATATTGTGATAATCTCGTTCTAAATACTGTTTTAGGCTTCTTGCTTTCTTATAGCTATGCGTATCTTTTATGTCAATGTAGATATTATAGTTGTTTTCAGGAAATATTTTCTTGGTTAAAAGTTGGAAATACATTTTGTCATAAAAATCATCATGGCTTTGTCCAAAGGCTTCATGGTTAAGTTTTGATTTATCAATAACAATAGCTCTAAATTGCAAATCAGTCGCAAAAAAATACTCAATTACTTGATTATAAAAAGGATACTGAGATTTAGAAATAGAACTCCATTTCATTTCACCTTTGTAATGATGTTTTATTTTTAACTCCCTTATATTCTCATTATGAATCTTTAACTGATGATAAGACGTACTGATAAAAGATAGCAACATATAGGGTTGCCCATCTTTTTCAATGTGTGTGCTTTCATCGCAATAAAAGTTATATGTTTTGGTCATTCTATTAGTAATTTTTATATCATCAATATTAATTCTTAGTAGCTGATTTGCAAACTACCCTTTTGTTTGTGAAGCGATGCTTGACTTTGGACAAGTTCTTTCTACTACAATTTTACCCTTTTCTAAATAAGTTCTTAGAAAGTCCCTTTAATTACTTATAAAAAATTCAGCACTTTCATTGATAGCTTCTTTTTTAGTGTCAAATACCTTTGGGGTCTTTTTATTATTTTCACTTGTATGTTTCCACAAGTCGCCTTTCTTTGTTAAATGACAGTTTTTTATGGTTAAAAATTATTTTTACTAAATCGTTTTCCAAAAATCATAGTCCAAATATGGATAGCTTCTTGTTCGTCCATTTTTTTAATAGCTCTTTCAGCTGTCTCAGCTAAATTCCTAAGT
The DNA here is from genome assembly GCF_034929435.1 of Arcicella rigui. Lineage (NCBI taxonomy): Bacteria > Pseudomonadati > Bacteroidota > Cytophagia > Cytophagales > Flectobacillaceae > Arcicella > Arcicella rigui. The sequence continues at coordinate 40,305 of NZ_JAYFUM010000014.1, forward strand.
TTCCCTAAAAAATAGATTTTCTGGTTAATTGATAATCTATCCATCAAATCATCATTAGGAGGAGTTGGATTTATACATTCAAAACTCTTATCAACCTGTTTGTACATTGCCTTTGTCGTTTCATAAAACGCAATATCATCCCTCTCATGTGGGACATAGTTTTCAGTAGCCCATACAGTTATTGCCATTCCACTTGGCATTTTTTGAGATTTTGAATTAGCCCAAAATTTAAAGTATTTTACTATTCTTACCAACTGTGGTTTCCCTGCTTTTTCTTTTTTAAACCAATTGCAAAAACCTAGTGGGTCAGTAGGTAGCCAGCGGTCTTTTGTACCTAAAAATGGATATTTATCTTTCTTGGTCTTATAGTAAATAGGTAAATCTACATGATACTCACTTGCATAAATTACTCTGAGACACTTATCTTTTTTAATCATACCACCCAACGTATGCCCTTCCAAGGCACGGTAAATATGATTTTTAATGGTTGCAGGGGTTAAATTTGGTTCTCTTAAAAACCAAATACCCACATCAATATCATAAGTTCCATCTTTACCCACTACGATTGTTCCCATCTTAAATGAACCTTGCACTTGGGTGCTGAAATAGCATAACTTGTCTATCTTCGTTAGATAATTATTCAATTTCGCATTCAAGGCTAACATTGATTTTGACAATCTTTCCTTTTTTAAAGGTGTTAGAGAAATCGCTTTTTCAAATTTCAAGAATTGACTTTGTACTTTTACGCCATTATGAGATTTAGGATTACGCATATTTACTTTGAAAAACTTTGAAGTATTACTGAAGCATTTTTTTGAAATTCTCGTGAGGCTTTTTCAGCAAGTTTATCTAATTTGAACTGGTTTGTTTCATCCAACTGTATATCACAAGTTGAGTCCAATTCAGTATCTATTCTATGGTAAATAAAGTTAGAGGTCTCTTGTTTATCAACACCATTCTGCAAGAGACTGATTAGATTTTGAACTTGTTGAGATTGCCCTTGCATAAAAAGTTCTATTAATCTTTTTTTACCCCCAGAGAACATCCAATATATTATGCCCCAATTTTCTCTTTGCTTATTATCAGTAATACCTGCATCACAAAATTTTTGATGTCCTGTGCCAATAGATAAAACACTCAAGTCCTTTAAGTCCTTATTGAATGATTTTTGTGCTTCAACGATGGCTGTTAATGTCGGATTATTGCAAAAAACACCTCCATCTACTTTATTATGAAAAGGTTTCTTTAGTCCGTGTAAGTCTTCGTAATAACTACTATAAGGATTAAAAAAGGTAGGAGCTGCCGAAGTTGCTAATGCGGCTTGATAGGCAGGTATATGATAATCTCTGACAAATTTTGGGTGATATTTTGATTTCAAAACTGATGGGCAACCTTCTTGCAAATCATAAATGGGTACGCAAGTTGGAATTTTACAGTGGGTTAATCGTGGGTCTTTGCCATTTTCGCCATTATGTACTTCTTGAAACTTTGTACGAATAAGGTTTTCGAGTGCATCTCTCTCATGGTTTGATTTAAAAATGGATTTCCAAAAACCTTTTCTATTACCAAATATTGTTTTGGCATTATCGTAGTAAAGATTGTAAACCTCTCTTGCAGGAATACCGAGCGACAAAGCAATAGCCATGATACCGCCCGTAGAAGTACCACATATCAAATCGAAATTTTGATAAACTTGCCAATTAGGATTACCCTCTGCCTGCAATTTAGCCTCAAATTCCGCTAAAAACATGGCAGGAAAAATTCCTCTAATTCCACCTCCATCAATGGATAGTATTTTAAATCTCTTTTCAGTCATTTAGATTTACCCTTACTTTACCCGTTAATAACTGTTGCATTAAACCTTTCTTTTGATTTTGTAATTGAGTGAGTTTTTCTTGGTACTGATTTAGTTCCAAAGCTGCGTTATCTAAAATATTAGCTATTGCCTTCTGTTCAATTACATCTGGAATTTTTACTTCTAATTTTAAAAAATCAGTTTTACTCATTACTCGATTTCGACCAGCACCACCTGGAGAAATTAATTCTAACAAAAACTTAAAATACTTTTGTAAGATAAAATGCCTAAAAAAATCACAAATAGCATTTTCATTTTTAAAAGTGTAAGTTGGGAAACGATGTGATACCAATCCCCCCTCATCTTTTTTGCTCACGATAGCAACTGCTTGTTCCCATGCAAAGGTAATATTTATGATAAGGTCATTTTCTTTTACTTCATATAGTACATCCATTCCTACATTATCAGGGTCAATATCCGTTTTATGGAAAATTCCTTTACCATGACTACGAAGCCCTAATGCCAAATAATTGCCTGTTGGTTTTAAAATTTCTCTCGGTGTAAAAGTCAAACATTCGCTCAGTGGTGTTAATTTCCATTTCTTCTCAAAACCCTGCACCCTTACTTTTCCCGTCAATAACTGTTGAGCCAACCCTCTATTTCTTTCTTTCAATTGTTCAATAACATCTTTACATTTATCAATTGCCTCATCCCAAGTAGAAAGTATTTTGGCAATTTTTTCTTGTTCGGGTAATGTAGGAATTGGTATTAGAAGTTTTTGTAAGTTCCCTTTTGAAATTCCATAAACAGATATACCCGTTGCTATTTTTTTTAACTCAGTATTTACTTTGGGATTATTGAATATATATGTTCTAAATCCCTGTACAGTTCTATTTGAATAATCTCTCACTAAAAATGTATGTAACCCTGCCACAATTTTTTTTGAACCTACATTCTTGACTTCTATACACTCTCCAACACCTTCATAATCTTCGGAGGTATCAGCAATAATTAAATCACCCTCTTGAATAAAATTGAAGCTTTGATTGGATAGCATTTCATCTTTGATGTAAGGTAAATGTTCGCTATTACAATCAATTATCTCACTTTTAAATTTAGAATGAATATCACCATAATGAATATTTTGTATTTCATTGAATGTTCTACGGTCAGTCATACTATCTCTTGAAAAAGAATTAGTAGGAAAAAACTCAAATACACTATCGAATTTACTCACCTCCCAATTGCTGGGAATCAATCCAATGGACGTTTGTTTGTACTTCGTTATATCTTCACTCATCTTATTTTTTCTTGTTTTTTGAAGGTAGATGTATTCCGCCACCTGTCCATTCGCCAGTACCTAACCATATTTCATAATGATAAAGCCAGTCATACGCCCAAGGTATAATGGTTTTTGTCAATGCCATTGATTTATTCCACTCTTTTCCATCGGGGAAATAAAGGCATAATTTCTGTATTTTTTGGTCGTAGCAATGAGGTAACTTACTTTCATTTTTTGCCAAAGCTAAAGGTTTAGGGTTCGTTACATACAAATTAGGCATATCAGTGATATTATACTCTAATCTGATTTTATAATCATCCCCAAGCGGTGATGGGCTTATGGTATGTACCCAGATTAACGATTGTCCATTCCGTGTTTCCAACAGCGAGTCTGGATACATTTTACGGATTAAACCAGCCTGAATAGGTATGCTTAATACTTTTATTCTATTCGTTATTCCCATAGAAATTATGAGGTTTGATGGTGTTTGCTCCTAAAGCGGTAATTCCTACTTTGGTGTCAAAACGATTACTTCCCTGTTCGGTTAATATTCTTGTATTATTTCCAAGATTAATAAATGTAGTATTTACAACATCGTCACCAAATGATTTAGATAGGGATTCCTGTATTCTGAATTTACCTTTCAATTGACTTGCATCTTTTATATCTCTACGCACAGCATTCAGCCATTTGTAAAAATTCACTTCTTTTTCAGGATACTCTACCCACTTGTCAGCAAAGTTTTCTTCTGGATTTACAGGGTTGGCAATATGCTTATAGTATTTTCCTGTTTTGGAATCATACTTTGTTTCGATATAATTTTCCATTGATTCAATTATACTATATAGAGAATCCAGTACATTGGTCTCCTTATTATAGGCATATCCAGAAAGTGTAGTAATGATTACAGATATAGGTTTATCTTTATTTCCTTTAAACATCATATCTCTATGACGTTTTAATATCTGTACTGCTCTTTGTAATGGTAACTTATTCGTTTGATATTTAGGAACAGGTTTTAAGGATTCACTCAAAAGTATAGACTTTTGAATATTTAACTCTGCTCTATTCAAAAACCACTGTGCATACCCAAAAGGATTACTTTTTAACCAATTTTCTGGATTTGTTTCCCATGAATAATTAAGCAACTCTGTATCCGTAATTCTAATTGCCAAGCTATCAACATTCTCTTGAGAAAAGCTACTTGATAATGATTTTTCAAGAATTATCTCATAATCCTTCGAGATAATTGCAGGTAAAATATCCATGTGATATTTATCATCATTTTTTGAAGAAGTTCTATATTTCAACGTCCAACATCTTCTACCCTCTTCATCCATTAATGACTCATAAGTTTTATGTTTTTCAATTTGCTGACCAACTATGTCCTTTACATTCTTTTGTGTCCAATAAGGTGCTTTACCAGATAGCTGACAAACCAAATCTAAATCCATATCGTCATCTTTATTAATAGGCTTTATTGTTGTACCAATAATGATTGACCCTTGTGGCAACACTTTGGGATTATATGGTTTTAGCAGAGAATCATCTTTTGTAAGCCATCCACCAACAGCATTATAACTTGCAACTGCGGTATTAAACTGCGTTTCAGAAATATCTAAAGAACTACCTAATTCTGTTAATATTTCGTTGAATTCTTTTTTCTGTTCTTCGGTAAGCATATTATAATAAATTTAATTCTTTTAAATAGTTTTCCATTTGTAGTTCTATTTCATTCAGTTGGCTTTTTAAAGCTATAATATTGGCTTGAGTCGCTTTAATGTCAACTTCTACTTCTTCCTCAAAAGTATCTACATAACGAGGAATATTGAGGTTATAATCATTTTCAATAATATCGGTAATCGTTGCTCTATAACTATATTTCTCTTCTATTACTTCTCCTTTTTCTGTATTGAGCGGAGAAATAACTTTAAAAGATTTAAGCGTAGAAACAATATGCTCTATGTCTTTCTCTCTAAGCTTATTTTGATTTTTGCCATTTTCATACTCTCGACTGGCATCCACAAACAAAATATCTTTGTTCTCACCTTTACCTCTATTAAAAATCAAGATAGCGGCAGGTATTCCAGTACCGAAAAATAGATTTGCAGGTAATCCAATTACAGCTTCTAATAAATTTTCATCAATCAATTTTTTACGAATTTGTCCTTCGCTACTACCTCTAAACAATACACCATGAGGCACAATAACCCCAACCTTTCCTGATTCTTCATAGGTTGTTTCAATCATGTGTGAGATAAAAGCATAGTCACCTTTACTTTTAGGTGGTACTCCTCTATGAAAACGATTAAATTGGTCAGCAACAGCCGTATCAGCTCCCCATTTGTCCAAACTAAATGGAGGGTTCGCTACGACTATATGAAACCTCATTAATTGGTCATTCTCTAATAACTTCGGATTATTGATAGTATCACCCCACTCAATAGTTGCACTATCTTGTTCGTGGAGAAACATATTCATTCTGCACAATGCCCATGTACTACCATTATTCTCTTGCCCATAAAGAGAATAGTTTTTACCTCCAACTTCTTTTGCAACCTTAATCAATAATGAGCCAGAACCACAAGTAGGGTCACAAATTCGATTTCCCGGTTGAGGTTCAACCAATTTAGCTAAAAGAGTACTAACTTCGTTTGGGGTATAGAATTCACCTGCTTTTTTTCCTGCTTCACCTGCAAATAATGAGATAAGAAACTCATAACTATCACCAATGATGTCGTTACCTTCAAGATGAGATGGTTGTAAGTCTAAATTAGAGAAATCAACTAATAGATTTTTTAAGATTGTATTTCTTTGTTTCGTCAGACCAAAAACAGCTTCGGAGTTAAAAGAAATACTACGAAAAACCATTGCTAATTTCGAGCGATTGGAATCTTCAAGTGCCGTCAACCCAATATCAATAATTTCACCAATATTCGCTTCATTTCGCAGTTCATAGATGTAGTCAAAATTACTTTCTTTAGGAAGGATAAAACGCTCTCTTTGTAATTGTCGTTGTACCATTTCTTCATTATCAGGATATTTAAAACGATACTGCTCAACTTTGTCTTTCCAAACATCAGAGAGATACTTAACAAAAAGTAGGGTTAAAATATAATCTTTGTACTGCCCACTTCCCATCACAGGTCTGAGGCTATCACAAGCTTTCCATACGATGTTATTGATTTCTTTTTGAGTAATTTTATTTTCTGCCATGCTAATTAATAGTCTTTGAAAGTACTGTTTGAAATAATGTTTGTTTTTCTTTTAAAAGCCTTTGGGTTATCTCAATATCCATGAGATAAAGCTTTTGTAAAGCAACTATTTTTTCTTGTTGCTCGAATGTAATTAGATTAAATGTAAAATCTGCTAATTCCCCCTTTCTAATAGACGGAATAGAAGTACCAGCTCCTGATTGTTGAAAATGTAATAAATTTTTGGGGTGATTTAATACCGCTACTAAATAGCTTGGAAGTATTTTTGTTTTATCTGGTTTGATTACAAAAAATATAGATGAAGCAACAGTTTTTCCCCATTCGGTTTGATATTCAGTTGCAAAAAAGCGAAAGCCTTTGCTTACAAAAAGGATGTCACCATCTTCCAGTAAGTTGTCGTTCGTTCGTTCACCGTCTTCGACAAAAGTATCATTTTCGCCTACTAATTGCCCAAAATGATTAAATTGCTTTGCTTGTAAGTATGGTATTGTACCTTCACTACTTGGCTGTGTATAATAACCAAACTGAATTTTTGCTATATCTTTTAGTTGTACCTGCATTCGATAAAATATTATAATACAACAACTACTTCTATGCTCCTTAAAGTTCCCTGAATTGAAATTTATTTTATTGTAGATTTATTCAAAAAATAAAAAGACTAAGGTTTTAGAAAAATCTTAGTCTTTTTGATAGTAAGCTATCTGCTTAAGCAGTCTCGGCTAATGTGTTAAATTTGTTTAAACCATATTTAAACCGAAAATAAAAAAGGAGCTGCAATTTCTTGCAACTCCTTGATTTTCAGTAGTCGGGATGACAGGATTTGAACCTGCGACCACACGCCCCCCAGACGTGTACGCTACCGGACTGCGCCACATCCCGTTTTTTTGAGGGTGCAAATCTAAAAAACATATTTATTTTTTCAAATTAACACCCTCAAAATTATTATCTATTCATCGAAACTAAGAATTCTTCGTTGTTTCTTGTTCCTTTCATTTGTTGTTGTAAAAACTCCATTGCTTCCACAGAGTTCATATCGCTCATGTGTTTTCTTAAAATCCATACTCTTTGAAGCGTCTCTTTGTCCATCAACAGGTCTTCTCTACGAGTACCAGATGCTGTAACATCAATGGCTGGGTACATTCTACGGTTAGCCAACTTACGGTCGAGCTGTAATTCCATATTACCTGTTCCCTTGAACTCTTCAAAAATTACTTCATCCATTTTAGAACCAGTATCAATCAAAGCAGTAGCGATAATCGTTAATGAACCTCCATTTTCAACATTACGGGCTGCTCCGAAGAAACGCTTCGGTTTGTGAAGTGCATTGGCATCCACACCACCTGATAAGATTTTTCCTGATGAAGGAACGACAGTGTTATACGCACGAGCTAAACGAGTAATTGAATCTAAGAGAATCACCACATCGTGTCCGCATTCCACCATTCGTTTTGCTTTTTCTAAAACGATACTGGCTACTTTTACATGGCGTTCGGCTTGTTCGTCAAAAGTAGAAGATATTACTTCTGCCCTAACGCTACGTTGCATATCTGTTACCTCTTCTGGACGTTCGTCTATCAGCAAAATCAATAAATATACTTCTGGATGATTTTTTGAAATAGCGTTAGCAATCTCCTTCAAAAGTACTGTCTTACCAGTCTTGGGTTGTGCTACAATCATTCCACGCTGTCCTTTTCCAATTGGGGCAAACAAATCAAGAATACGAGTTGAATACTGGTCTGGACGAGAAGAAAGCTTCAATTTTTCTTCTGGGAAAAGTGGCGTTAAATATTCAAAAGGAATTCTATCTCTGATTTCTTCAGTAGTTTTTCCATTGACAGATTCTACTCTCAAAAGAGCGAAATACTTCTCTCCTTCTTTAGGAGGACGGATAGAACCACGAACTGTATCACCAGTTTTTAAACCAAATAATTTGATTTGTGAAGGTGAAACATAAATATCATCTGGCGAAGCTAAATAGTTATAATCAGCCGAACGAAGGAAACCATATCCTCCATCTTGCATGATTTCAAGTACACCTTCATTCTCAATAATTCCGTCGAACTCACGAATTGCTTGGTTGTAAATTGGTTTTTTAAATCCATTTCCACCATGTCTTGAGCCTTCATGACGATTTTCTGGTGCTTCAACTGGAAGCCCAGCTGGCACATCATGCGTAATGAAAGAAGTATCTATTACAAACTCATCTTCAGCCTCAATCGGGAAATCTACGATGGGTTCTTCATCAAATTCATAAGAAATCTCAGGCGTGATTTCTACTTTTGGTTTTGGTTCACGCACTGGTTTTGGCTTACTTGGCTCTGCAAATACAGGTTTAGGAGTTTCTTTTACCTCATTTACTTTATTATCGGTATCCTCTTTTGTAATGCGTTGTCTCTTTGGGCGGGGAGAATCAGAAGGCACAGGATTATCTTTCCTTACTTTCCTTTCAGTTTTGTTATCGTCTTGCATAGTGCTTTTGGTGGAAGGTTTGCGGTCTTTAGTGGGAGTTACCGCTTGTTTGTCAAGAATTTTGTAGATGAGTTCTTTTTTGGGAAGGTCATTAACATTGGAAATGGCATATTCTTTGGCAAGCTCATGAAGCTCTGAAATCAGCATCATGTCTAATTCTTCAATTTTGTACATAAAAATTAAATTGATAGACTATCTACAAAAAGTCTTTTCTAAAATTGTGGTTAAATTAAATTTTGTATCTTCTTAAAAAGATTTAAAAACTTCAAGGTTAAATTGGGAATACTTGCTATGTGGTGGATGAATGATGTTAAGCACGTACTAATCAAAGTCTTAACGGGAGAAAAACACAGAACTGTGAATCGTTTTGCAATGTTAATTCCAATATTTTAAATTATCAAACTTTTAAGAGTATTTTTTAATAATTTATCTCTTGTTAAGATTTTTTGTAAAATCTTTATTATTCAAAAACTTCACTGAATACTCATAAAAGCACTTTTTCACAAGTATCATAAAAACCAAGTTTGTTATAACGTTTCGATGAAAAAACTGCTAAACTTGAATAGAAGCTTTTTTTATTGAGAATAGCCTGTTATTTTTGTGCTATCAAACCAGAATATCACGGAAATATGAATCGCAAAAACTTTTTAGCTATCGCCAGTATCGCTTTGTTAGCCATCTCTTGTGACTATCAGAAAAATAATAACATCAAACAAGCAGACCCTAACGAAGGTGATGAATATGTATATGGTGTTCATCCAGATTCGGCTGCTCGTCAGACAAAAAATAAATATACTGCAAAACCAGAAAATGAAGTTAGAGCTATCAAAATTCGTGAGAAATTATTCAACGATAGCACAAATGCACAAGGTAACTAATAAAATTTATTTGCTTACTGGTACATTAATATAATAAGAAAAAGCGTTACAATGAAGATTGTAACGCTTTTCCCATTTCTTAACATTTTCCCAATCCATAACCTATAATGAATATAGCAATCGTAACTGGTTCAGCCGGCTTAATTGGTAGTGAAGCAGTTTCTTTCTTTTCCGACAAATTTGATTTAGTAGTTGGTATTGATAACAACATGCGTCAATACTTCTTCGGTTCGGAGGCATCTACCGCTTGGAATCGCAACCGTTTAGAAGAACAATTTTCAAACTACAAACACTATCAAGCTGATATTCGTGAGGTTTCACAATTAGAAGTAATCTTCAAAGAATTTGGTACTGATATTAAATGTGTGCTTCACACGGCTGCTCAACCTTCTCACGACTGGGCTGCTAAAGAACCATTTACAGACTTTTCAGTGAATGCAAACGGAACATTAAATATGTTGGAAATGACCCGTTTACATGCTCCAGAAGCTGTTTTCATCTTTACTTCTACGAATAAAGTTTATGGCGATAACCCCAATTATTTGCCTTTAATTGAAACTGAAACTCGTTATGAGATTGATGCCAGCCACCCATACTTTGAAAACGGTATCGACGAAAATCATAGCATCGACCACACCAAACATTCACTTTTCGGTGCTTCAAAAGTTGCGGCAGATGTTTTGGTACAAGAGTACGGTCGCTACTTTGGCATGAAAACGGGTATTTTCCGTGGAGGTTGTTTAACTGGACCAAACCACTCAGGTACTGCTCTTCATGGCTTTTTATCATACTTGATGAAATGTGCTATCACTGGCAACCATTATACTATTTTCGGTTACAAAGGAAAACAAGTACGTGATAATATTCACTCTTACGATTTAGTGAATATGTTCTGGAATTTTTACCAAAATCCACGTCCTGGTGAAGTATATAATGCAGGTGGTGGTCGTTTTGCCAACTGTTCGATGCTTGAAGCCATTGCCATCTGCGAAGAAATGACTGGTAAAAAAATGAGTTATAGCTATTCTGAAACCAACCGTATCGGCGACCACATTTGGTATGTTTCGGATTTGTCTAAATTCAAATCACACTATCCAAATTGGAATTGGACTTTTGGCTTGAACGAAACATTACAACAAATCCACGACGGAATTGCTTCTCGTTTGTAAGTAGCAATAAGTAAATAGTGATTAGTAGTTTGAAACACAAAAATCTAACTATCAACTATTTACGACACACAAAGCGTTGACTAAATTATAATCAGTACTTAATATTTCACTATTTAAGTACTGGTTATTAGATATTTCCCCTAAATAATTGATAAAAATAAATGAAACTAAGTGTAGTTATTCCTGCTTACAATGAAGAAGAGTCTATCCCTGAAACGCTAAAATCTTTGTATGAAACCTTGAGTTTTCATGCCATTGACCATGAAATTTGCGTTGTGAATGACAATTCAAAAGACCGTACTGAGGCAGTTTTACAAGAACTTCAACAAGAAATACCTACGTTAGTTTACTTTACCAATAAAGGTCCTAACGGATTTGGTTATGCCGTCCGCTATGGTCTTGAAAGATTTTCGGGCGACTGTGTGGCTGTAATGATGGCAGATATGTCTGACGACCCAAACGATTTGGTGAAATTTTATCAAAAAATGCTCGCTGAAAATGTAGATGCAGTTTTTGGTAGTCGTTTTGCTAAAGGTGGAAAAGTAATAGATTATCCACCTCTTAAACTTTATATCAACCGTGTTGCCAATCTTATTATCCGTTTATTAACGGGTATAAAATACAACGATACTACCAATGCCTTCAAACTCTATAAAAGAGAGACCATTGAAGGAATTAAGCCTTTTCTTTCTCCACATTTCAACCTGACAGTTGAGTTACCATTAAAAGCTTTCGTTAGAGGATATACTTTTGCCATTGTTCCTAATAGTTGGACGAACAGAAAGTACGGTGAGTCGAAACTGAAAATAAAAGAAATGGGAAGCCGATACTTTTTTATTTTACTTTATTGTATGATTGAAAAGTCCTTTTCTCGTGGTGATTATATGAAGAAAAATCATAAAAAATAACTTTTTAAACTGGCTACTTGCGATACAAAATAGCTAAAAACAACACCCCAAATTACAGCAAAAAGGAGCATTGAAAACCATATTTTTTTTACTTCTACTTTAAAAGAAAGGGCAAGAAGTGTTCCGCCGATTGGAGTGAAAAATAATGGTGTGAAAAAAGCGATTCCCAAAATACCAAGTTTTTTCCAAATTTTCACTGCAAAACGAGTACGTTTTGAAAATAGTTTTGCAGGAGTTTTTCGGTACTTGGCAATTAAGCGTTGAACGGTATTTCCTAAAAAAATCACAATCGTAACGGCCGACATCATCCCTATTACACAACAAATGGCCGTTTCCCACCATGTCAAATCCAATGCTATTCCTGCAATTGGACCATTAAAAAATTTGATAGCGGTTGCTACCATTACCGTAAAGTATTTCCCGAAACTCATGTTTATATGTTAGTATTTGTAGCTTAGTTATTATCTTTATAATTGGCTTATTCATCTATCAAAAGATGGAAGCATTAAGTTAATCATTTAGAACTAACACACGAAGGTATCAATTCTCATAGGATATGACCAAAACATTTCAAAGATTATGTATAAAAAAATACTAATTCTTACTTTAGTGATTTGTACTTTAATAAGCGTTTTTACTCAAGCTCAAAGTGTTTTTGTTCCTTTAAATCAAGATTACGAACACTTAATTGATAGATATGAAATAAAACGTGGGAAATTCTCAGAAGGTTTTCATACTACTGTTAAACCATATACTCGCAAAGGAATTATTCAGTTGGTTGATAGTGTCAAGAACGATAAGTCGATTTCGCTTTCTTCAAGAGATGAATTTAACCTTGCATATCTTCAAAATGATAGCTGGGAATGGTCTAAATTGAAAGATGCTAAAATCACAAAAAAAGCACTTTGGAATGTTTTTTACGAAAGGAGAGCCGATGCCTATTCAAATTCTGATGATATATTAGACCTCCACGTAAGTCCTGTTTTAAATCTTGAATTAGGAACTGTATCAGACGGCTATCAAAACCGAACGAGCTTGAATACTCGTGGTGTTGAAATCAGAGGAATGATTAATAAGAAAGTAGGTTTTTACTCTTTTGTTTCTGAAAATCAAGCCTATATTCCTGAGTACGTAAAACGTTTTGTAGATAATTATAATCAAAATGAATTTCGTTTAGCAGCTTTACGTTTGGCTGGAATGCCCGGCGAAGGACTCACGAAAGAATTTAAACAAAACGAATACGCTACCGATTTTTTTACTGCACGTGCTTACATTACTTTTCAAGCTACTAAAAATATTCAGATTCAGTTTGGACATGACAAGAATTTTATCGGAAATGGTTTTCGTTCAATGATTCTGTCTGATAACGCTGCCCCAAGTTTATTCCTCAAAATCAATACTCATATCGGAAAATTCCAGTATCAAAATCTTTTTACTCAATTGATTTACACGGGCTTACTTCCAAGCAGTCAGATATATCCTAAAAAATATATGAGTATGCACCATTTGAGCCTGAATTTGTCTAAAAGTTTGAATATTGGTATTTCAGAAAACATTGTTTTTGAGCGTGATAGCACCAATGGAGGAGCTTTTGATTTGAATTATCTCAATCCTGTTATTTTTTATCGTTCAATCGAAAGCTTTCAAGGAAGTGGCGACAATGCTTTTATTGGCTTAGATTTCAAATGGAATTTTGCCAAACATTTTTCAGTCTATGGCCAATTAATGTTGGATGAATTTATCGCAAAAGAGATTTTTCGCTCTTCTGGTTTTTGGGCAAACAAGTACGGTACGCAAGCGGGTATTAAATATATTGACGCTTTCGGAATCAGTAATTTAGACCTTCAAACTGAAATTAATACTGCCAGACCTTATACTTATAGCCATTTTAGCGGTTCAAATTATACACAATATAATCAAGCATTGGCACATCCGCTTGGGGCAAATTTTATCGAATGGAGTAATATTATTCGTTGGCAACCTCTGAAAAAACTCAATGTGGTTGCTCATATTATCCGTGCTAAATTTGGTGAAGACCCTTCCAAAAGTGAAAACTGGGGACAGGATATTCAAAAAGATTATGATTTTAGAAGTAGAAAAATACTCTACAATGATGATTACGGCAATTTTACTGGACAAGGACGAGCAACCAATACAATGATTTTCGACCTCAGAACTTCGTACCAACTCAAGCATAATTTCTTTTTAGAATTCCACTTTCTTCATAGAGATTACAAAAGTGCCAACCCAAAGCTAAACTATACAACGTCTATCAAATCATTCGGTATTCGCTGGAATATTCCTTATCGTCAGATGTTATTTTAAATTACTTTCTTTGTCTTTACTTCCATAATCAGTAGAAACGACGGCAAAACCTTTCGACTCGTTGTGAAGACGGTCAAAGGAAGTAACATAATACGAGTATCCATGAAAACGTTCGGCTGAAAAATCTTCAAAAGAGTTTTTCTTGCCGAGATAGAGCATTTTATCGAGTCGGTTAAAATCTGGTACTTCATTTTTCTCGAAACGATAAAGGGCAAAATAATAATTCTCATCATTATCACTGGCTTTTTCACCGGGTTGCCAAGTAAGAATCGGGAAACCAAAATCTTTTTTGACTGCAATTACTTTCTGCGGAGCTAAAGGTGGAATGCTATCTTTCCAAGGCATTGGCGGAACAATGGCTGGATAACGATAAAAATCTGTTCTCAAAGAATCCTGAAAACCACCGTAGTTTTCGGTTAAACTTTTGGAACTATAAAAAATCCCCCCTTTTACATTCGTAATATTTCTATCAAAACGGATTTGTTTTGAAGCCTCCGTAAGCGACCAGCCTGCTTTTATTTTATAAATTCCATGCCCGATGTAGAGATGTCGCCCAAAACTATTTGCTGCCCACCATGAAGTAAGTTCATTGTAAGGTACTTTTGGATGTGCCTGATGAAAGTATATTTGCGGAGCGATATAATCTATCCAACCCAGTTCAACCCACTTGCGAGTATCGGCGTACAAATGGTCGTAAGAAGTTTGTCCAGCTTGCGTCATCGAGCCATTGGTAGTTTTGGGGCTATAATTTTTCCAAACACCAAATGGACTTATCCCAAACTTTACTCGTGGTTTTGTTTTTTGAATGACTTTACTGATTTGGTAAATCAAAGAATCAGTATTACTTCTTCTCCATTGCTGAATGTCTTTGATGCCTCCGTTGTATTTTTTGAAAGTTTCTGCATCTTTCAGTACTTGTCCAGTTACTTCATAAGGATAAAAATAATCGTCAAAATGGATACCATCAACATCATAGTTTTTCACAATTTGCTCTACTACTTCAGTAATGTAAGTGCGTACTTCTGGTATCCCAAAATTTAGTAATTTTTGTCCATCATAAGTCAACATCCACTCAGGTTTTAGATTACTGATATGGTCTGGAGCGAGCATATTTGATTTTTTTAAAGTAGCTCGATTGAGGTTTAGCCAAGCATGAAATTCCAAATTACGGTTATGGGCTTCTTCAATCATAAAGCTCAAAGGGTCATAGAAAGGAGTCGGGAATCGACCTTGTTGTCCCGTCAAAAATTCTGACCACGGTTCAATGCCCTTGGCATAATAGGCATCACAAGCGTCTCTTACTTGTACCAAAACAGCATTGAGATTCGATTGTTTGTGTTCGTCTAAAATCCGAATAAAATCTTGTTTTTGAAGTTCTGAATTATATTGTCCACGCTTTGGCCAGTCGATATTTTCAACGGTGGCAATCCAAGCTGCTCTGAACTCATATTTGGGTGGCTTACTAAGCTGGCGATATTTCTGTGAATGGCAACTGATGCAAGTAAAAAGAATGAACGAGCAAAAGTGTACGATGTGATTAATCATATTCAAGTAAAGAACTCTTAGGAATGATAGTTCGGGAAATCCTCTTAAAAGGGTAAACTTAATAATGTAAAAATAGGAAATTATTGAATAGAGCAGACGAAAAACTATGATTTGTTATACAACTCATAGAAGTAACAGATTCAAATACTTGTACAAATCACTACTATTCAAGCAATTAATAATTTAACAAGCTGATTATGTTCTGAAAATGTGCAATATTAGTATCGAGTAGTCAGCTTTCTGCAAATCGGATTTATCTTACTTTAAATTATGTTTATTTCTATTCGATAACTCAAACAACAATTGTGTTTTGTAATAATCTGACAGCCGAAAGCTAAAAGCTGATTGCAAAGAATGTAAGCTACTTCATTAAAACAAAAAGAGATTGTACCGCTAAAAAGTACAATCTCTTTTTTATGAAACCTACAAGTTTAATCTTCTAAAGTAAACATATAGCCAACACCTTTCAGGGTTTTGATATAATGTTCTGGAATTTTTTCTCTGAGTTTTCTGATGTGAACATCCACTGTTCTTTCTACAACATATACATCAGTTCCCCATACTTTTTCCAACAATTCGTCTCTATTGAATACTTTATTTGGATGTTTTGCTAAAAAAGAAAGTAGTTCAAATTCTTTTTTGGGCATTACCAAAGCTACTCCGTTGTTCAATACGCTGTAATTAGTACGGTTAATAACCAATTGCCCAATTTCGATTTTTTCGTCGCCTTCAATTTGCTGTGCATCCCTTCTTAATAAAGCTCTGATTCTACTTACTAAAGCACGAGGTTTAATGGGTTTTACGATATAATCATCAGCCCCCACATCAAAAGCGGCTACTTCTGTATATTCTTCTGCACGAGCTGTAAGGAAAAGGATATACACTTCTTTGAACTCTGGCATCAGACGAAGTCGTCTGGCGGTTTCGATACCATCTTGACGAGGCATCATTACATCCAATAAAATCAAGTCTGGTTTAAAAGACTTTGCTACTTCTAATGCCTGAATACCATCCATTGCAGATTGTGTTTCGTAGCCTTCTTTTTGAAGGTTGTACTCCAACAATTCAATAATATCTGGGTCGTCATCAACCAATAAAATTTTGGGAATAGGTAATGCGTTTGCCATATTTTTTTCCTTGAGCTAAGATGATTTTATTAACAATTCGTCAATATTAGCTCTCTTATTATTAATGCAAAATTAACAATCTTAATATTACGGAATTGTTAAATCTAATGAGTAAGCCTTATGCTTGCATAACATTTTTTTGTCGGTCTTTTGGCAAAGTAATACAAGTATTTTCTGAATCTTGTCCTTAGTTTATGGTTTTTCAATATCAATGAAAAGCAACTCCCCTGCTTCGTTGCTAATCAACAAGTGTTTATTATCCAGAAAAGTAATTGCCTCTGTTTGGTTATAAATGAATTTATAACATTTCTTAGGATGCCTAAAATTAATCTCCTGATTTTCAACACCAAAAAAGAGTACTTGCCCGTAAGTTACCAAGGCGAATGTCTTTTCATCGGGACTGATTGCCGCCCCAGTAACCATTGTGCTAATCTTTATTTGGTCTTTGGGCAACAAAGCATAATTTCCCGAATACTTTGGCACAGCATATAGTTTCACCAAATTATTACCTCTATTTTTAGAAAATAAATAAAGGCTATCGCCTTTGGCAAAAAAAGCTTCACAGTCAAAATTCTTGTCTATATCTTCGGGCGGGAATTTCTCTTGGTCGGCATAATGAAAACGAATAGGTTCTAAAAGAGTAGCCGTTTTTTCATTTACTTTCTGAATAATTAATTCTCTTCTTGTATTTTGATTATTTCCAAAATCGCCAATGTACAAATAGCCGTCTTTATCTCTGGTAATTTCTTCCCAATCTTCATTTTTGATTGTCGGAAATCGTAGTACCGACAGCAATTGTCCTGTCTTATCAACTTCATAAATTTCAGCTTTTCCCCCGCTATCATTGTGCGTCCAGAAAGTAGTATCTTTTGCCGTAGCTACCAAGCCCGAACTTTCATTTACTACTGGAGGCATCTGTGCAATTTTAGTGATTTTATAAAACTGCTTTCCTTTGACGAAGTTACTCTCTTTGATTTCAGAGTGACAGCCACAAATGATAAATTGCAAATTAAAAAACCACCAAAACAATTTTGAATGAATCATATAAATAGCGGATATTATTAGGCATTTTTTAACAAAAGTAGAATCAATTCAGGACATTTATCGTTATCATTGCGTGAAAAAACGATGAACTATTAATTCTTCAAGCTGAAATTTAAGCAGAATTCCTAACTTTCCAACGTTTGTAATCGTTTTTCAATAACCAAAAATTGATAAAATATAACGAAATGCTGCCCAATAGTTTTTTAGAAGCTCTTTCCCAAAAGCACTCAAAACCCAATACTTTTCCCTCGACAACTGCGGTGAAAGAATTGTTTATCGACATTTCGTTGGCATTATTTCCCGAACAAACACAACGTCACTTCGGCTGTGTGGATGAATTGCAAGAAGCTTTCGACCAAATCCAATTAAGACTTACCCGATTACTCCGTTCAATGCAACAACATCTTGAAGAAGATGCACGTACTTTGGCGGCTGAATATATTCAAAAACTTCCAGAAATTTACCGTGTTTTATTAACAGATGTACAGGCAATTATGATGGGTGACCCAGCCGCTCAGAGTGAATACGAAGTAATCAGAGCTTATCCCGGTTTTTATGCCATCACTTTTTATCGTCTGGCTCATGCTTTATTTGAAATGAATGTACCAATCGTTCCGAGAATCCTGACCGAGTACGCTCATTCAAAAACAGGCATTGACATTCACCCAGGAGCTTCTATTGACGAATACTTTATGATTGACCACGGTACTGGCGTAGTAATTGGCGAAACTACCAATATCGGCAAACACGTAAAAATTTATCAAGGCGTTACGCTCGGAGCATTATCAGTAAGTAAAGAAATGGCTTCATTAAAACGCCACCCGACGATTGAAGACCACGTAGTAATTTATGCAGGAGCAACAATTTTGGGCGGTGAAACAGTCGTTGGTGCGAACTCTATTATCGGAGGAAATGTTTGGCTCACTCGTAGCATTCCTTCTTTCACAAAAATATATCACCAAGAGCAGGTAAAAATATTGCAGTAATATAATTGAATGGCAACACTCTTAGACTTAGTTGGCAACACGCCAATTGTTGAATTAAACAGAATCAACCCGAATCCAAACGTAAAAATTTACGGAAAATTAGAAGGACACAATCCAGGTGGCTCGGTAAAAGACCGTGCAGCTTACGGAATGATTCGTGGGGCGGTAGAACGTGGAGAAATACAACCCGGCATGAAGCTCATCGAAGCTACTTCTGGTAATACAGGTATTGCTTTAGCGATGATTGCTCGTTTGTACGGACTTGATATTGAATTAGTAATGCCCGAAAACTCTACTCGTGAACGAGTATTGACGATGGAGGCTTTCGGTGCTACGGTTACGCTTACGCCAGCCAGCGTTGGCATCGAAGGTTCAAGAGATTATGCAGAAGCAAAGGTAAAAGAAGGAGGTTTCTTTATGTTAGACCAATTCTCGAACCCCGACAATTACATGGCTCATTATTACTCTACTGGTCCTGAAATTTGGAGAGATACCGACCAAAAAGTAACGCACTTCGTTAGCTCGATGGGAACTACTGGGACGATTATGGGTACTTCTAAATTTTTGAAAGAAGTAAATCCTGCTATTCAAATTGTAGGTTGTCAACCGACTGAGGGTTCAAAAATTCCGGGTATTCGTCGTTGGGAACAAGAATATTTACCCAAAATTTTTGATGCTTCAAGAGTAGATAGAATTATGGATATTTCAGAAAAAGAAGCTCGTGAAATGGCGAATACTTTAGCAAAAGTAGAAGGTGTTTTTGGTGGAATGAGTAGCGGTGGTGCGGCTTCGGCAGCGGTGCGTTTGGCTCAGGAGTTAGAATCAGGCGTAATTGTATGTATCATTTGCGACCGTGGTGATCGTTACCTTTCAAGTGATTTATTTGGAAGTTGATATAAGAACTGTAAAATCATTCAAATCCTGTTAGTATTGTAAGTCAAGACTAACAGGATTTGAACATACTTTACAGCTTATATTTCCAAATAATCATATCCTTCTTTAAACTATTTATGAAATTTTGATTTTCATCAAAATTCTTAAATTTCACATAACTTCCATCACATTCCCTCACTTGGCACAAAACACAATTGTCTGGAAAGTTTTCTACAATAAGAACATCTTTTGAATTATAGCTTTCTAAATACATTATACATTTGCTACAATCTCCATATTCTCCTTGCTGCATTTTCTCAGTAAACTCTTTTAACCAAGGAAGGTTAGCAGTAGGATTGCTAACTCCACATACACTTCTTTCTATCATTTCTTGCTTTGAGCATCCCAAAAGCAACAATATTAATAAGCTTAACGCTATTAACCCCTTAAATTTCATGGCTTGGCTTAGTTATTTTTGAACGAAAAATTTCCGAGTGTTCATCAATCATTGTTGGCATTCGAGTACCTCATAACACCTTTAAGTATTACTTGTAAATAGTGTAGAATGGTATTGGCTGAATCAGGTAATTAATCAAATCTATTGGATTTAATTACTATCAAAAAAGCATAAAAAAAGCCTTGCTGAGAAGCAGGACTTTTTTGTTTTATTTGCGATATGTAGGTAAAACGCCCGACAATATGGTTTTGTTTCACCATTGAAAAATTATTAAACTATTTTTCAAAATATCATCAAATATTTTCAAAATGCCGAATTATATGAGCCGATGCCACAAAAAAGAGTAAGTCTCAACAAATTTTCGGAACTTTGCATTAATTAGTATTTATTCAAAATTTGAAAATCCAAGATTAGAATGCGTCTTCATCGTCCATTAGTGATAGCAACCGTAAAGGCTCTGCAAGAAATATTTTTTGTAAAAAATCCTCGCCAAGCCGATAAAGTAATCGAGCAAACATTGAAATCAAACAAACAATGGGGAAGCCGTGACCGTGCCTTTATTGCTGAAACTACTTATGAAATTGTTCGCTATTGGCGATTGATTCTTTTCTCGAACAATCTTTATGAAGATAAATTAAAAGCTCCGTACTTCTGGCAAATTGTGGGTTCATGGTTGATTATCAAAAAACGCCTTTACCCGAATGCCGACAATATTGATTTATTACCCAAATGGGATGAATTTTCGCACATTCAGCCATCTAAGATTTTAGACCGCTTTGAAGAAGGAATGTTGATTCGCAAAATCCGTGAATCTGTTCCAGATTGGCTCGACCAATTATGTGCATCCGAATTGGGCGAAGAAAAATGGGGCGAAGAAATTATGGCGATGAACGAGCAAGCTCCAGTCGTGTTAAGAGCCAATACTCTAAAAACGAATCAAGATAAATTACAAGATTTATTGGATGCTATCGACATCGAAACCATCGTTCCTGAAGGTTTGCCTGATGCTTTGATTTTAAAACAACGTCAGAGTATTTTCAGAACTGATTATTTCAGACAAGGTTTTTTTGAAGTACAAGATGCAGGTTCGCAATTAATTGCTCCATTTTTGGATGTTCAACCGGGCATGAGAGTCATTGATGCTTGTGCGGGTGCAGGCGGAAAATCTTTGCACTTGGCAGCTTTGATGCAAAACAAAGGCAAAATTATTTCAATGGACATCGAAGAGTACAAATTGGTAGAATTGATGAAAAGAGCCAAAAGAAACGGAGTAGATAATATTGAAGTAAAGCTCATCGACCAAAATGTGCTAAAAAAACTTGAAAACAGTGCTGATAGATTGTTGCTGGATGTACCCTGTTCGGGCTTAGGTGTAATTCGTAGAAATCCTGATTCAAAATGGAAACTTACGCCTGCATTTATTGATAATTTAAAAGAAACCCAGTGGAAAATTCTTACTGAGTATTCGGCAATGTTGAAAAAAGGCGGCAAAATGGTTTTCGCTACTTGCAGTCTTTTACCTTCAGAAAGCGAAAATCATATCAGACGCTTCATGGCTGAATTTGGCGACCAATGGGAGTTTCTGGGCGAACGTCGTACTTCAATCGCTCAAGAAGGTTATGACGGTTTTTATATGGCTTGTTTACAGAAGAAATAATTATCAATTTGAAGATTTGATAATTTGAAAGGTTTTGGAATTTGAAGATTTGAAAAATTTGAGAATTTGAAGGTTTTGGAATTTGAAAGTTTGAAGATTTAGCCATTTTGAAATTTGTAGATTATCCTATGGAACAAATATATTAAGGCATTTTGTTTGAATTTCAAAGAATATACTCCATTTTCAAATCTTCAAATTAACCCATTGTCAAATTCTTTCTTTATCAACATGAAAAAAATACTCATATTACTACTATTTACACTGGTTTGGCAAAATGTAGAAGCACAAGTGGCTACTCGTTGGCGAGCAACTGTTCAAACCGATGGCGGTGCTTTACCTTTTGGACTTGAGATAAAATCGACCAAAAACAAAAATAAATTTGACGTTTTTGTGCTAAATGCTTCTGAAAGATTTAAAACTGATGAGGCTACATTAGTTGGAGATTCTTTAATTATACCGATTGCTTTATTTGATGCTGAAATTGTAGCAAAGAAAAATGCACAAACCTTAGTTGGTTTTTATCGTAAAAATAAAGGACGTGCTTCTTACGCTCAGTCACCATTCCAAGCTACTTTAGGTTATACGTTCAGATTCAGAACCAATAAAATGGCGATTTTGGGCAATACTTCTGGTAAATGGTCGGTGAATTTTATCAATGCCGAAACACAAAAAGCCAGTTTTGCCGTTGGTACTTTCCAACAAAAAGGAACAGTAGTAACGGGGTCGTTCCTAACAACCACAGGCGATTATCGCTACATGGACGGAAATATCGTGGGCGACAGTTTATTTCTTTCTACTTTCGACGGCTCGCACGCATTTTTGTTGAAAGCAAAAGTAGAAGGCGATAAAATCACAGGGAAATTTTACGGCGGAATCAAAGGCTTTAGAAATTTTGAGGCTAAACGTGATGAGAATGCAAGCTTGCCAGATTTAAGTAAAATCACTTATTTAAAAGATGGTTTCGACCGTTTTGATTTTACTTTTTTCAATGAAAAAGGCGAAAAAATTTCTCTTTCAGATGATGCTTACAAAGGCAAAGTAGTAGTTGTTCAAATTTTAGGTTCTTGGTGTCCAAACTGTATGGACGAAACGAATTATTTAGCTCCATTTTACCAGAAAAATAAAGCTCGTGGTTTTGAAGTCATTGGTTTAGCCTATGAAAAATCAACTGATACAGAATTTTTCAAACAAAAAATGGCTTTACTTCGCAAACGTTTTGCTATTGAATATCAATTACTCAATGCTGGTACAAACAGTTCAGAAAGTGCTTCAAAAAGTTTGCCTTCATTGAATCAAGTAATTGGTTTTCCGACGACGATTGTATTAGACAAAAAAGGTGAAATTCGTTTGACACACGCAGGATTTTCAGGGCCTGGTACTGGTAAATATTATACAGACTGGGTTCATGAATTTGAAAGTAAAATTGATGAATTGATTAAAGAGTAGAGATTCGTAAATAGTGATTGGTGATTAGACTTTCTAATTATCAGTTATTTACGACAAATAGAGGTATTAATTAAAGAACACTAAGTACTTAAACGTGGGTACTCCCGAAATTTCTTTTGAAAAAGTAAATTTTAAAAGATTTCAATGTTTTTTGGATTTGTTCTCGTCCTTACTTTTTGCCTTGATGCAAAAAGTAACAAAAAAATCAAGAATTCCTAAACTCGCTTCGCTCAAACAGTAGGAATTCATTGCCCTTCAATCATAAAAAAGCGGTCGAAAGTAGATTTTCGACCGCTTTTTTATGATTTTAAAATTCGGGATGACTCATGTTTGAATTTTTAATGTAATAAAGCAAAAATGGCTAAATAAGCCGCTACGCCAGCAAAATAGCCCAATAAAGCCGTAAAACTGATTTTTCGCATATACCAAATAAAATCTATTTTTTCCATTCCCATTACTGCTACGCCAGCAGCCGAACCGATAATTAATACACTTCCGCCCGTTCCTGCACAGTATGCCATAAATTCCCAAATTTTCGAGTCGGTCGGGAAAGATGATAAATCGTACATTCCCATCGAAGCCGCTACTAAAGGCACATTATCAATCACCGCCGAAGCCAAGCCTATCACAACCACAATAATATCCTGATTTCCAATAGATTTATCCATCCAAACCGCTAAATCCGACAGTAAGTGCGTAGATTCTAAAGCCGCAATCGCAATTAAAATCCCTAAGAAAAATAAAATACTTGAAGTATCAATTTTACTCAAAGCATGAGCTACCGTAAAAGGTTTCTTTTCTTCCTCATCTTTGCCCGAATGAAGTATTTCTGACACAATCCAAACAATGCCTAACCCAAGCAAAATTCCCATGTAAGGCGGTAAATGCGTAACAGTTTTAAAAATTGGAACAAACAATAAAGTACTTATACCCGTAAAAAACATAATGACAGAATTTTGAGCTTGAATAACAACTTGGCTTACATCCAAAGAAGCATCACTTCCCTCCTCTTTAGGCTTTTTTACAGAACCCTTTATTTTATACGTCATATAAATCAAAGGAATAATCAAAGAAATCAAACTTGGAATGAGTAACATTTTCATAATGTTTACAGGCGTAATTTGTCCGCCAATCCAAAGCATCGTAGTGGTTACGTCACCAATCGGCGACCAAGCACCGCCAGCATTGGCTGCGATAATTACAATTCCTGCAAAGAGTTTTCGAGATTCTGAATCTTTTATCAATTTCCGAATTACCGAAACCATCACAATTGCCGTAGTGAGGTTATCTAAAACCGCAGACAAAAAGAAAGTAATAAAAGCTACAATCCACAACAAAGTAACTTTGTTTTTACTGGTAATACGGTCGGTAATGAGTTTGAAACCCTGATGAGCATCCACCAATTCCACAATCGTCATTGCTCCCAGCAAAAAGAAAAGTATTTCAGAAACTGAACCTAAATGATGTGAAAGTTCCTCCAGTACAGTTTCTTTTTGTTCTGTAAAAACCACGTAGGTAGTCCAACATAAAACACCTGTTAATAAAGCCGTAGCGGTTTTATTGATTTTTATCGGATGTTCAAAAGCAATGGCCAAGTAACCAACAACGAATATTAGAATTAAGAGTATTTGCATATTTTAAATTGTTATGTGCGAGTAAAGATAAGGCAAAAAGCACTTGGAATAAAAAAATGGAAATCGGGAAAAGTAGAAAAAAGGCTCAAGATTTAGTAGAAAAAAAGCAATTTTGTCCACAACTACCAAAATAGTGCTTAAAAACCTCAATAAATTCCTTTTTTTCTTTCGCATCCCATAATACTCATCTAACTTTGTGGGATTTAATTTTTTCTTAGTGGAAAGCCATACAATCTAACTTTCCAATTTACATAAATAAATTTAGCAAAAATGAGTTCAATAGTATCGCTCGCAGACCGCATTAATGCACTGGAAGAGTCAGCAACGCTCGGGATGACAAAAAAAGCCCGTGAACTTGCCGCTCAGGGACACAAAGTAATCAGCCTTTCGGTAGGTGAACCAGATTTCAAAACCCCAAAGCATATTTGCGATGCCGCTAAAAAAGCCATTGATGATGGTTTTCATGGTTATTCGCCAGTAGCTGGTTATCCTGACCTTCGCAAAGCAATTGCTGATAAGCTTAAGCGTGATAATAATATTGATTGGAAACCTGAGAATATCGTGGTTTCAACAGGTGCTAAGCATTCTTTGGCCAATGTAATTTCTACTTTGATTAATCCGGGTGATGAAGTAATTATTTTTGCTCCTTACTGGGTTTCATATTCTGAAATGGTGAAATTGGCAGAAGGTACTTCTGTAATTGTTGACGGTGCTTTTGAAAATAATTTCAAAGTAACACCAGAACAATTTGAAGCGGCAATCACTCCGAAAACGAAATTAGTAATGTTTGCTTCGCCAAACAATCCTACTGGTTCTGTTTATACAGAAGCTGAATTAAGAGCTATCGGAGCTATCGTAGCGAAACATCCAAACATTTTTGTGATGGCTGATGAAATTTACGAATACATCAACTTTACTGAAGCTGGACATTTCTCTATCGGTTCAATTCCTGAAATCAAAGACCAAGTAATCACTGTAAACGGTGTTGCGAAAGGTCATGCAATGACAGGTTGGAGAATTGGTTTCATCGCTGCGGCAAAATGGATTGCTGATGGTGTTGAAAAATTACAAGGACAAGTAACTTCTGGAACGAACTCAATCGCACAGAAAGCAGCAACGGTTGCTTTCAACGGGCCTTTGGACGAAGCTTACAAAATGAAAGAAGCGTATCTTCGTCGTCGTGATTTAGTAGTTGGTCTTTTGCGTGAAATCGAAGGTTTCAAAGTAAATATGCCAGACGGAGCATTCTATGCTTTCCCAGATGTAAGTTACTATTTCGGAAAATCAGACGGAACTACTACTATCAAAGATTCTGATGATTTCTCGATGTGGCTTTTAGCCGAAGCATTTGTTGCTACGGTTGCAGGAACAAGTTTTGGAGCTCCTGATTGTGTTCGTATTTCAACGGCTGCTGCCGACGAGCAATTAGTTGAAGCTTGTGCAAGAATCAAAGCTGCTGTGGCAAAACTTAAATAATATTACTCTTCATAAAAGATACTCTGAACTAAATGCTTTAGAGTATCTTTTATGATACTTTATATCATCGTCATTCTTAGTTTTGTCTAAACTTCTACTCATTTTTTTTCTTTTTCTAAGATTTGCCTATATCTCTTCATTCTCAAGTAATTTAAAATTTTATTGATTTTTCGGCATAATATTTGGTAGTTTTATAAAAAAATCCATTAATTTCTTTTATAAACTAAATTTTGCACTTGAGGAATAGTATCTTAAAATATTTATTCTTTTGGTTACGAATTGATTAAATTGTATCAAGAATACTAAGACAGTTCAGAATGACCAGTAATAAATTATATTGGCCCATACAAATATCATGTTGGGGAATTTACATCACATACACAACATTTGAGCTAATTTATTTCAGATTAGAACCCAGCCATGCGTTGGCTTTGGGTTTCAGTAATTTTATTATTCTGATACTTGGCACTCATTTGTACCGTTGGTTTATCCTCAAAAACAAAATTGATACTTTAGAAGGAAGCCGCTTTTATATTTATCCAATCGCAGGGAATTTGATTATTGCACTCATTACCGAATTAATCAATATCAATATTTTTCACGCACACCTACCCTATTCAGACATTAAAGATGTGAGTATATACAATTACATTTTTAATTTTATAAAGACATTTAGATTCATTTTACCATGGTTTATTTGCTTTCATGGTATAAAATTTGCTAACAAAGCTAAACGAGAAGAAAGAGCCAAAACGGAGGCTGAAATTCATATCAAAGAGGCAGAGTTAATCAGTCTGAGAAGTCAGTTAAATCCTCATTTTCTTTTCAACTCACTCAATAGTATTCAAGCTCTTACACTTTCTGACCCCAAAATTGCCAGAGATGCCACCATCAAGCTTTCTGATTTATTAAGGGTTTCACTTTCTTATAATGACTTGAAAGACATTTCATTTCAAGAAGAATTAAATTTAGTAATCAACTATCTCGACCTTGAAAAAATTCGTTTTGATAGCCGTTTAAACTACAAGGTTGAAGTACCCAAAAGTGTTTTAGCTGCCAGAATTCCACCAATGTCTTTACAATTACTGGCCGAAAATGCCGTAAAACATGGTATTGGTAAGCTAAAAAAAGGAGGAGAAATTGTGGTTTTTGCCAGCAAAAAAGGAAATGTATTAACCTTTGGAATCAAAAATACAGGTACTCTAACGAGTAATCCGACAGAACCTAAAACCCGCAAGGGCATTGGAATAGAGAACCTCAACAAAAGGTTATTAATCAATTATGGCATTACCAATGGGTTTTCTATTACATCCGAGGATAATATTGTTACAGCTCAGGTAACTATCCCTTTTAAGATACAGTAAAAACAATGCCTCATTTTTTCCCCATATCTAAATAAAATTTCAACGTTAAACATAAAGTTTAATCGAAAAAATTGGAAAATAGACTTTAGAAAGTGTTTTAAAATAATTCAGAAACCACTATATTAGCGGAAAATAAGTAGATACGTCATATTACTACTACCTGAAAGGTTCACAGGAGTTGACCTATATAAATCAATAGAAAAATTAGTATGCGAGATGGCCAATAGAAAACCTTACTCCCCAAGAGCTGTTAACCGCCATGATCAAGACTTGTCAAATATAAAGCCCATGAGTAAGAAAATTAAGACTATCTTGGTGGATGACGAGAGATTATCTCGCCAAGAACTAAAGTACTTGTTGCAAGACTATCCAGATATTCAAATCATTGATGAAGCTGAAAATGTTGATGAGGCTATCGAAAAGATTCATCGTCTTCAACCTGATTTAATTTTTTTGGATATTGAAATGCCAGAAAAAAATGGCTTCGATTTATTAGATGAATTAGAGTTTATTCCGAAAATTGTTTTCGTTACAGCTTATAACCAATATGCTATTCAGGCTTTCGAATCTGAGGCAATGGATTATTTACTGAAACCAATGAAAGCTGAAAGACTTTCAAGAACAATTGAAAAACTTCGTGCAGAAATTCAACAAACCAGAATTTCTGAAGCTGTTTCAGAAGGAAGACTCCCTCCTGATAAAAGAATTTTCTTGAAAGATGGCGACAAGTGTTACTTTGTTAGATTAACCGAAATCTACATGATTGAGTCGGTTGGTAATTACTGTCGTTTCCATTTTGGCAATAACCGCCCAATGATTCACCGTTCTTTGAATAAAATTCAAGAACGCCTTGACCCAAATATCTTTTTCAGAGCAAACCGTCAACAAATTATCAATACTGAATACATTGCTGATATTGATTCTTATTACAAAGGCGGAATGAAAGTTGTGTTAAACAACGGTATCGAATTAGAAATATCAACCAGAAACTCGGTTGCATTTAAAGAGATGATGGGTATATAATCTGAATGATTTTACTTATACAAAAAAGTTCTCGGAAACATCTGAGAACTTTTTTGCTTTCTGCACTAAAGGGAATTTTCATCGTTTTTACACAGAAATTTCTTCTATTTAAAGCCAATATCCGTTTGTCAAATCTGATAAACGCTATTTATCATCACATTTCATCGAAGGTGTACTTTCTCTTGTAAAATTACTTATCTCAAAGTATTTTTAATCTATATTTTTACTTAGATGTAGAGCAAAAAAAGGTTTAACAGTGGCGGCTGATAAACCTTTTTTGTTTTTAAGCTACCATAACTTTTATCATTGAATGAGTGGCTGGTTTTTCCTATCTTTGCCATTATGTATATTCTAAGATTCTTTTACTCTGTCTGGGCTCTTTTCTGGTTTATTTTTCTTTTTTTATTACTATTTCCCTTCTTTTGGATTTTTTTACAAAAAGAAGAATGGAAACCTAAAGCACATTTTCTGAATAGATTATGGGGAAAATTATACTTTCCTATTATAGGAATGCCCGTGCGAATCCGATACGAAAGTACTTTAGATACTAACAAAACTTATGTGTTTTGTGCCAATCACTTTTCATATTTAGATATTGCCGTAATGGGCGTTGTGGTAAAAAACTATTTCGCTTTTGTTGGGAAAGCAGAAATCAAAAAAGTACCTCTTTTTGGTTATATGTTTCGCAAGCTTCATATCCAAGTAGATAGAAATGATAAAAATAGCCGTTCAAAGTCTTTAAATCGTTCTATCAAGGCTTTACAGAATGGCAGAAGCATTTGTATTTTCCCAGAAGGCGGTATCAAGTCTAAAAAATTACCACAAATGCACCTTCCTTTCAAAGATGGATGTTTTGTAATGGCGATTAAACAACAAGTACCAATAGTTCCTATTACTTTTTTGAATAATTATCAAGTAATGGAAGATAACCAATGGCTTCTTCGTCCTGCTCCACTTCAAGTAGTGGTACATCAACCTATCGAAACTTCGTCGATGACGCAAGATGATATTGAAGCTTTGAAAAAAAAATTTTATGACGTTGTACAAACAACCCTCAACAATCATTTAAACTAACCTTGAAACAGTCCAGTTAAAAGAAATACTTACCAGTTATAATAAATATTATAGCAATTAAACATCATAAGATTTACTTTGACGAACAATTATCAATCAAAATCTAAACGATATAACAAATGAAGGC
Organism: Arcicella rigui; assembly: GCF_034929435.1. Lineage (NCBI taxonomy): Bacteria > Pseudomonadati > Bacteroidota > Cytophagia > Cytophagales > Flectobacillaceae > Arcicella > Arcicella rigui. The sequence goes on from NZ_JAYFUM010000014.1 coordinate 70,179, forward strand.
TCACGAAATAGATTACAAAATCATAGGCGAAGACATCCAATTAGTAGAAGTAGAACTTGACCCCAACGAAACCGTTGTTGCAGAGGCTGGCTCGATGTGCTATATGGAAGATGGAATTGTATTTGAAACCAGAATGGGTGACGGCTCAAGTGCTGATAACTCATTGTTAGGTAAAATATTTCAGGCGGGTTCTCGTTTACTCACAGGTGAATCTTTGTTTATGACACACTTCACCAACCGTGGTTATGGCAAACGCAAAGTAGCTTTTGCTGCTCCTCATCCGGGAACAATTATTCCGATTAATTTATCCACTTTACCCGGCAATACTTTGATTGCCCAAAAAGACAGTTTCTTGTGTGCGGCTTTGGGTACTCAGATTTCAATTACTTTCAACCAGAAAATTGGTGCTGGTTTGTTTGGTGGCGAAGGTTTTATTTTAGAAAAACTACAAGGTGATGGTTTGGCTTTTGTTCACGCAGGTGGAACAATTGTAGAAAAATACTTAAATAACGAAACCTTGAGAATTGATACAGGTTGTATTGTGGCTTTTGAACAAACCCTCAGCTATGATATTCAAAAAGCAGGAAACCTAAAATCTATGATTTTTGGTGGTGAAGGAATGTTTTTAGCAACCATGCGTGGTACTGGTAGAGTTTGGATTCAATCAATGCCTTTATCAAAACTTATCCGCACGCTGTCGCCTTATGGCAATAATACAAACAAAGAAAATGGCTCAGTTTTGGGCGGATTAGGGTCATTATTTGAAGATTAGCAGACTTTTTTTCGTCATGTTATCGCTAATTGCTTCGCTTAATTTTTTATAGATGAATCATCAAAAAAAATATTTTTTTCAATTTAGTGCAAGTCTTCTGGCTTGCACTTTTCTTGTTTTGGGACTAAGTGCTTGTAGAAAAAGCAATGACGAAAATGATTATGTACCTAAACCCAAAGGGTACAACCGAATCGACTTACCAAAAGTAAAATATACACAATTACTTGAAAATCACCCTTATACTTTTCAGTATTCTACACAGGCAATTATCAAAAATGATACAGTACCTTGGGCAGAACCACATTGGATATATGTGTATTACCCTGCTTATGAAGCGATGATTCAGCTTACTTATAAGCCTTTGAATAACGACCCCACCAAGTTATCAAAACTTATCAACGATGCTTATAAATTGGCAGCCAAACACAATCAGAAAGCATATTCGATTCAAGACTTGGTGATGAAAACGCCTTCTGGTAAAACCGCCATGCTGATGGAACTTGAAGGAGAAGTACCTACTTATTTACAATTTTATACCACCGACTCTACCAAACATTACTTGCGTGGGGCTTTGTATTTCAATACTGCTCTAAAAAGTGATTCACTCGCTCCAGTGATTGATTACCTCAAAAAAGATGTTATTAAGATGATAAATACCCTTCAGTGGAAACCATAAAAGATATTGAGATACTATTTTCAGCAGGCCATTACGCAAGTAATGGCTTTTTATTTTGGGTATTTTCGAGTAAATTACGCTTATAAAACCAAACTAACCACTACCAAATGTACAATCAAATCTTTGAGAATATTATCCAAAAACGTCGTTCTGTAAGAATTTATGATACCAATGCCCCTTTTGATGAATCTGTTGTAAAAAGAGCTTTAGACCGTGCTGTACTTTCGCCTAATAGCAGTAATATGCAACTTTGGGAGTTTTATTGGGTGAAAAGCAAAGAAACAAAAGAAGCACTTGAAATGGCTTGTATGGGGCAATCTGCTGCCAAAACGGCTAATCAATTAGTTGTTTTTGTCACTCGTCAGGACAAATGGAAAGAAAGAGTACAATGGAATTTGGCTAATTTAAACAAGCAATTTGCAGGAAAAGAGCTTACAAAAAAAGACAAAAGGGCTTTGGAGTATTATCAGAAACTCATGCCTTTGGTGTATCGCAACGACCCTTTCGGTTTGAATACCATTCTTCGCAATATTATCGTTTTTTTTATGGGCTTCAACAAACCATTTCTTAGAATCAGTAACCATGCCGACCAAAGAGTAATGTGCCACAAATCCTGTGCTTTGGCGGCTCAGACTTTTATGTTGAGCCTTGCTGCCGAAGGTTATGATACTTGCCCCATGGAAGGCTTCGACAGTAATTTAGTAAAAAAGATTTTAAAACTTCCTGCGGCTGCCGAAATCAATATGATTGTGGCTTGTGGGATTGGTACTCCCGAAGGCATTTATTCTGAAAGGCTAAGAGTACCCAATGAAGAAGTAATTTTTGAAGTATAATATTTATCAATCAACAAACCAAAACAATTTATCCATTATGAAAAAAACATTCTTACTTGCTCTTACTTTGGTGAGTTTTTTGGGAAATGCCCAAAAGAAAAAAGCAACCGCTACACCAGTAGATACTGATAAACAGACAGTTATCAGCAATATTGATAAAAGATTCGACGAATACGCAGGTATTTCAAAGAAAATCTGGGATTTTGCTGAACTGGGATATATGGAAGAAAAAAGTTCTTTATTGTTACAAGAACAACTCAAGAAAGAAGGCTTTCAAGTACAAGCGGGTATAGCGGGAATTCCTACTGCATTTGTAGCTACTTATGGAGAAGGCAAACCTGTTATTGGAATTTTGGGCGAATACGACGCTCTGCCCGGTTTAGCACAAAAAGCTGTTCCAGAAGTAAGTCCAATTCCGAACCAAAAAGGCGGACATGGTTGCGGTCATAATTTATTTGGTACAGCTTCGGTAGCAGCGGCGGTTGAAGTAAAAAATTGGTTAGTTAAAACTGGTCAAAAAGGTACTATCAAAATTTATGGTTGCCCAGCAGAAGAAGGTGGTTCGGGTAAAGTGTATATGGTTCGTGAAGGATATTTCAATGATGTTGATGTAGTACTTCACTGGCATCCGGGAGCTCAGAACTCTGCTGATGCTGGTACTTCATTAGCCAACAAAAATGCAAAATTCCGTTTTAGAGGTATCGCTTCACACGCTGCGGCTTCTCCTGAACGTGGACGCTCGGCATTAGATGGCGTAGAAGCGATGGATATGATGGTAAATATGATGCGTGAACACATTCCACAAGATACTCGTATTCACTATGTGATTACAAAAGGCGGAGAAGCTCCTAACGTTGTACCAGCTTATGCAGAAGTATATTATTACGCTCGCCACAAAGACCGTGAAATTTTACAAAGTGTTTGGAAAAGAATTGAAAATGCAGCACAAGGTGCGGCTTTAGGAACAGGAACAAAAGTAGAATGGGAAATTTTAGGAGGCGTTTATAATTTACTTCCCAATGTTACACTCGCAACGGCTATGCACAACAATTTGGCAAAAGTAGGCGGTGTGGTATATAATGAAGAAGAAAAGAAATTTGCCATTACTTTAAGCGAAACATTGGGCGAACAAAAACAACCTATTGAAAATGCAGCTTTGGTAAAAGATTTCCGTGATGGTTCTGAAAGTGCTACCAGTGGTGGTTCGACAGATGTTGGAGATGTAAGTTGGACAGTGCCAACGGTTGGTTTACAAACTGCTACTTGGGTTCCTGGTTCGTCGGCACATAGTTGGCAATCTACTGCGGCGAGTGGTATGGGAATCGGACAAAAAGGAATGATTGTAGCCGCCAAAACTTTGGCTTGCACAGCTTTGGATTTATTCAAAGACCAAGCCTTAATCGACAAAGCTAAAGAAGAATGGTTGCAAAAACGTGGTGCGAACTTTAAATACGAAGCCCTTTTAGGCGATAGAAAACCAGCTTTAGATTATAGAAAATAAGTAAGTTGTATTGATTACTTATTTTTGAGTCTTTCATAAATTTTCAAAAACAAAAGAGGGTTAAATTTATCATTTAACCCTCTTTTGTTTTTGAAAAGCTAATACTTTTATCTACGCATCAAGTTTGCCATGTTAGGCATTTTCATTTTTCCGTCTTGAACATTGTTCATCATACGCATCATTTTACGCATTCCTTCAAATTGTTTCAAAAGGTTATTAATTTCAGTAACAGAAGTACCCGAACCAGCTGCAATACGTTTCTTGCGAGACATATCTAATAATTCTGGTTTTTGGCGTTCTTTCGGAGTCATAGACTGAATAATGGCTTCAATTGATTTGAAAGCATCGTCTGGAATATCAACATCTTTCACCGCTTGCGACATTCCCGGCACCATTCCCATCAAATCTTTCAAATTACCCATTTTCTTGATTTGCTGTAACTGCGAATAGAAATCTTCAAAACTAAACTGGTTTTGACGAATTTTCTTATTAATACGCTCAGATTCTTCTTCGTCAAATGCTTGTTGAGCTCTTTCTACCAACGAAAGTACGTCACCCATGCCCAAAATACGGCTTGCCATACGGTCGGGATAGAATTGGTCGAGTGCATCCATTTTCTCGCCTGTTGAGATAAACTTAATTGGTTTATCTACAATATGACGAATAGAAAGTGCAGCACCACCACGAGCATCACCATCCAATTTGGTTAATACAACGCCATCAAAATTCAAACGTTCGTTGAAAGTTTTAGCAGTATTTACAGCATCTTGCCCCGTCATCGAATCCACTACAAAAAGCGTTTCTGAAGGTTTAATGGCATTTTTAACCGCTGCAATTTCGTTCATCATTGCCTCATCTACTGCCAAACGACCAGCAGTATCGACAATGATTACTCTTTTACCCATTTTACGTCCGTAAGAAATCGCATTTTGTGCAATCTCAACAGCGTTTTTATTTTCAGGTTCAGCATAAACATCTACGCCTACTTGTTCACCCAAAACTTTCAATTGGTCGATAGCCGCAGGACGATAAATATCACAAGCAACCAACAACACATTTCTACCACTTTTTTTGAGGTATTGAGCTAATTTTCCAGAGAAAGTAGTTTTACCAGAACCTTGCAAACCTGCAATCAAAATAATCGCTGGGTCTGGTTTAAGGTTGATAGCTTGTACAGAAGAACCCATCAATTTTACAAGTTCTTCATGGACAATCTTCACCAACATTTGACCAGGGTCAACTGCAATAAGGATTTTTTGTCCCATTGCTTCTTCCTTGATGCGGTCAGTGATTTCTTTGGCAACTTTATAGTTTACGTCGGCATCCATCAAAGCCTTACGGATTTCCTTGACAGTACTTGCTACATTGACATCCGTGATACGTCCCTTACCTTTCAGGGTACGCATTGCGGTGGTTATTTTACTGCTTAAATTCTCAAACATTTTTATCTATTGCTTCTAATTTTTCTTGAATAATTTTTAATATTTCTGGACGATACTCAAATGAAATAAATTCATCACTTATCCATGTAAACCTATTGGGATTAAACTGCTCTTTGTTAGAAATAAAAAGCAGTTTTTTCACTTCTCCCACATAAACTGATGAGCCAACCTGACTCTTATACTTAATATCAGCTTTCAAAGACTGAATGGAAATAACTTCAAAATACTGTCTTTTTATTCTGGCAATTCCGCCCAAAGTATTTACCTCATTCCATTTTATCACTACTTCTCTAATCCAAGACTTATACTCAATACCTTCGTGAGTCAATTTTATTTCGGCAAAAACTAAATTTAATTGCCAAAAGAGTATTACCAATAAAGGAATTACCACAAACCAAGGAATATGAAAAATAAAAAATGCCGATACAAACCAGAATAAAATAAATACCAATCCAACAACTAACTCCCAATCTTTTATAATATTAACTTTAAAAGTAATGGGAAAATTTGTTTCCATCTCCTTAGTTTTAACAGTAAAATGATATTTAAAAAGCTATTCTCTCGAACAAATTTCTATAATTCAAAGCTTATCGCACAAAGGTACAAAATTCTTAATAAAACAGGAGGGATTGATTTATGTATGTTGAGTTTGCATTAGGTCTATCAAAAAGAAAATTTATTCATTTTTTGAAATTAATTACATCTACGTAAATACCTTGCGTAGGAATTAATCAACTTTGTACTGTTAAGAACTTGCAGTTAGGTAAAATCTTTTCCTCACAAAGGATAACAATTTATAGTAAAGCCAAAATTTCACCTATGACACTTTAATTCATTCAGTAATGTTACTTATTTTCCATGTGTGAAAATATTAGATCAATTAAAACAAATGTTTATTTCTGGGAAGAAATAAATACTTTATAGCCAATGAACACGACTACACTCTTCAAAACCATAGTCGGTAGCCAAAGCCTATGGTACTAATACTGTAAACTCTGATATTGATTATAAAGGTGTTTATGCCCAATCGACCAAAGACTTAATTGGGTTTAATTACCTTGAACAAATTGAGCTTAGTAAGGATGAATGTTATTATGAAGTTAGGCGATATTTACAATTACTCCAATCTGCCAACCCTACGATGTTAGAGTTATTGTTTATGCCCGAAGACTGTATCATTGAAAAACATCCTGCTTTCGATTTAATCATTCGTCAAAGACATAAATTCCTGACCAAAAAATGTTTACACTCTTTTGGTGGATACGCTATTGCCCAAATCAAAAAAGCTAAAGGACTACAAAAGAAGATGAATTGGGAACATGAGAAAGTAAAAAGAAAGTCTCCTTACGATTTTTGTTATGTGTATGAAAATGGAAAAACTATTCCACTCTTAACGTATTTGGCTATCAATCAACTTGATGAAAACCAATGTGGGTTGGTGGCTTTAAACCATTTTAAAGATTGTTTTTCATTGTATTATGATGCACTGAACTGTTTGGGCTATCATGGAATTGTGGCAGAAAAAAGCAATGCTTTGAAGCTTTCGAATATCCCGAAAGGAGAAAACCCATTGACTATTTTATATTACAATCAGGAAGGGTATTCAGCACATTGCCGAGAATACAAACAATATAACGAATGGTTGACTAAACGAAATACGCAAAGGTATGTTGATATAAATAATCATGGACAACAAATAGATGGCAAGAACCTATTGCATTGCCGAAGATTGTTGGACATTGCCCTTGAGATTGCTACGGAAGGAACTATTCATGTACGACGACCAAATGCTAAAGAACTTTTGAAAATAAGACATGGAGAAATTGATTTGGAGGCTTTTATAGAAAAGGCGGAGTATGAAATTGAGCAGCTGCACCAACTTTTCGATACCTGTACTTTGCCAAATGACATTGAAACACCATTTGTTAATTCGCTATTATTAGAAGTAAGAGAAGCAGTAAATTTATAGAGATTTTATGAAGGAAATATTAATATTAAGAGGCTTACCAGCCAGTGGAAAATCGACTTTTGCAAGAAAGTTGATTCAAGACAAAAAAGGTTCTTGGAAAAGACTTAATAAAGATGAGTTGAGAGAGATGTTAGACTGCTCTGAGTATTCACTGGAAAACGAAAAATTTGTCGATACTGTTCGCAATCTAATGCTAATGGAAGCCTTGAAAGAAGGCAAAAATGTGGTAATAGACGACACAAACCTTTCGGAAAAACCCATTGAGAGGATTCGTGAAGTAGCACAAAAATATGTAAAAGAAACTGGCAAAAAAGTAACCATAACATTTAAAGAATTTGATACTTCTTTAGAAGAATGTATTATTCGAGACGAAAGACGGGAGAAGAAAGTAGGTCGAGAAGTAATAATGAAATTCTATCATCAGTATATGTTGAAAAAAACTGATACAACTTCTGATACTATTAAGCCATCAAAATCAAGGACTAAAGAACGTGGACCATTTTATGAAGTACAAGACGAAACTTTACCGCCCGCTATTATTTGTGATTTAGATGGTACTTTAGCTATCATTCATGATAGAAGTCCTTATGATTCTAAAAGCTGTGAAACAGATTTACTGAATGAACCTATTGCTGCAATATTGAAAACCTATCATCAAAAAGGGTCAAAAATCATCTTGATTTCGGGTAGAGAAGATAACGCCAAAAGCCAAACGATTAATTGGCTACATTATAATCGCATTCAATATGATGCCCTATACATGCGAAAAACGGGTGATAGTCGTAAAGATGTTGAAATAAAGAAAGAGTTTTATGAGCAGTATATTAAAGATGTATTTTTCGTAGAATTCATTTTGGACGACCGTAATCAAATAGTTGACTTATGGAGAAACGAACTGGGTTTAGCTTGTTTGCAAGTAAATTACGGAAACTTTTAAGGGCTAAAAATTAAAGGTCACAAGAACAGTAATTCTTGTGACCTTTAATTTTTTTAATCAGATAAATCTATTTTCTAATCACCGCTCCGATTTCTTTTTCAAAAGCTGCCATTAGTTTTTCCATTGTTTTGTCGATTACTTTGTCCGTTAAGGTTTGTTCGTAATCTTGAAGAATGAAACTTACTGAGTAAGATTTTTTATCTGCTCCTAAGTTTTCACCTTGATACACATCAAAAACATTGATTTGACGCAACAAGTTTTTCTCATAATTACGTGCCAATTTCTGAATTTGGTCGAAAGTAACGGTTTTGTCAATCACCAAAGAAAGGTCACGACGTACTTCTGGGAATTTTGGTAATTCTACAAAAGTAGCTTTGTCGTTATATTGTTTGAACAAGTAATCCCAATCAAAATCAGCAAAGAAAACGTGCTGTTTTACTTCTGCTTTTTTCGCCACATTTGGTTTTACTAAACCTACTTTGGCTACTTCTTTTTTGTTTAAGACGTAGCTCAAACCGTATTCAAAAGTTGCCGTTCCTTCTAAAGGTTTTGTATCAAGATTTTTGAAACCTAAACTTCCCAATACTTTATTTACAGCACTTGCCAACGTATGGAAAGCTACTTTTTGTGATTTCAATTGCCACGTTTCATTTTCCGTATTTCCCGTAACATACAATGCTAAATGGCGTTTTTCAACGTATTTATCATTGATTTTGTGATAGGTTTTTCCGAAATCAAACATTTTCAAATCTTTCTGACGACGGTTGATATTGTGTGCCAATACTTCTAAACCAGAAAATACCATCGACTGACGCATTACGCCTAAATCTTCTGATAATTTATTTAAAATCTCAACGTCGTCGTTCGGCAAATCTGCTTTAATCAAAGCAGAATAAGCTGGTTTTGTTAGAGAATTGGTAATGATTTCATTGAAACCATTCGCCGCCAATACTTGCGAAATTCTTAATTGTAATTGTTCTCTGTCTTTTTGTGGGAAACCAGATAAAAATTCCGTTCCAAGATTTTCAGACAATTCTACATTTTCAAAACCATAAATTCTAAGTACTTCTTCAATTACATCGGCTTCACGAGTAACGTCCACACGGTAAGGCGGAACGATTGCTGTAAAACCATTTTCATCTTCGTTTTGAACCGTAATGTCTAAAGATTCAAGAATTGATTTTACTAAAGCCTTATCCAAAGTTTTACCAATCAAACGATTTACGTTTTTGTATAAAACTGGAATGCTGAAATCTGCTATCGGATTCGGATAAAAATCTGATACTTCCGAAGCAATTACGCCACCTGCTAATTCTTGAATCAACAAAGCTGCATATTTCAAAGCGTATAATTTCGCATTTGGGTCTGTTCCACGCTCAAAACGGAAAGAAGCATCCGTTTTCAAGCCATGACGTTGAGCCGTTTTTCTTACAGAAGCAGGGTCGAAATAGGCTACTTCTAAATAGACACGAGTCGTTTCTGGCTTGATTCCTGATTTAGTTCCACCAAAAATCCCAGCGATTCCCATCGGTTCTTCGCCATTACAAACCATCAAATCTGTTTCGCCTAAAGTACGTTCTACTTCGTCGAGCGTGGTAAATTTCGTACCTGCTGGTAAAGTTTTTACAATTACTTTTTGTCCTGAAATGGCATTCCAGTCGTAAGCGTGCATCGGTTGCCCTAAGCCATGACAGATATAATTGGTAATGTCAACAATATTATTAATTGAACGCAAACCAATGGTTTCCAAAGATTTACGTAACCATTCTGGCGATTCTTTCACTGTTACGCCGTCAACAGTTACACCACAGAAACGTGGACAAGCCGTAGCGTCTTCAACGATTAATTCAATCGGGAAGTTATTATTATCAACTTTGAAAGCTTCAACCGAAGGCAACGTAATAGCACGACCTGTTTTTGCCTTAACATCACGGGCTACTCCCCAATGCGAAGCAGCGTCTGCACGGTTGGGTGTTAATCCGATTTCGATTAATAAATCTGCCTCTAAATTAAAGTACTGAGCCGCAGGCGTTCCGTTTGGTAAATCGGTATCCAACACCATAATACCAGCGTGTGAAGTACCAATACCGATTTCATCTTCGGCACAAATCATTCCTTCCGAAAGATGTCCGTAAGTTTTTTTACTGGTGATTTTAAAAATCTCAACACCTTTTGCATGGTCGTAAAGCGTAGTTCCGACAGTAGCAACAATTACTTTTTGTCCGGCTTCAACGTTGGCAGCACCACAAACAATTTGTGAAGGCGTTTCTCCGCCCACATCAACAGTAGTTAAGCTCAACTGTTTTTCCTTGACCATAAATCGCTCACAAGTAAGTACTTCACCTACTACAAAACCTTGTAAACCGCCCAAAATTGCTTCGTGACGCTCGATGGATTCTACTTCTAAGCCCGTTCCAGTTAAGAGATGGTCTAATTCTTGAGCCGACTCTGTTATTTCTACAAATTGTTTAAGCCAATTAAGGGAGATTTTCATTCTAAATGCAATGTAAGATTTCGTGATTGAGAAATTCATTCTTTTTGAAATTTCTCGGAAATACAAAGTTAATCAAAAAAAAGAAGACAAAAATAAACCCCACAAGATTGCTTGCTTCTTGTAGGGTAAAGATTTTCATAAATCGTCTATTTATTAATTTTTTGGCAAATTATTTACCGTGATTTTCAAACGGTCTTTGCTGATTTTTGTATTATAATTTTCAATTTCAGCACTTACTCTGGCTGATTGAGTACCTCCTTGTAAAATGCCTGTGCTAAAATAGTTTAAGGCTGTGCTTAAACAGGCTTCGTTGGCATCGCCCAAATCGTGTGTTACGTCATCGGTTTGTACTCTATCAGGTGTAAATCCTTCGTAAAAATCGCCTGTTCCGTTGGCATTTACATTTCTAAATGCCACGGGGAAAGCATAATAATTCATGGTTGGCATGGCATAATAGCCCACAGGTTTACCGTGTGTGGTATTTCCGATGAGTTTTACATTCATGACAGCTTTCAAACCATTGATGAGTTCTTCACTTGCAGAAGCCGTTCCTTTGTTCACAATAATTACTACTCTACTTAAATTCAGTCCGTTAGCATTTTTCTGGAAATAATTGGTAGAGTTATATCTTGAATACAAGGAATTGTGTTCTGTTTTTGCAAATACTTTTCCGATAGCTGATGTCGGAGCAATTAAATTAGCTAAATAATTGGCTACCAAGCCATAACCTCCGCCATTATAACGTAAATCCAATACTAAATCTGTGACATTATTGGTTTTGAATTGAGCGAATACTTGGTCCAAAACATTCAAAGTGGACTGGGCAGTTTGTCCGTTGATAGATTCCCCTAAAAATGAATCGAAAGCAAAATAGCCAACGTTGTTGCCATTGACAGTAAATACTTTTGGATTCATTACATAGTCGGCAGTGTAGGCAGCGGGTGTGAGAACACTGGTTTGTTGCGTTCCGTCAGGTTTAGCAAAAACAATGGTTTGTGAAGTTTTGTTGAGTTCGGTATTCAATTGGTCGATATTGGCGACTGTGCCATCAACACCATTGATTTTCAATACTTTCCAACCTCTTTTGATACCTAACAAACCTGCTGGTGAAGCAGAATAAACCAGTTTTACTCTTAAATCAGTGCTACTGGCAAAGCTATATTCTATACCTGCATCTTGGCTACTTCCGTTTACGTAATTTTCCCAAGTGGTTTTGTCAATGGCAAAACTCCAACGGTCTTGGTATTTTCCGTTTACATAAGGGCTATAAGTTCTTACAACTCGCATAACAGAGTCGGCTGTTGGGTATGAAGTAGCTTTAAAATTGGCCGCACTTGGCAAGTTCGTATTCCAAAAGTACAATGACTGAGCGATGATATAAACACTGTCACGAACATCTGGAGTCGTACTTGTTGGTGTAAGGTTTTCTTCTGTTTTTTTGCAAGAAACAAACCAAACAAAAGTGAACAACAAACTAAAAATAGCAGTGTGTTTGATTTTTTTAAGCATAGTAATAATTGTTTTGGTTAGGTAATTTTAACGATTTACAAGTCAATATATTGAACATAGTCGCAACAAAGCTCTGTATTTCATCATAATTTAATAAAAAAAGCTCAAAGCTGATAGCTATGAGCTTTAAGCGATGAGCTTTGAGCTGCGAGTGATGAGCTTTGACTTTAAATAAAAACTCAAAGCTGATGGCTATGAGCTTTAAGCGATGAGCTTTGAGCTGCGAGTGATGAGCTGCGAGTGATGAGCTTTGACTTTAAATAAAAACTCAAAGCTGATGGCTCATTGCTCAAAGCTTATAATATAATAAAAACTCAAAGCTCATTGCTCAAGGCTCAAAGCTCATCGCTAATCAATTACAGCTTCAACACTACTTGTGTTCTATCTGCTTTACTGACTTTTTTATAAAAATCTATTAACTCTGAATAACTTTCGGCTGGAAAAGTACCGTGATTTCGGACAAACTTTCTGGTATAAAGTAAACTTCCGTCTTTTATCTGAAACTCTGACTGATAAGTACCAAACTTATTTTCAAACTTAATGTTTTCAGGTTTGAATTCTAAACTTGCATTTTTGGGTAGTTGGTACTCTACTACATCGCTTTCGATATAAGCTTTTTTCAGCACTACTTCTGTTTGTCGTGGTTTATCCAAAGCAGGAGGAATTACATTTATAGCCGACATCAAGTTAGGATTCAAAAACATTCTTGTTCCACTTCTTGAAGCACATTTACGCACATTCAGAGCTACTTTTACCGTAGCCGAAGGGATGCGTTTTTTCTCTTCTTGAATGGTAAAATCTGTTAAATCAAAACTGGGAATATTAATTGTTTTGTACAAAGATTTTTGCTGTGCTTCTCTACTTGGTAGATTTTTAATTTCTGAATAATCGTCCGATAACAGTCCTGTGTATTCTGTCAGAGCTTCTACTGTGGCGTTTCCATCTTCTGCCAAAGCTACTTTAATATTTCTATTTTGCTGGTTGTCTTTTGCTTTGTAAACTGGCGTATGGACTAACTTCCCTCCTTCTGGCGTTGATAAAAGTGCGTAGCGGTCACTGGTAAAATCTGATAAATACCCAAAGGCATTTTCCTGTGAAGTACATTCCAACCAAATAGTATCGTTTTTCATCGGTACGCACACAATTACGTGATTGAACTGCTGTGATGGAAAATCCACTTGTACATCTCGCTGATTACTTCCTCCATAAATGGTAGCATAATATGATTCAATACCAACGGTTTTCAATAAAGCAGTGGTGTAATTCGACAAAGCTTTACAATCGCCATAACCTTTTTCGGCAACATAGCTTGCTTCAAAAGGTTGCCAACCGCCAATACCCAATTGAATAGAAATGTATCGAGTTTTTGATTGTAAGTACTCATAGATTTTCTTTACTTTCAGGCTTGGGTCGGAAATATTAGCAACCAATTGCTTTACTTCATATTGTACATTTTCGGGTAACACATCTCTTCCTTTGTTGAGTGCATTATGAAAAAGCCCCATATCTTTCCACGTTTTCAAACTGCCTTTGTAGCCTTCTACTTCAAACTCGGTTGGGGCAGTAAGTACTCCTTTGCCATAGCTTGTCCACTTCGGAGCGTAAGGTTCGTTTTCATAAACTTTCATGCCTTTTACTTGCCAAGTGTAAGTTTTGGTTTCAGCTACGTTTTCAATCTTTGGTTCTGTCATGCCATTGATATTTTTATAACGCAATGGCATGTTGGCAGGCATGATAATTTTCAAAGAAGATTGCTCAACCGTAACGTTTTCTTCGTCTTCTTGCGGAAACCACATCGGGTAAAACAATAGATTTTTACTGGTAGTTTCGGTGGTAAATTCTACGGTAAACGGAAAATTAGCGTACTTGAATTTGGCATATTTATAACGGTCATCGCCAAAGAGTGTTGAATTATCCACGGCACTTCCATCGTAGATTTCCTCTTTTTTTAGCTTTCTTACTTTTTCGCCATTGGCATCATAGAGTATGCCCTCAATGTCATTCACTTTGTTTAGTTTGTCATAAATAAGTGTCATTGAAGCATAATCAAGCCCTTCTTCGTCTAATACGGTAAGGACAAGATGCTTTTTCTCAACGGCTTCTCCGATATTTTTTACCGTAAAAACTGTTTCGCTATTTCTAACCACAGCATGAGCTTTCTCTTTTAATTCTGCTGGAATGTTGGCTATATTCCAAGGGTTTTCAGCAAAAGGTTTTTTCTCAACAGTTTCTCCTGTTTTTTTCTCCGTAAAAGCTGTTTCGCTCTTTCTAACGTTATTGTAAGCTTGCTCCTTTAATTCTGCTGGTCTATTGGCAGCATTGCCAATGATGCCAGTGTTACCAATCATGTTCCTATTATTCACAATTACATTCTGAGCAAAAGGTTTTACGATAAAACTCAGTAACAATACGGTACTTAATAATAAAGTTTTCATAGATTATTGTGCTTTCTTTAAGACAATTTTTTCAGCGTGTTTTTGTACAATTTGATTGTAATAACTTTTCAATAACAAATATTCCTCGGCGAAATACATTGTTTTTTGAAATGATATTTTACTTGAAATCGTAATAACATCTCCAGTAGTCCCCGCCATAAAAGTAAATTTTCCGCCATTTTCTGGAAGACTTACCCTAACGCTTTTAGGTAATTCTTCTACTACATAACCTTTGGGAATCTGAAAAGTAGCGATAAAACTATCCTCAATCAGTGTTCCGAAATCAACAGGGTATTTTCTTTCTGCTGCCGTAAATGGGTTTTTCTCTTCACCTTCGCCCATCATCGGATTTAAGTAAATACGATCACCAGCCATTCCTACTTCTTCATTAATATTGAGTGCAAGGTGTACTTGAAGTGGATTGTACAAACTATCTACTTCTTCAAATTTAACTGAAGAAACTTCCCAATTGGGGTGTGTTTTTTTTAGATTCTCGATGTACTTTTCGTTCTTATCTTTTTTGAGTTCGAGACGGTTGCGATGTGCCGCATAGCCCAAATAATTGATTGACATTTGTCCTTTCAATTTTCCTTCTTCGGTGATTTCAAAACTGGAAATAACAGTTTGTCCATCTTTTTCATTGCTTTTCAAAGCAACCCAATAACCCACATTTTGGTGAATCAAACGTCCTTGTCCATTCAAACAACGAGTAGGTAATTGTCCTAAAGGCATCAAAGGTTCGGTGGCATCTAAGAGTAATAAATCACCTCCGACATTCACAGCCGCAATCACATAATTAAACTTACGTTCCAAAACGTAATAGTCTAATACTCGTCCGTTATCTCTTGTACTCAACACCACAGGGTCGGCATCAAGCCCTAATTCTTGCAAAAGAGCAACCAACATTAAGTTTATATCAGCAACATTACCTGTTCTACTTTCAAAAGATTTTTTCAAATTGCCACTTGCCAAGAAACTCGCCTGACCATTCCAAGTCATATTACTGGAAACAAAGTTATAGGCAGCGTAGATTTTTGAAAGTGTATCTAATTTGGCAGATTTTATTTTCTCAATAGTTTCTTTCAGAAAGCCCGTCTTGCTGAGTTGCCCTCCGAAGTTTTCGTAATTGGTTAAAGTTTTTGAGAAATCATCCCACGACAAAGAAAAGTATTTTGCCATTCTACCTTCAGGCAAATAAGCAGCAATTTCAAATTCTACTTGCGAACGGTAATCTTCGATGGTCGTAATAAAAGGTTCAACTTTTAAGGCTGGTACATCTTTTTGCACAAAACGATAGGATGTTCCTAAAATATTTCCAGCACTTGCACTCAAGTTGAGGTTTTCAGGATGATTTTCTGCAATATGAAAACGCTCGTATCCTTGCGTCAATACTTGGAATTTATAAAAATCTGGCACTCTTACTTGGTACTCACTCCAGACAACAGGAATACCTTTTTGAAATTCCCAAGCTCTGATTTCAGAAGTAAAATCTGATTCAATCCTATAAGTATATTCAATGATAGAACCTTCTTTCACATTCGGAAGAGTAAGCTTTTTCACTTTCTGTGTTTCAGAAACTTTCTCATCAAAAATGGACTCTTTTTCTAATTTTGTCGTGACAATTTTTCCATTTTCTTCATTATAAGTAGCTCCTTTTACCGACATTACATACTCTTTTTGTGTCATGTCTCTTGAAGTAAAAGTAGGAATCGAAAAAGTCGCCCAACTGTAACCAGATTTTTTCAGAATCTTAATTCTACGATGGCGTTCAAAAACAGCTTTGAAACTTTGTGAAGCATGATAAACGTAACTATGTGTTCCGAAGTCACACAAAACAACGGCTTCGGCAGAAGTATCTTTATCATAACTTTTCATTTGTAATTCGGCAAGGTCTATTTTACCGAATTTAATTGGACTATCTTGTCCGAAACTTAAATTGATGCAAATGAAACTTATCAGCAAAGTGATAAGTAATTTGCTAAAGCATCGATTATTCATAAATAATTAATTTGTATGGCTACTTTTTCTTTAAAACTATCTGTTCGGCGTGTTTGGCAACGATTTTATTGTAAAATTCACGGAGTGCCAAATATTCGTAATTGGTATAAATATTCTTTTTCAATACTCTTTTACTTTCAATTCTTACTTCGCCATTAAAAGTAAAAACTTTGAATTCAAAGCGACCGCCATCGTTCGGCAAATTCACCAATTCATTTTTAGGAGCTTCTTCTACCACATAATTAGCTGGTAACTTGAAAGTGATTGTATAATTTTCTTCTTGAGGCACACCAAAATCAACAGGATAAGTACGAGTAGACGATTGGAAAGGGTTCGCTTTTTCGCCCATACCCAACATGGCAGAAAGGTAAATTCTATCGCCAGCAATTGAATAAGCGTCACTGATTTGGGTTTGCACTTTTAGCTCTGGTGAAGCTTCCAAAGTATCAAGTTTTAATACTTCTATTTTACTTACTTGCTCGTTGGCTCTTGCTTTTTTGTATTCGCTGATAAAAGATTCTTTGCCTTTCGCCACTACTTTCGCTCTAAAATTGATGCTTTCGTAGCCTGAGTGAGTAATATGTATATCGCCTTTGAGTACTTGTTCTGGTAAAACTTCTAAGGTAGCCTCCAACACTTTTTTACTTACTTCTTTAGCAGGTATATCTATCCAACGACCTTCGCCTTTTACGATTAATCTTCCTTTTTCGTTGAGGCATTCAAAAGGTAATTGACCAACACTCGTGAGCTTGTTGGTGGCATCTAAAAACACATCTTTTCCGTTCAGATTCACATGGACAATCAATGAATTGAATTTTTTTAGTAAAACAAAATTTGAGGGAGCTCCATGTTCACGAGTACTAAGGAGAAACGGATTGGCATCAAAACCGCATTCACGAAGTAATCTTACCAACATTAAATTGATTTCTGCCGAATTACCCAAACGTTTCTCAGCTACTTTATTGAGATTCTGTTTTGATGTTGACCAACTTCTTTCGCCATCCCATTGCATTGAATTTTGAATATATTTATAAGCGGCCTTCAATAATGACAATGAATCTTTTGAAGTAGCTTTTAAAGTAGCAGCTATTTTTTCTGCCTGACTATATTTTTTCAATTGTTTCCCGAAATAATCACTATCAAGTAAAGTAGCATTTAAAGATTCCCACGTTTGGGTATAGTCTTGTTTTTGTTGTCCGGGAAATTGGGTTGCAGATAATTCAAAATCAAGTTTGGCTCTAAAATTTTCGATGGTTGTTAAGTAAGCTTCTTCTTTTAACGCTGGCACATCTGCCATCACAAATCTATACGCCAAAAAAGGGTCACGGATATTTCCACGAATGAAGTTTTGCTCCCCCTGTTTCATTTCTCGGATTTTCAAAGGTATTTGCGAACGGAGCGTCATGTTAAATTCAAAATATCCCGGAATTTCAGCTCTTAGTTCGCACCAAGCTTTAGGAATATCGTCTTGAAAATACCAAGTTCGCATATCAAACCAAACTCCTGATTCTATTTCATAGGTATATTCCAATACCGAACCTACCCTAACTTGGGGGAAAGTAAAGGTTTTGTAATAAATGTTGTCTGTTCCTTTATCATCAAACAAATCGCTACCGTCTAAGCTGTAACTGACTTGGTTGCCATTCTCAAGATTCCAAGTAGAAGCGTGAAAATTATCGACAGTCTCGGACTTATCAGGGTCTGAAACCATATAATAGGCAATTCGTCGATTAGCGAAGTTAAAGCCCGCTTGTTTAAGGATTTTTATACGAATATGTCGGCGATACACTACTTTAGGTATGCTTCCACCATCAATAAAATTGTAGAAATACTCGCCATAGTCACAGAGTACTACTGCCACAGCAGAAGTGTCTTTGGCATAAGTTTTCATTTGTAAATCAGCGAGGTCAACTTTTCCAAAGGTAATCGGACGAGGTAATTGCCCGAAAGAAAAAAAAGTAATCATTACACTCATCAGCGAAGTGAAGAGCAATTTGGTGAGGTATTGGTTTTTCATAGAATATTTAAATTTTTACGAGTTTACTTTTTCTTGAGAACTATCTGTTCTGTGTGTTTGGCTATGATTCTATTGAAGAACTCACGCAGGAATGGGTATTCATCGCTCATATAAACGACTTTCTTCAAATTGATTTTACTCTGAATTTTGATGAGATTATCCAACACTTCTACTCTGAAATCAAACCTTCCACCTTGCTTTGGCAAAGCGATAGCATCGTTTTTAGGCATTTCTTCGATAGCATAACCTTCTGGAATGATAAATTGAGCACTGTAAGTTTCTTCTTGCGGCACGGTGTAGTCGATAGGATATGCCCGTGTAAGTGATTTAAAAGGCTGTTCATCAATCGCCAAACCCAATGTTGGCGTAAAATAAATGCGGTCTCCGAGTTCTGAATAGGCTTCATTCAAGGTCGCTTTTACTTGTAACTGAGGCACATTATCAAGTGAATCTATATTCAAGAGACTGATACTTTCGATGTTGTGTTCACTATGGCTTTTTTTGTACTCTGAACTATAAGAAGCTTCGCCTTTGGTCAATACTTTTTTTCTAAAAGAGACAGCGTCGTGTCCGGCAAATGAAACATTGATTTCACCTTTCAACTGCTGGTTTGGCAAAATACTCATAGTGACCAAAGTAACTTTTCGACTGGTGATATTGGCAGGAATTTTTACCCAACGACTGTTTTTTCTTACCACTAAACGCCCTCTTTCGTTCATACAATTGAGTGGCAACAGACCCATTGGCATTAATTTACTGGTAGCATCCAGAAAAATATCTTTCCCATTTAATGCCACGTGGGCAATAGTATAATTAAATCTATTGAGCAGAACCAAGTCAGACAATTGACCGTTGTCACGAGTACTTAGGATAAAAGGATTGGCATCAAAACCGCATTCACGCAACAAACGAATGAGTATCAAGTTGATTTCAGCCGCATTTCCAGTACGTTTTTCGTAGGTTTTGTCCAAATTCGTAATGGTCGTAAATACGCCTTCTTGTTCATTCCACTGCATGGTACTTTGCACTAATTTATAAGCCGCTTTCAATAAAGCCAAGGTATCATTTTTGTACTGAGCTTTTAGATTAAGTGCCAGTTTCTCAGCTTCGTCAAACTTTTTAATTTGTTTTCCGAAATAGTCATTGGTCAATAAAGTTTCATTCAGCGACTCCCAAGTTTTAGAATAATCTACTCTGCTTTGGTCTGGGAAATTGGTTGCAGACAATTCAAAATCTAATTTTGAACGATAATCTTCTAAAGTAGTAATAAAAGGTTCAGTCTTTAGAGCAGGCAAATGTTCCATCGCAAAACGGTAACTCAAGTAAGGGTCACGAATGCTTCCTCTTAAAAAGTTATTTTCCCCATCCTTAGTTTCTTGTACCTTCAAAGGTATTGAGCTATGAAGCGTAATATTAAAAATAAAGTAGGCAGGAATTTCGGCACGGAGTTCACTCCAAATAGTTGGTATATCATTTTTTTGAAACTCCCAAGTTCTGAGTTCGTACCACATTCCAGAAGTTAGTTCATAGGTGTATTCTAATACCGAACCTTCTTGTACTTTAGGAAAAGTAAAGGTTTTGTAATAGACGTCTTTGCTTTCTTTATTCTCGAAAAAATCTTTTGGCGTCAAAGAGTACGAGACAATATCACCTTTTTCAAGATTCCAAGTCGTTGCCTCAATTTTATTGAAAGCCTCCGCTTTAGTATTGTCGTTGGGGAAGTAAAAAGGGATTTTAATATTAGCATATTTAAAACCTTCTTTTTTCAAGATTTTAATTCTGACGTGTCGCCGATAAATAGCCCTTGGCACATTATCTTGAAAATTGTAGAAATAATCACCGTAATCCGCCAAAACTACTGCCACAGCAGCAGTATCTTTTGAATACGAAGTCATTTCAAGGTCTTTCAAATCTACTTGTCCGAAAGTAATTGGAGCGGGCGTTTGAGCATTAGCTGTAAACACCAACAAGGCACAAGCTATTGACATAAAACACTTGTGCAGTGCAGACATAGGTGTCATGTAAAGTATTAATTTGTTTGAGTTTAATAAGTAGATGCAAATTAATAAAGTTGTATAAAATTCCAAACATTAAATTCAAATTTCTGCTTTTAAAACGCAAATAATTTAATTGCCTGTATGAGTGCAATGGCGATAAAAGTCCAACCCATGATGGTATCGAACATTTTTGGGGATAAATATTCAAAAATCAAACCTCTTTTACGGTTGGCAATATAGGCACAAAAATAGTTCAACAAAAAAGCTCCTGCACTTGCCCCAAATACAAATGCAATTTTATCTAAGGTATTTTCGATGTGTAAAACTTGATAATTCTGGTAATTAATGAGGATGATTAACCAAAATGGCAATAGTTGGGGATTGAGTAAGGAAAGTAAAAAACCTTTGAGTACATCACCAGTCAAAGACGTAATTTCAGCATTGGCACTCCTCTGATTTACTTCTAATATTTCATCTATTTGCTCTTTGGCTGGCTTGGGTTTTAGGTAATTCCAACCGACAAAAAGTAAAACTGGTAAAACTGACCATTGCATCATTTCAAAAACCAAGGGATACTGTTCAAAAAGTTTTAAACCTTCAACTGCCAAAATACCATAAATGATTTCAGGAATTACGCCACCGAAGGTCATCCACAATCCAGCAAAAAGGTTTTTCTTCAAAGTATTTTGAATCACCGACATATTCAATGGTCCGGGATGAAATGAACCCGCAAAACTGATAATGAATGTAATGGAGAAAATGAGGAGTAATTTTATCATGTTATTTAGTGCTTTTAATCAAAAGCGAGTATTAGCAACAAAACTACGAGATTTATCTATTTATGGCTTGTCGGCTGCATTACCAAAACATTATTTCCCGTAAATTGCGGTCATCTCAGCAATTTCGAGAAATAATATTAGTATTCGCTCAATTCATTTTCAAACTTTAGGAATACTTCAATCAAGCTAATGCAATCCTTAGAAATTAATCAAACAAGTTTATATACAGAAGAAATCACCCTTTTTGCCGATGTAATCGTACCTGTTGCTGTACCGAATACTTTTACGTATCGTGTGCCACGTGAGTACGCTGCCAGTATTACTACGGGTTTAAGAGTGATTGTACAATTCGGGAAAACCAAGGTGGTTACGGCTGTTATTGCACGCATTCACAACAAACCGCCAGAGAAATATCAAGCCAAATATATTTTAGAAGTATTAGACGACGCTCCTTTGGTGAACACCAAACAAATTGAGCTTTTCTATTGGATTGCCGATTATTATATGTGTACCGTCGGCGAAGTGCTAAACATTGCTTTGCCTTCGGGTTTAAAGATATCGAGTTTATCGAAAGTACAGTTTAATCCCGAATTCGACCAGCCTGCTTTATTGACAGAACGTGAAACGGAAATCATCGAAGAACTCAAAAAACATCAGTCTTTGAATTATGATGAACTCGCTCGTTTTGCCGAAGTAAAGAATGTTTATCATATCATTAAATCTTTAATTCAGAAAAAGGCTGTCATTGTTTTTGAAGAAGTACGTGAAAAATATACGCCCAAAATTCTTAAAAAAATTAGGCTAAATCCTTTTTACGAAGATGCACTTTACTTAACGACTTTGATTGGCGAATTAGAAAAATCGCCCAAACAATTGGACGTGATTTTGAATTATTTAAAGTTCGTTCCCGTCCTCCGCACGCCCGAATTGAATAAAAAAGGTTTAGAAAAAAGTGCTTTAACCAAAGCCAATGTTTCGGAAAGTTCGCTGAGTACTTTATTGAAAAATGGTATTATTGAACAATTTGAAGTAATCGTTAGCCGCTTTGAAGAAGACCTTGACTTTGTAGAAGCTCCAACGCCCGTACTTTCTTTATCTCAAGAAAAAGCTTTCTCTGAAATCATGCAAAGTTTTCAAACAAAAGACACTACGCTTTTGCATGGCATTACGGGCAGTGGCAAAACCGAAGTATATATCAAACTAATTGAACAAGTACTGGAAAGTGGTTCTCAAGTATTGTATTTATTGCCAGAAATTGCCTTGACGACCCAAATTGTGGTGCGATTACGCAAAGTTTTTGGCGATAAAATGGGTATTTATCATTCTCGATTTTCGGATAATGAACGGGTAGAAGTATGGAAAGGCGTTGTATCTGGCAAATTTCAATTTGTGGTGGGCGTGCGTTCTGCGGTGTTTTTGCCTTTTGATAATCTCGGACTCATCATTGTTGATGAAGAACACGAAACTTCTTATAAACAATTCGACCCAGCACCTCGCTATCATGCCAGAGATGTGGCAGTGGTGATTGCTCATAGACAAAAAGCAAAAGTATTGTTGGGTTCTGCTACGCCTTCTATCGAAAGTTTTTACAATGCCAAAACCGAAAGATATGGCTTTGTAGAAATGAAAGAACGTTTTGGTAATACGCAATTACCCGACATTGAACTTATCGACATCAAGGCGGCTCGAAAGCAAAAACTAACCAAAGGTGATTTTTCAAACTTGATGTTAGACACGATGGGCTTGAATCTGGAGAAAAAACAGCAGACAATTTTATTTCAAAATCGTCGGGGTTATTCGCCATATATTCAGTGCGAAGATTGTGATACTATTGCGGCTTGTCCAAATTGTGACGTGAGTCTTACTTATCATTACAGCAACCAAGAATTGCGTTGCCATTATTGCGGACACCACGAACCGATGTCAAAAACTTGTCAGGCATGCGGTTCTACCAAGTTGAAAACAAGAGGTTATGGCACAGAAAAACTGGAAGAAGAATTACAAATATTTTTGCCAAATGCCAAAATCGCCCGCATGGATTTGGATACTACCAGAACCAAAACGGCTTTCCAAACCTTGATTAATGAAGTAGAAAGTGGTGCGGTAGATATTTTGGTGGGAACGCAAATGGTTTCTAAAGGATTGGATTTTGAAAAAGTGAGTCTTG
The DNA here is from genome assembly GCF_034929435.1 of Arcicella rigui. NCBI lineage: Bacteria > Pseudomonadati > Bacteroidota > Cytophagia > Cytophagales > Flectobacillaceae > Arcicella > Arcicella rigui. Next base: position 93,705 of record NZ_JAYFUM010000014.1, read on the forward strand.
TCTGCATTTTTGATGCGGATAGAATGATTCATTTTCCAGATTTTCGTTCTTCGGAAAGAGCGTTTCAAATGCTGACACAAGTAGCAGGACGAGCAGGACGAAGAGGAACACAAGGAAAAGTATTGATTCAGACCAATAATCCGAAGCAAAAAATATTACAACAGATTATCGAAAATGATTATAAAGGTTTGTATCAAGACGAAATCAAGGAGCGAGAAGACTTTCAATATCCACCTTTTACCAGAATCATCAAGATTACTTTAAGACATATCGACCAACCCAATGCCGAAAAAGCAGCCATTGCTTTAGCCCAAAAGCTTATCGAAAAACTGGGAACACCAAGAGTATTAGGGCCAGAAAAACCATTGGTAGAAAGAGTACGCAATCAGTATTTATTTGAAATCATGATAAAACTCGAAAAAACCATCAACCTAAAAGGAGCAAAAGCCTTTATTGCTGAACAAGTACAAAACATAGCACTATCAAAAGACTTTAAAGGCGTTGGGATTGTTGTGGATGTGGATTGTGGGTAGTTTGAGGGGATTTGTTATTTTCTAATAATCCCCCTTACGAAAAGCATAAGCTTTAACTAAATCACATTTTGTTTTATAAATTTTATGGTTACCTATACATATCCATGTACCAGAATGTGTTTTTACAACGTCTCTACCCAAGTCAGGTAAAATCTTGTATCTTAATGAGTAAAGCGTATCTCGATTTATATCAACAAAATGATGTTTGATATATAAATATTGGAAAGTATCAGCTTTAGGATTCCATGAAGTTTTCGTTAAAGAATATTCTATCTTTCCACACTTTTCCCATCGTTCATTCTTCTTTGAAACGGTTGAAAATGTTAGTAAAAAAGAGCAAACAATGATACAATACTTCATTTTGTAGGGTTACGTAAATTTTTGTTTATTTATACGTACAATATTTTGTCCAAGTTACGCATTGCTTAATACTTGAAATAACGGTAGTATAAATTTACACTTTGGTTTCAAAACCTGATTGAGCTTTTTGATGTAAATGCCAAGCTGGATTTTCTTGAATGCTCTCAGGGATATTTGAGAACTTCTCAATTGGCTTTTCATTTAATTTTTCCTTTTTTAGGGTAAGTTTTCCAACTAAATCAATCAATTTAGAAATCGTCTCCTTTTGTAAAACAGAAGCACCCTCTACTAATTTTTGTTTGGCAAATGCCAATTCAGTTTCAATCCATTCTAACTCGAGTGCTTTATCCTTTTCGTGAAAAGAATAGTGAGCTTCCACCTCAAAAAAAGTAGGTGTATGAATTATTTCTATATCGTCTGAAATCTTTGCTACTGCTCCCATATTAAATTTCAATTAGTTGAATAAAATCAATATCTATTTTGACAACTCTAAAACGACTATTACATAAAAGAATTACTTCTTTTTCATCCGAGTATTTTGAAATACTTTCAACTCTTCTACCAGAAGTAGTAAATATTTCAAATCGAGTACTACCAAATCCATTGGCTATTAAAGGGCTTCTGCTTGTTGAAACAAAGGAATATTCTGTAATTGGTTCATCATTTATAAAAGCCCAATTATAACGTTCTTTTTCTTCGTTAGTTAGATTTACACCTCTATAAACATTACCTATAAATTTAGGCATTATATTAATACTTTCGTAAAGTAATTTCCCAAAAAGAGTGTCAACTTTGCCTTGACTAATCCGTAGATTTTCGTTTAAATCTTTATATCCATCATCAGTGTATTTGTAAACTATTGCTTTTTCATAAATACTTAATTCTGGTATAGCAGATATTATATCAGAATCTTGAATGATAGCTATTTCTTCTTTCAGATAAGTCTGTGCATATTCCTCTGCTGTCATTATATCTTGGTTTTTAAACAAATATCACAAATCTAAAAGCATTATAAATTTAAAACCTTTTTTCTAAATTGATTCTTCAACAATCTTCTTTTCATCATGAAAGCCAAATTCCTACTACTAATTTTCCTCTCCATCCAAGCAAATGCACAAGTATTACCTTCGTGGTTTACAAAAGTATTTATTGAAAAGGGTTTGGATAAAACTTATCTGATTAATCAAAAGCTAAAACCTGTTTTTCTGCAAGATGATTTTAATGCTGATAAAATTGAAGATGTGGCAGTTTTGGTGACGGATAAACGTCTTAAAAAGAAAGGTATTTTGCTAATTCATGGTAAAAGCAATGAGTATTATGTATTGGGTGCAGGCAACAAACTGGGAGATATTGATGATTTCAATTGGCTTGATAAATGGTCTGTTTACAAAGAAAAAACGGCACAGGAAACACAATTTGACAAAGAAACTGGAGATATAATTGGTGGCAAAGAAGTAAAACTGTCACATCACGGCATACTCCTTGAAGATTACGAAGATGGTGGCTTTTTATCGGGTGGAATTATTTATTGGAATGGCAAAAAGTATATTTGGATTCATCAGGGCGAGTAATATTTGATAAATTACCTCTTCTGTGGTCTATTTGCCAGAGAAGAGGTAATCATTTATATAATCTTTACAACTTTTGATAATTTCCTCTTGCAGTTGTTGCGGTTGATGCCGAAGTAGATGGGTCGTCAGTTACGGAGGTGGTCAGTGCAAAGGTTGTTGCACCTGTTTTGGTAAGTGTGCCGTTAATACTTGCTGTAATTCCAGAAGCATCTTTAACAGCTAAAACATAAAGTACACCACAATCAGTGGCAGAATTCCATCCATTTGAAATTGTATAAGTACCAGAAGTGTTGTCTGGCATATTATAGACAATCAGCGTATTGACCTTATTGTCTGATACAATCATTACATCGGTAGAGCCTGAACAAGAAGAGGAAGGCACTGCGAAACAACCACCCGAATATTTGGTACTTGCAAAAGCAAATTCACCCGTACCAACTGGCATGGTTGGTTCTACATCACTTTTTTTACAACTAAAAGTAATCAATGTAATTACTACAATGATAAAAAGTGATTTTAGTGCTACATTTTTCATAGTGTATGTGTTTATTTGGTAGTCTTAAACGAAATACCTGCAACCACTGAAGCCCCTCCTTCTCCTACATGAACCTCAGTAAAAGCTCCTAACTTTTTGGAAAAACTTATAAAACCACCAGCACGTGCAAATACACCAAAATTTCCTGCCGTAGTACTTGTTCCTGTAAAATCTTCTGAAGCAAAAGCAAAAGTATAAGCAAGTGCTGCTCCACCATATAATCCGCCTTTGTTTTTGTCTATCTTTAATACTTCGTTTAAGTAATAGGTTGGGCCTGCCATTACACCTATTGAAGAAGTCTTATAGTTATAACCTAATACTGATTCTTGGTTATAAGAAGCTGACATCCCTGTTGCGATAGCGATGTTGGGGGCAACAAAAATATCAGTAACAGAAGAAATCGTTGGGATGGTTAATTTACCAATCTGATCCACTGTTACACCTGTGAAGGCTACTCTATCGGCAAAGTTTGTATAGCTTTTAGGTTGGCTTTTATCTCTTGGAGTGAAAGTATATGGCGAACTACTGATTGGAGTTTCTGTATTACTCACCTTTGCAGTATTAGTGTTCGTAGTTTTTGTAGTAACCTTCGTTTCCGTTTTATTGTCTGCATTACTTGTAATAAATTCTCTCTTGCCATTTTGATAATTAATCATAAATACCTGAGTTCTTGAGATATTGTATATCGGGCCTGTTAGGTTATCCCAGTCATGGTATTTGATATAATCATCTGTAATTTCAACAACTTTTGCCTTTAATTCAGACTTATCATTTTTGATAATAATATCTTGTGCAAATAAAAATGAGGGCGAAATCAAGAATAAAAAAGCGACAAGCAATAGCTTGTTCTTTTGCAATTTTTCCCACACAAAAATATCTGTTGTTTTAGCAACAAACGATACCATAAAATTTGAATAAAAATGTTTCATACAGAAGTTGTTGTTTTAGTTAAGCAAATTAAAGCGAGCAAACTTAAGTAATTAGGGACGTGAGGGCAATACCTACTCTTAGGTATTTTTAGCGGGATTAGCATCCAAAAATGGCTTTCAAAAGATGGTTGCTTTTTGTTTATTGAGCTTTTGTTGACACAAAAAAGCACTTTCCCTTGAAGTCGATACTTCAAAGAAAAGTGCAAAGAGTAATTAATTATGCTTGATAAATCAGGAAACTTACATCCAGCCTTCTTGAAAAGCTTTACGCACCAGTTCAATTGGCGTTGAAACATTGGCTTTTCTTAATATATTTTTTCGATGGACATTTACGGTCAAAGGACTTATAAAAAGCTTTTCGGCAATTTCTTTAGTACTTTTATTCTCTACAATCATCTTCAAAATCACTCGTTCTCTTGGAGTAAACAAGTCTTGAGAAAGTGTAAGTGTGTTGGTTTCAGTGATGTTATAGTAAGAGGGTTCTCCTTCGAGTCCGATGATAGAAAAAGAAGGAACTCCATCTTTTTTGATGTGCGTAATGACCGTATCGACATCCAAAGTACGGTAATAATTGGTTTCATCAAAATCTATTTGTATCGCTTGATGCAATAATCGGACATAACGGTTATCCTTTGTACGCATTCTAAAATCGTACTGCATTTTATATTTTGGTATTTTCTCGAAAGGTAAATTCTTGAAAAAATCCGCTATTCGTTGCTCAAACTGCAAGAAATATGGTTTGTCTTCTGGATGCATTAGTTCCAAGAATTTATGAATATCCATCTCCTCGGGTAAATAACCCAAAACATTGGTAATACCAGGACTTACAAAGTCAAAGTCTGCCTCAAAAATATTAAATACATAATAGTAATAAGTACCAGGTTGAAAAAGATTGAGGAGTTGCTTGTGTAACTCTAATTGCAATTTCAACTCAAGAGGATTATTTGGTTCTTCTTTTACTACTGTTCCCCATATTTTTTTGGCTTTGAGGTAAAGTTGTGATTGTTGATTTGGCATAAATTAAAAACGATACAAATAATAACCAGAGTGATAAAATTATAAAAAATGAATTTTATCTTATCATGACTTGTAGATGCCTAAACTTCAACTATTCTGCAAGCATACAAAATGAAGTTTCCGAAAACGATTGAGTATATGCGAAGGGTAAAATCTTTACTCAGTATCAGACCTAAACTGAGCTTTTTGGGGTAAATGTCAAGCAGTAGTTACAAGCGTATTTATCAAATTCGTTTTAAAAACACGGTTTGAGTCTTTGAATATACATATCAAAAAATCATTGACCAAAACTTTTACGATACTTTCTATAATTTTCAATTAATTGAATTCAAAACAATACAGCCTAATACCCCCAAACTTTCTGTTATTCAACTCAATATCAGCACTTGGTATTATTCCTCGTTTTTAATAGTAATTTTGCTTTACTGAAACAAAACTTAAAACAATCCAAAGCTATCTTAAGCTAAAAATTAAGAGAAGTTCGATGGTCAAGAAAAAAATTAGAAGAGGGATAAGACTTTCTAAGTACATTATTTATAAGGAAACATTAATTGACTACAAAGAAAACTTTTGGTCTTTTGCAGGAGCATTTATTGGTATTGGGCTTATCTCTTATGCTCAGAGTTTTCAATTAGCACAACATGAAAACTTATTTTTGATAGGTTCTTTTGGAGCTTCAAGTGTATTGATTTTTGGTGCAATCCAAAGTCCTTTAGCTCAACCTCGTAATCTTATCGGTGGCCCATTTATTTCTGCTCTGATTGGCGTTACTATCTATAAATACCTTCCAGATATTGTTTGGCTAACAGCACCTTTGGCGGTTTCATTTTCTATTGTTGCGATGCAAATCACCAAAACACTTCATCCTCCCGGCGGTGCAACGGCTTTAATTGCCGTAATTGGTTCTGATAAAATTAAAAGTTTAGGCTATTTTTATGTGATTTCTCCAGTACTGATGGGTTCACTCATTCTCTTTGCTGTGGCTCTTATATTTAATAATATCACTCCCAACAGAAAATATCCTACTGATAAACGTTTTACTGATTCAATCAAAAAAGTATTTCGACTTAAAAAGTATCAAAACTAAAATAGTTGATTGAAAAAACCGTCCATCCAATCGCTAAAAAATGGCGTAAATGATTGCTGTTTAATAGCTTTTGGAATGGGTTTACCATTATTACTGATACGTATTTGAATATTGGTAACGCTTACGTGTATCGTTTTTGCTGTATTTCCATCATAAGCCTTAATGGCATTTTTCAGTACTTGTTCTATTCATAAATAGCAATAGTTCAACTCATTCTTTTCCATATTCTGTATGCGACATAACATGAAAAAGAATGAGTGAATGAGCAATTCAAAAAATTAAGAGATTTTGAAAATATATTACAAAACTATTTCTAATAAACTCACTACCATCCTATCCCATAATCTTCGCCATGATTGCTTGAGCCACCCCAAAAACTGCCGTGTTTCCAATCGAAATAAATGGCGTTGATTGGGCCACTGGTACGCTCTTGGTAATTGATTTTATAGCCCATTCTTCCAAGTTCTTTGCGTGTCCAATTGGGCGTAGCTTCGTTGAGCGTAAGACCGCCATTGATACGCTCGTGTTTGCCAAAGCTCGAATACATTTGCATCGTTTTAAAACTCGGTGCTTCGCAAGCTTCTTGTACAGTCATCTCAAATTCGACCATATTCAAGAAAAACTGCAAAAGCAGTTGGTCTTGCTCGTCGCCTGCTTGTTTGGCGAATGATAAAAACGGTTTACCATTTTTGAGGGCAAGACTTGGCGTAAGCGTTACACGTGGACGTTTGCCTGGCTCAACAACATTGAAGGGATTTTCTTTGGGATCGAGGACAAATGCTTGCATACGTTGGCTCATGCCTACGCCCGTATTGCCTGCAATACAAGCCGGTACCCAACCGCCACTTGGCGTAACCGATACCACCCATCCTTCGGCATCGGTGGCTTCTACCGAAGTTGTACCAGCCGTAAAACTTTCTTCAAATTGAACATCGAAAGTCGCATTGTTTTTGGGTGAAAACAAACTGGCACTGCTCCAATTTTTTAGTACATCTTGGAAAGGGTTAATTTTTCCTTCATAAGGATAAGGGTCGCCAGGGCCAATTTTAGGGTCGTTGGCATCTGGATTAATCAGTTTGCTGCGTTCTTTGGCGTATTCTTTCGATAAAAGTCCTTTCATAGGTTCTTCGGGAGCAAAAGCAGGGTCGCCATAATAAAAATCACGGTCGGCAAAAGCCAAGTTCATCGCCTGATACAAGGTATGAATGTAACGACTCGAATTGTAGCCCATGCTTTTGATGTCGAAGTTTTCCAAAATATTCAAGGTTTGTAGCATGGCTGGGCCTTGCGTCCACTGTTGCAATTTATACACCTCAATACCTTTGTAGGTAGTCATCATTGGCTCTTCTATTTTCACTTTCCAGTTTGCCAAATCTTGTTCCGTAATCAAGCCTCCTTGTTCTTGGCAACCTCGCACAAATTCTTTGGCTATTTCTCCTTTGTAAAACACATCATAAGCCGCATAAATGGCTTCTTTGCGTGATTTGCCTTTGGCAAGTGCTTGTTGCTCGGCATTGACCAATTTTTTGAGGGTTTCGAGTAAATCTTTTTGGACAAAAATTTCACCTGCTTCTGGGGCTTCATACTTTTCTCCCAAATGTGGTAAAAACACCTTTTTGGAATAAGGCCATTGTCTAATCAACTCTTTGCCTCGTTCGATTGAATTGGCGGTTTGGGCTTCGATAGGATAGCCTTCTGCCATTTGCATGGCTGGTGCTAAAACATCTTTCAGCGACATTGTACCATACTCCGCCAACATTGTCATCAATCCGCCAGGTGTGCCAGGTGTAACTGCTGCCAAAGGCCCATATTCTGGCGGATATTTAAAGCCTTTACTTTTGTAAAAATCGGCGGTAGCACCTGTTGGGGCAACACCAAGGGCATTGATGGCAATGACTTTTTTTGTTTTTGGATTATAAATCAAAGCTTGCGTTTCGCCTCCCCAGCTAAGTACATCCCACATGGTGCAAGTGGCCGCCAACATCGCACAGGCAGCGTCGATGGCGTTGCCTCCCTTGGTAAAGGTCATCGCACCAGCCGCCACAGCCAAGGGTTTGCCCGTAACAGCCATCCAATGCTTGCCATGCAAAGGGGGTTTTTGAGTCAAAACAGGTAAATTATTGAAAGATTGTGCATATACTTTTGTACAAAGTAAGCAAAAGACTACGCCAAAACGGAAGATATGTTTCATGGATAGTTAAGTTTTGTTGATTGTTTTCTAAAAATAAAAGCTCTCAGGCAAGAAGCCAAATAAATGGCTATTTTTACGCTGACCAAGAGCTATTCTTAGACCAAATGCTCATCGTTGCATAAAACCATTATGCAATAATAATCTCAAAAACCGTCCAGCCGTCAGCTTGTGTGGCTAAGGAAAACGTAAATCCATGATTATTTAAAATTTCTCTACAAAGCATTAAACCTATTCCTTGTCCTTCGGGTTTATCGCTAAAAAATGGCGTAAATAGTTGCTGTTCAATCGCTTTTGGAATGGGCTTACCATTGTTACTGATACATATTTGCGTATTGGTCACGCTTACTTGTATGATTTTTTCAACGTTTCCTTCACAAGCTTCTATGGCATTTTTCAAAATATTCACCAAAACTTGTTCTATTTGTCCAACATCAACGGCTACCTGTTTTGCACTTTCTTGATAGTCAGTTTGCAAAGAAATACCTTTTTGTTGCATCTGTAATCGCATCAGTTCAACGGCATTTTTGACGATAATACCCATACTTTTCATTTCTTTGTTGGGCAAAGGCAAACGCACAATATCGGCAAAACGTCGCATAAATAGGTTCAATCTATCATTCCTTTCAGTGGCTACGTTCAAGGCATTTTGTAAATCAGGTTCTTCGATATATTTTTTTGTAACCTCTACAATTGAATTGACTGCCCCAATCGAATTATTTACTTCATGTGCCATCATTCTGATTACTTTGCCATAGGCTTTCTTTTCGGTTGCCCAAATTTCATTGGTGAGTTCTTCAATTAGCAAAAACGGACGTTCAAAACCTCTGTCCATAAAAAATGAACGCTGGATTTTGTATGTCACCAAGCCGTTTAATTGCACCGTTTGGGCCTCTTTGTTGGCTAATAAAAGTAAATGTGGGATAACAGGATGTTGAATTTGGCTCAAAGGAAAAGCCGTAGTAAAGTGTTCGGGCAAGGTAAAAAGCGTTTGGGCTTTGGGATTGGCTTTGGTAATGTTTCCATCAAAATCTAAAATAATTATCGCAATCGGTGAAGCCTGAATCAGTTTTTCCAGAAAGAAATGCTGTTCCATTACTTGCAGGCGTTCGTTGCGAAGTTGGTCAATCATGGCATTATACACCGCAATCAATTCATCCATTTCGTACTTGCCCACAGGTTTGAACTTTACCGAAAAATCTTGGTCTTTTATCGCTTCTGCTCCCATGAGTAAAAATTTCAAGGGCTGAATAAAATCTTGATACAACTGTATGGCAATGATGATTGAGCCTAAAATTAATACTTCAGAAAGGACAAAATAGAGTTTATTCTCTTTCAAAAGCCGAAAAGTTAAAAAGATAATCACGGCATGAATGAGCGTAACGAAGAGGATATATTTGGCTTTTAGGGACAAGGGAATTAGTTGTGAATGAGTGAATTGTGAGTTAGTTAATTGTGAGTTGGCGAGTTTTGAGTTAGTGAGTTGTGAATGAGTGATTAATTGAAACCACTAACTCACTCATTCACAATTAACTAATTCAAAATTCACAACTAACTAACTCACAATTCCACAAAGGGTATATTAAACTTCTCCAACCGTCGATACAAGGCAAAGCGAGTGATGCCGAGGGAACGGGCTACTTTTGAAATTTTGTTTTGATGAAAAGCCATCGCTCGTTGAATCATCAATAATTCCATTTCATCTAAGGTCATCGTTCCTACTTCGGGCAAAGTATTTTTGTTGCTGGGCGAAGTATTGATAGAAATATTTTGTTGAAAATCTTCTATCGTCAATTCGTCTTTGGGCGTTAGTAAAATGGTTTTTTCTACCAAATTTTTCAGTTGCCTGATGTTTCCAGGCAAAGGTAAAGTTTTGAGCCACTGGATTGCTTTCGGTGAAATACTCAAATTCGGACGCTCGTAAATGGTTTTTAAATTATTGGCAAAGTAAATTGCCAAAGCTGCAATATCTTCTGGTCTTTCACGCAAAGCTGGTAATTTTACTGAGATAAGATTAATTCTATAAAACAAATCTTCTCTGAAAGTATTGTTCGCCACCATTTCTTCTAAATTACGGTTTGTTGCACAAATGACCCGTACATCCACCGTTTTACTTTTGCTACTGCCCAAGGGTTCAAAGGTTCTGTCTTGTAAAACCCTGAGTAATTTTACTTGGCTCGATAAGTCTAAATCGCCGATTTCATCCAAAAAGATAGTGCCTTTATTGGCCAATTCAAAACGCCCAATTCTATCCGATTTGGCATCGGTAAAAGCCCCACGAGTATGCCCGAACAATTCGCTTTCAAACAAAGTAGCCGAAACCCCACCCAAATTAACCTTGACAAAAGGCTTGTGTCGGCGTTTGCTATTTTGGTGAATGGCTTCAGCAATGAGTTCTTTTCCTGTGCCACTTTCGCCCGTAATCAACACAGGTGCGTCGGTCATGGCTACTCTGCCGATGGTTTCAAGAATGGTTAAAAGTTTTGGGTCGTTGCCGACGATGTGTTCAAATTGGTATTGTTGGTCTAATTTTTTACGATTGGGCGATTGTATTTTTTGTTGAGAAAGATTCAGAATCGTGTTGATAGACTGAATGATGTACTCGTTTTGCCAAGGTTTTGTCACAAAATCTTTTGCTCCTAATTTCATTCCTTCCACTGCCAAATTGATTGTTCCCCAACCTGTTAGCAAAATCACGGCAATGTTTGGGAAAGTATGACGAATGATTTTCAAGGCTTTCATCCCTTCATCGCCTGACGTTTCGATAGAAAAATTGAGGTCGAGTATAATCAATTGTGGTTGAAATGCTTCGATAACATCCATCGCCAACACAGGTGAAGAACAAGTCTTCACCTGAAAGCCTTCTTGCCGAAGCATCAACGAAAGGGATGTCTGCACAGCAAAATCGTCGTCTATGATAAGGAGTTTGTTCATTTTTTTAGCTGTGAGCTATGAGCTTTGAGTTGTGAGCATTGAGTTTTTTGTTTTTTGATGCAAGTTTTAAGCTCATAGCTCACTGCTCATAGCTAAAAGCTACCTCACTGTTCATGCAAAGCCATTGCTGGTTGAATGTTGGCGGCTTGTCTGCTTGGATGATAAGCACAAAGCGTTACGATGCCGTATAAAATTACAATAGAAAGCCCAATTGCCATCCAATAAATACTGCTTTCTACATTGAACATGTGCATTAAAGGAACTTGTACCGCAAATAAAATACCTAAAAGAACACCGAAAGTAGTAATTACCCACATTTCACCCACAAATTGAATTTTAATATTGCCTGCGGTTGCTCCCATTGCACGGCGTACACCAATTTCTTCTCGACGCTTGGCAATGTTCAAATTCAAAATACCAAATAAGCCCATTGCCACATTCACCAATAAAAATACGGTAATAATCAAGAAAATAATCACAGGCACTAAAGCTAAATTATGCTGATTTTGGCGTTGGTCTGTTAAATAACTTACTTCGGTTGTCCACTCTTTGGCAACAGAGGCAATTTCTTTCGTAAGCTTTGCTTCAAAATTGGCATCTGTGCCGGGTTTTACTTTTATCAGCACTTTATTGTAATCATATTTATCATCCGCAAGGTTAAAAATACAAGGGCTGTTATCCATAAATTCACCCTTTGCTTTGAAGTTTTCAATGACTCCTACTACTTTTTGATTGTCCCCAATCACTTTGCCTATTGGATTTACTTCGCCAAACAAAGCTTCTTGAGCTTTTTTATTAATCACCACTGGTTTGAATTTGGCTACTGCATCAGCCTTTTTAAACCAATTACCCAGCATTGTTTTCATGCCCAAAGTCTTTGTAAAATCTTCATCCGCAGTATAATAATCAGCAAGAACAGAATTCTTTTGATAACTAATATTTCCATTACTGTTAGTAAATGAAAAAGGTGAGTTATTAGACATTCTGGTGGCGACTTCTACCTCTGGATATGACCTAATTTTCTGAAAAACGGTATTCAATTTCTCAGCAATGGCTGTTGTATCTTGGTTTTTGTTCAAGTCCAAAGCCCAAACGTTTTCATATTCAAAACCAATAGGTTCTAAATAGTTTTTGAAGTTGTAACTTATCAGCGACATCACGCCAAAAAGTACCAGAAAGGAAAACCAAATCTCTACCATCAATAAAGTATGGTGTCGTCTTTTGTTCCAGATGAGTTTAAATAAATGAGATAACATATCAGTTGTGAATTGTGAATGAGTGATTTAGTGATTGTTTTAATTGTGAGTTTGTGAGCGGTCCGCCGCTGCGGTTGTGATTGAGTGATTGCTTCAATTGTGAATTAGTGAGTGAGTGATTATTTTTATTTGTACTAATCAAAAAAACTCAAAGCTCATAGCTTATAACTCACGGCTCATGGCTCATAGCTCACAGCTAAAAACCTACGAACTTTTCAAAGCATCAATTACTTTCATTTTTGACATTCTGAGGGCGGGAACTACGCCTGAAAGCAATCCAAAAATCAAACAAACCAATAAACTCACGCCAAATACACTAAAATTGATACTCAAATCGGCATGAAGAATGAGACCACTGTCATTGAAAATACTGATGATGATGAAAGTAAGTATTAAAGCAAACGAACCGCCAATCATCGTAATAAAAATATTTTCAATAATAAACTGCCAAGCTAAAGAACTGGAAGGTGCACCAAAAGCTTTACGAATCCCAATTTCAGAAGCCCTTTCCATGATTCTACTCACATTCAAATTCACTAAATTGATAGCAGGCAAACCCATCAACATCATTAGAATAAAGAAAATACCAACGTACAGAAAAATTTCTTGTCCTTCTCTTAATAAACCGTTCAAAAAAGTATCTGTATAAGTTTGTGCTTTGATGTCGATAATATCATACCTATTGCCCCAATTCATTATTGGCAAAGGAATTCTTCCGACCGAAGCGTCAAATTCATCTTGAATTGCTTTGAAATCACTTTTGTTTTTTGCCAAAATGATAGCTGTAAAATTACCTTGCAAGCCTTTGGATTGATAATTACTTTTGGGTAAATTGTAAGGAAAAAACACATCCGAAAAAGTCATGATACGAGTAACTGGAGCAGACTTTACTACGCCAATTACTTTGAATTTCTCGTTATCTACTTCTATACTTTTGCCAATAGCAGAAGCTGTTTCGTCTTCAAAATACTGTTTTTTCATGGCATCTGTAATAACCACTACGTGTTCGCCGTTGGCAATATTTTGTTCGTTAAAAGGCTTTCCTTCCAAAAATTCATAGTCTGCCACTTCCCAAAAAGTAGCATCACAATACTTGGTACTTACTTTAATTCTTCTTCCATTCAGATAAGAATTAGCCGAATTAATCATCGTTGAGAAACCTACTTTTTCAGGTGTCTTCAAGGTTTTTAAATGTTCCTTAATAAAATTATAAGAAACAGGCCCGCCATTCATAGAAGTTCTGGCTGAATCTCGCAAGGCGATGTTCATAATATACAGCGACCTATCTCTTTTGTATTCTGGATAGTGACTTCCTACCAAATGGTCGATAAAGGAAGTTATCACCATCAGCACCGTGAGCGTCAACGTAATGCCGAAGAGCGTAATAAAAGTATAGAATGGATGCCGAAGTAGGACTTTCCACGCTATTTTGATGTAATTGAATAACATGATTTATGTTGTTTAGAGCTTAAATTAAGATACTTGTGTGCCGTCAAAAAGGCGAATCAGACGATGGGTTTTCTTTGCCATGTTTTCATCGTGCGTTACCATCACAATGGTACTTCCTGCGGCATTGAGTTGTAAAAGAATGTTCAAAATTTCATTCCCCATCGCACTGTCCAAATTCCCTGTGGGTTCATCGGCTAAAATGATTTCTGGATTTCCCACAATGGCTCTGGCAATGGCAACACGTTGTTTTTGTCCACCCGAAAGTTGATTCGGAAAATGTTTCATTCTATTACTCAAGCCAACTTTTTCTAAGGCTTCTTTGGCGGCTTCTCTTCTACTTTTATTGGTTGAAGCACGATAAAGCAAGGGAATTTCTACATTATCCAAAATGGATAAATCATTAATCAAGTGGAAGCTTTGGAAAATAAAACCAATTTTTTGGTTTCTTAAATACGCCAAATCTTTATCCGTAAATTTCTCAACGGGCTTATTATCAATGGCAATTGTTCCCGTTGAAGGTTCATCCAAAAGCCCCATAATGTTCAAAAGCGTACTTTTGCCACAGCCCGAAGGCCCCATGATGGATACAAATTCTCCTTTTTTGATGTCGATATTGATATTGTTCAATGCCAATGTTTCAATATTGCTGGTCTGATAGACCTTCTCGATGTTGCTGAGTTTAATCATGATTATTTTCTAAGATTTAAAGATTCATTTAATTCAAAATCGTATAAAGTATAATATCGTAAAGTATAATACGCTCGCCAGTAATCTCTGAGGGCAACGATATAATCTCGTTTGGCTCGGTCTTTTTCTTGCAAAGCAATGCCCAAATCTGTAATACTCAAATCAGCTAAAATGTACCTGTCTTGTGCGATTTGATAACGTTTGGTGGCTATTTCATCTGTTTCTGCCGTGAGCTTTACTTGTTTTTGTAACATTTCAAAAAGTGTTACTTGTGTATAAATCTGTTGCTCGAATGTCAGCTTGTCTTGTTCTACACTTTGCTGAGTAAGTTGTAGATTCGCTTTCGCTGTTTCTGTTCGGGCTTTCGACCTTCCCCAATCCATGATGGGCAAAGTAAACTGAATCTCTACAAATTCACGGTCTTGGGCATTTTTGTAAATATCCAAAGGTTTTGTACCTCGATTCGACAAACCAAAAGCGACATTCAAATTGGCATTTAAACCATTTTCAGCTTTAGCTTTGTTTAAATCTCTTTCGGCTTCGAGGATTCTTCTTCTAAAAGCAATCGCATCCGAGCGACTTCCCAAAGCCGCTTGAATGGCTTTTTGAGCATCAATTTCAACGTTTTTTAGCTGAAAAGGAATCGCTAAATCAAACTTATTGGCTTCTCTGTAACCAATATAAGCTTTCAGTTGCAACATGGCTACTTCTGCTTGTTGCTTGGCAGAAGCTAAATCTTTTTGGGCATTTAGCACAGACAAACGCAATTGTAAAATATCATTTTCTGAAATTTTGCCCAATTCCAACCTTTTTGAAGCAATTTTATACAGCGTGTCGTTATTACTTCGGTTCTTTTCGGCAATCTGTAAATTCACCTGAGCAATCAATAAATCAAAGTAATAATCACTCACATTCAAAGAAACCTTTTCTAAAGATTCCAGAAAAACTTGCTGACTTTCTGAATACTTCAAAGGCTCAATTTGCTTGTCCCACTTCATTTGATTGTATCGAAAAAGCGGTTGGCTCAGTCCAAAAGCCACAGGTACGCCATTATACAAAGTGGAATTTCTTTCAAAATCATCAAAGCGTTGCAATTGCTTTTGAATAAAAATCGTTCCGCCAGTTTTGGCTATACTTTGGCTTAAAGCAAGCGTTAAAGTAGAGTTATTGTTGGAAACCGACTGAAAAGCCACCGTTCCATCAGGTTGCAATACTTGAATAAAAGAACGGGTAAAACTTGGCAAAGAACCGCTCAAACTCAACTGCGGTTTAAAATCGGCTTGGAAAGATTTGAATCGCCAAAAATCTGTTTCCTTTTGGGTAGAAGCCTGTTTCGCAGCGATAGATTTATCTTTTGCCATTTGTACTGCCTCCTCTAAACTTAATGCTGTTTGTTGTGCAAAGGAAATATTACTGATGAACAACAAAGCGAGTAAAATCTTTTTCATCGTCGTTCAATTTTAATTTCCTTCAAATGTTCGTATTGACTCAAATCCGAAATAATTACTTTTTCGCCTGCCTGAATGCCACTTTTGATTTCTACAAAATCAAAATTCGACAAACCGATTTCTACCTCTCTTCTTTTGGCAATGCCCTTTTCCAAGACAAACACTGATGTTTTTCTTTTGCCATTAAAAGCGGGACCATTGGCAACACGCACGGCATTGGCAATACGATTGGTGACGATAAACACTTCTACTTTCATGTTGGGGCGAAGCGAAGCGTGTTTGTTGTCGTCTAAAGCAATCGAAAATTGTACAATGCCATTGGCTACCGAAGGTTTGATTTGTACCACTATGCCACGCAAACTGATTTCATTGACTTTCACAATCACAGGAATGCCCACTTTCAATTGGTCGGAATAGGCATCAGAACAAGAGCCTTCAACCCGAAAACTGCCCAAATCAGCCAATTTTGCCAACATTTCACCTTCATTGACGGCAGAACCAATTTTATCATTCACCCAAGTAAGCACGCCAGCACGGTCGGCAACAATATCCGCCATCGTGATTTTATGTTGCAATTCTTTTAAATTCTTACTTTCAATTTCAGCATTCAATTCCGACTCACGCACATTTGCCCCCACCGATTTGCGATGATAATTCAATTCATTTTCTAATTGAGCCTTTTCTAATTCAGCAATTTTCAAGATGTTTTCGGCTTTGGTGACATCTTCTTGTGTGCGTCCTCCCACTTTTTGCAGACGTTTAGTATCTTCCAAATCGGCTCTCAGGCGATTGATAGTCAGCGATTTAATTTTATCACTGATGTCGGAATCATAGATTTTTTTATCCAAATCCATCTTTAGTTTTCCGATGCTGTTTTGTTTCAAAGCCAATTGGTCTTTGAGCTTTTCCAGTTCGATAAGCGTCAGCGATTTATCTAAATCCATAATCGGCTGACCAGCCTTTACAGCAGCACCCGTACTAAAAAACACCTTTTTGATACTGGCTTTTATCGGACTCGTAATGCTTTGTTCAAAAGCAGGAATCACTTCGCCCGAAGCCGTTAGCGTATTTTCGACACTACCGATTTCAGCCACCGCCGTTCTGATTTTAGAAGCCTCCAAAGACGATTGAAGCGAATTTCTAAAAAAATACAACAACACAAGCAAGGCAAACACAAGCGACAAACCGATAAACCATTTTTTAGATTTACGTTGATTAATAAGGTTTTGAGAGATTTCTTTGTCCATAATACTATAAGATTTGCTATTAGTATTCCAAACACAATGCCAAACAGCAAAACAGTGATTATCAGTAAATTAAACAAAATAACAAATACAATAAACGTGCGATTTAGCACAGTTTGTGCGAGAAAGAACAGGGAAGATTTAAGAAGAAAATTAGATGATAAACAGAGGAATATTGCAGGTTGAAGAAACTTCTCTGCAAGTCAACAAAGAAGTTTTGCAAGGATACTTTAAGATTTTGTTTGTTTACAAGGAAGCTTTGTAAGTCAGCAAAAAAGTTTTGCAAGGTTGCAGAGAAGTTTTGTTGGTTTACAAAGGTTTTTTGAAGCTTAAATCCGACGCTCAGAAGGCGACAAAAAGTCAAATTAAGCTTACAAAATACTTTTGTAAGGTTGCAAAACAATTTTGTAAGCTTGCAGAAAAGTTTTGTTTGTTTACAAAAAAGCTATGTAAACAAGCAAAATTCTTCCCTCAATCAGCATCAATTCAGCCTCAAGCAAAGGTAATTTTTAGCAAGCCAACACAGCAATTTTGTTGACTAACAAAGGGCTATTGTAAGGGTGGTTTACCGTTTAATAAGTTTTTGGGAAATTGTGGTTTGATAATTTGTGAAGTGTTGAGTGTTCCTTTCACGTCGTCCGTGGGTAAATTACCATGGAAGATTATGTCTGATGATAATTTAATTATCTCTTACCTATTTACTCGTCATCAGGAGGGAAAAACTTATTATTTAGGATTTCATAAGGTAATCTCATAAATGAGTCTTTAATGTGCCTAATAGTCTCAGGATTTAATCTGCTTGTTTTCCTTCTTGCTTTCCACTCAGATAGACCATCGTATACCGAATTTCT
This sequence comes from Arcicella rigui, assembly GCF_034929435.1. NCBI lineage: Bacteria > Pseudomonadati > Bacteroidota > Cytophagia > Cytophagales > Flectobacillaceae > Arcicella > Arcicella rigui. The sequence continues at coordinate 111,794 of NZ_JAYFUM010000014.1, forward strand.
AATGTATGTTAAAAAGCCTTCAATCATTTTTATATCTAACCAATATGGATGTAAAGCATTTAGAATAATGATAATTTCATTTTGTATGTGAGTAGTTTCAATAACAACATAAGGCTCAAATTCTGAGCTTTTTCTAAAATATACTCTTACTGAAACAAAATCATCCTCATCTCCAACACTTACTATTAATGCAGGTTCTTCGGACGAAATGGTTGTTTCAACCATTCGTTTGAATGAAATCTCAAGGACTCTTTCATTGGGAATTTGTTCCAAGAAGAGTTTATCACGAAATTCATCTGATTTTAACTCAGATTCAAATAAAGCCAATGCCTCGCTTCTTACTCTTTCAAAATCTTCATTTGAATTATTCCCTTTACCTGCTCGAATATTTCGTGCAAGTGCTTTGGCATCAGCACAAATTTTACCAAGTTCCTCTTCTAATTCTTCTTCATAATCTTCCCAATCAATCTGATCTTTAGTATGACTAACTGCAAATCCATCTACAAATAACTCTCCAACAACTCGTTGATTAATTAAATCATTCGTGCCGTTTTCTTGAGTTCCAAAAACAGTTGAAGGTCGATAGGCTTTTGGACAACCTTGAATAACTCTATTATTCTGAATTACTGAAAATCCAGCTTTTTCTCGTCCACCATTACCAATAGCTAGAACTCCTACCCAGCCAGCAACTCTCTTTGATGAACTTCCAATACTAAATTCAAAAGGAATCTTATAAGGTTTGTTTTCGTGAGTAATGTAAAATTTTCCGTCAAAACCTTCCCAGTTTAATTTTTCATCTTGCCAGTTCAAGATTAAGCCATGCTTACTAAAGTCTATCCTGTAAATAGAACTAAGAAAGTCTTTAATTTTAATTAATGTATTACCATGTAGTTTTCGATTTAAATCTCTAATAGTTATTGTTGTATAATGGGTTTCTGAAGAGCAATGAAAAGGTTCATTTTCTAAATTTCCATTATTACTCGCAACTATCTGTGGTACGTTAATTGTAATCTTCGAGCCAATATTCTCTCCCAATTTAGATGTTTCAACAGTCCATAAATTGCCAAACCAACATGCTGCTGTTTTCATCCCGATACCATACTTTGACCTACCTGCATTTTCTTTAGGTAAACCAATCATGAGTGCACTTTTAAGTTCATCAACACTCATACCGATAGAATTATCTTTAATTGTTAAAGTATTATCTTTTTTACTGTAATTTATAGAAACAGTTAAGCTTTCACCAGTTTTTTTAAACTCTTCCTTTAATATCCTTTCATTATTGAAATACGATTGTGTTGAGTTATCAATAAATTCTGCTAATGCAAACCAAGGCTGGTAAGCAATACGCTTAAATGAATCAATATATTGTAATCCAACTTCTATGTTAAAATTATCCATGTTTTTAAAACTTTAATAAGTGAAACTGATTTTGTGCATTTCTGATGATTTTCCATCTGTCTTGAGTTAAATCAATATCCAAATAATCTTCGAGATAGATGATGAATTCTGCTTGCTCATCAAAAAGATACTCCCACTTAGAGGCTATACCTCTGTAGTATAAATCAATATTATCTCCAGATTTCAGTCCAAAGTTTCTAAAGAAACTAGGATTACTTATGTTAAATGTACTGTTAAATTTATCTAGTTTACATATGGTAAAATTTGAATATTCTTGTGGCCAATCACCATTAAAACGATATGTGAAATTTTCATGTTCATCACAATAGATTTGTATGCTCCCAAAAGTACAATTGTATTTCTTAAATTCCTTTTCCCATTCATATCTTACATGATCGGCAATAAGCATAATTTTTGGGCGTTTACTGCTAATCATATCAATGAACGGTAGTTTATCTATTTGTTTTTTTCCGTTAACATAGGCATAAATTGTTTCTACATCTCTATAATCGCCATGGTAAAACGTGGAAATTTGTTCCTCAACATGTTCTATGGAATGATTTTTTAATTCAACTTCTATTACATACCATTCTGTATAATCTTTTTTCCACATTAGAAAATCAGGCTTATTTTTATGTGTAATGTCTAATGTAGAAACAATAGTTTTGTTATAGTAAATAATGTTATAATTAGGTAAATGTTCTTGAATTTTTTTTGCAATTACACTTTGTAACTTTAATTCATCAAAATGTAGAGAAGACTTTAATTCGTAAAGCCAACTTGAAAATTTCACCTCTTTTTTAGGTAAAAATTGTAATAAAAAATTAGACACATTCACCTCTTTTTTATTATACTGATGATTAATAGATGCCATGGGTAAGACAAGATTAAATATTTTTCAATTTTATTAGATTTGTTTCAAAGTTGGGCTCTTGAAACCTAAAAATAGATTGTTCGATATATTCTTCCATAATTTCAATACTAAACCATCTTCTTTTAAGCTTTTCAGAAATATATCCTGTTGTATTACTTCCTCCAAAGGGGTCTAAAATTAAATCATTTTCGTCAGTTAGAAACTGAGTAAAAAAAGCTATTAAACCAGCTTGCATAGTGGCAGGATGTCTCTTGATTTCTAATTCCCTACACTTTTTAGAATAATAGTCTGATGAATTTGTATTTGCAATGCTTAATACATTGGAGGGTAATTCAGGATTGTCATTCAATCTTACAAATTCAGTAATATTATTTGGTAATCTATTTATTCTTTTAGATTCAATTGGTTCAAACTCCAATAGATTGTGGGCTATTCCACCTCCGTTATCTTTTAAAAAACTCTTCTCACCAATGCTATGTCCAGAAGGGCGTTTTCCTGTATTGTAACTTTGTCTTTTGATTAAGTTTAACATCCCTTGACTATATGGGCGTAAAACTTTTCTATTGTCTGCCTTGGGGAAATCAGATTTTGAAAGCCACCAAACATGTGTGTATGAATCCACAGCTCTTATTCTATTAACAGTAACCCAATTCGCAGGTGATGGAAGTCGAGATGGATTATAACAAATAAATTCCTGAATCAAATTTAAATTAGCAGCTTTCATAAAGGCTAATAAACTTTCAAGATGTAATACAGATTGAACAGGACGATGTGGTTCCCAAGAATTCCCAATTTCAATAACAATAGATCCATCTTCAGTTAGTAAATCACTATATAGAGGTGCTAAGTTGGCGAACCAATCTTTGTATTCTTCTCCTTTAAAATTTCCGTATTTCTTTTTGTAATTCAAGGGAAAAGGAGGAGAAGTAATAATTAGCTGGATTTTGTTTTTATATTCATTTAGAAGTTCTTCTCGAATTATTTGAGAAGAATCTCCGTGTAACATTTGTCCATAATTTGTCGTGTAATATGTTGAATTCATTATTCTTTATTAATAATTAGTAAGTGATTTAAAATTAGATTTCAGATTAATTTATAAGTATAAAATAATTTCATTCTAAATCATGATTGTTATAAACCTGAAAGTCAAGAGTTTATTTTCAAAACCCCTTCCAAATTTCAATTTTAACAAACTTGAGAGAAGGTTTTTTAAAAACGAGTTCTCTAAAATACTAATTATATGTAAGACTCTTTATATGTTAAAGTAATGATGTAAAGAATACTTTTGGGGAATTAACTCGTTAGTAAACCTATTTTCCTCAATATGGATACCAACTTTTAAATGTTACTTACCTTGAAAGTAATAGTTTTTCACTTTACATAGTTGCATCGAAACAAGAGAGTATTGTTAGATTGAGTCGAGTTACTTGTAATTTTAAATAACTATTATAATAATAAAAAATAAAGTAATTATTTTAGAGTAATTCTACGCTATGAAACAGGTATAAATCCCTAATAAGAAAAATAATAAGCCAAGTAATACTCTGCTGAAGTTTGTATCTCTACGAACTTCTTTTTTGATAAATAATTATAGTCAACAAAAAGTTATCCGTGAAGACACGGACAACGGCTGAAGGTTTAATTAAATGCTTACTAATACCTAAATAAAGATAATCCTTATGAAAGAAAACAGAAAATTCGAAGAATTGACCTTAGAAGAGCTAAAAGCGAAACAAAAAAAGTTTAAAGCTTTTGTGGGCATTCTCAGTATTATATTATAACGCTCATTGCAACATTTGGGCTAATATACTTTGCTATAAAAAGTAACAAGTATAATTTACTTATACTTTGTGGAAGCTTTTCTTTTGCTCTTTTTATCTGTTCTTATATCTTAAAGCAGATTGAAACAGAAATAAAATCACGAGGTTTAAAATAGGTTTTTTGGGAAAGGTTGTGTCTTTTTTGCCGAAGTTCGTGTCTCCACGAACTTCTTTTTTGATAGATAATTAAAGCAACAACATCACAGTAAACAAAAAGTCGTCCGTTACTCATGGCATGACTGACAATAGACTGGTTTTACTCAATATTATTTGATAAGTCATTCCATGAGTTTATGTTGCAAGCTTCTTTTTTGATAGATAATTAAAGTACTACCACCGTTAACAAATAGTTGTCCGTGAAGACACGGACAACGGCGAAGAAATGAATTTGAAAGTGTCTTTTGCAGAAGTTCATCTCTTTGCCAAAGTTCGTGTCTCCACGAACTTCTTCACTACTTCAAATTAATCTCTGGGCGAGTTTCGTAGGCTGAACCAATTTCGCAAAGTCTATCCATAATTTCTGCAAAAAGCTTAAACATGATTTTAAGTTTTTCTACATCTTTGATGATTCCTACTACTTCCAAATACAATTCATCAACGCCGTCTGGAAAGCTTTGTCCCCAAAATCCTTCATCATCCTGTACTTTCACTTGAAACTGTGATAAATTCGCCAATGCCAGAAAATCATTTTTGATGTTTTTATCTTTAAACAAAGCTCTGATTTTATCTGGATTTTTACTTTTTAGCACAAAAGTATCGTCAAAAATTTTATCTTCTATTTCAATATCCTGCATTCCAAAGTACTTAGCGAGGTCTGTAAAAAGTCCTTCTGGATAAATAGTAAACCTAAAATCATCTTTGTTGATATAGGCACAACGCATCCGAGTATAAGGCGTTGAACTCTTTCCCGTCGAACGATGAAAGACATCTAAAATGATTGTCCAATTTTTATGTTCAAGTACTACTTTTGAATCATCGAAAAAGTTCTTTTTCTTGATTAAAGTCGCATTAATTTCTTGTTCTAACTGTACCCAAATTTCTTCCTTACTTGGGCCAAAAATATTTCTTAACAATCCCATTGTTTATTGTATTTGGTGGAAATAAAAAGGTAACCTACAAACGATTTTCTACAAAGATTCATTGGTTAAAAACCGAGCGTCGGTCGCCTCACCCCTAACCCCTCTCCTGCTGAGAGGGGAACTTTTGGAGCTAAAAAAGCCCCTTCTCAACAGGAGAAGGGGTTGGGGATGAGGTTTTCACAAAATAAAGATATTGGGCTTATTTGTACTTTGCCTAAACTCGTGTCTCCACGAACTTCTTTTTGACAGATAATTAAAGCCCCACTACAGTCAACAAATAGTCGTCCGTGAAGACACGGACAACGGCTAAGAAATCCAAAATACATTCATAATTCATAATTAAAAACTCATAATTACTAAGCTTCCTGTGGATATTTTACACCAATCTGACTTCTGATTTCGCAAAGTAATTCCATCAATTCTAAGCTAAATTGTAATGGAAGGCGGTCGTTTTCGATTCTGCCTTCTGCCAAACAACGTTGAACGTCGATAGCTTCGTAGCTATATCCCCAGCCTTTGCGTTCGGTTTCAAAAAACTGTGGAGTTTCATCTGTTAGCTCTAAAGTAAAACCAAAGGTTTCATGGAAGCGACCAGCAATAAATATTTTTCCTTTTGTACCATAAATCGTACAAGTAGTATCAGTTTTAGCAGCAAAGGTAGAGAATAAAGAAGCCGTAGCACCATTTGGAAAAGCTAAGGACATCGAGCAATTCATGTCAACACCTGTGGGAGCTAAAGTTGCTACCGCCTTTACTTCCGAAGGTTTTCCGAGTAATAACTTACTGATAAACAAAGGATAAATACCAATATCATACAAAGAACCACCAGTAAGTGCTGGATTGAACAGACGAGCGTTTTCATCATAAGTAGCCAAGAAACCAAAATCTGCCACAATATGCTTAATCTCGCCGATAGTGCCAGCCTTGATAATTTCTTCGATTTGATTGATAGCAGGATGAAATCTTGTCCAGATAGCTTCCATCAAAAAGAGTTTCTTTTCTTGCGATTTGGCAATCATTTCTTTCACCATTTGTGTATTAATGGCAAATGCTTTTTCACACAAAACAGGTACTCCTATTTCTAAAGCCAACAAAGTATTTTCATGGTGTTGAGCATGCGGCGTAGCAATATAAACTACATCAATCAAACCACTTTTTAACATTTCTTCATAACTCCCAAAAGCATGAGGCGTATTATATTTTGCTCCGAAAGCTTTGGCTCTTTCTAAATCACGAGAAGCCACTGCGTGTAAAACAGCATTAGGTACATCAGCAACTAAATCGTCTGCAAATTTTTCGGCTATTTTTCCACAGCCAATAATTCCCCAGCGAGTTATTGAAGTTTGAAAAGTTGAATCCATTGACGTAAAGAATTTATGGGGTTTAAGTTGTGAGATTTTAGCTATGAGCTGTGAGCCTTGAGCTATGAGCTATGAGATTTGAGCCGTGAGCTTTGAGATTTAAGCCTTGAGCTATGAGTGTTATTGGTAAAAAAACTCACTGCTCACAGCTCAAAGCTTACGGCTGTTAGCTCATAGCTCATAGCTGTCAGCTAAAAGCTAAAAAAGCCTAACGCTTCATCGCTTCAATCAAAGCTTCTACTTGCTCGATATTCACTGCGGCGAAATTGGCAATGCGTAATTGAGAAGCTTTGAAGTCGCCATAACCTGAGCCTATGACTAAATTAGCATCTGCTTGTACTTGTTTGATAATATCTGCCGCCGACCTTCCAACAACATTTACTACCACAACGGTCTGCGAACGATGTTCTGGATTTTTTACGAAAATCTCCAAAAAGTCAGATTTCTCAGCAAAGTTGTATAATAGTTTTGCTTTTCTTTCAGTCTCTTTTCTAATCGTTTCGATACCGATTTTATTCATGTCTTCGGCTACTTTTCCTAAAACATAAATCGCCATAACGTTTGGTGTTTCAGGCGTTTCAAATTTCTCGAAATTTTTGAACAATGAAGGCAAACTATGATAAGTACCGATTTGATTTTCGTGCGTTTTCATACGATTTGCCTTTTCCAACATGGCAGGATTGGCAATCCAACAGCCCAAACCTGCTGGCATTCCAAACGATTTTTGTACAGAAAAGAAAGCAGTGTCAACCGTATTAAAATCTAAATCTGGATACGGAGCAGAAGAAACCATGTCAACCGCTACAAATTTATCCTTATTGGCACGTTTCAATTTATGAATTTCAGCAGGACGCATCTGTACTCCCGACGACGTTTCGTTGGCAGTAGTACAAATCAGTTCTGCATACTCTGGCACAGTAATTTCGGCATAATCAAAACCTTCGCCAAAAGGTTTTTCGTACTTATGAGCATACTTGTTGAGTTCTTTCGAGAAGTCGTAAAACTTCTTAGAAAAAGAACCATTGACCAAGTGAAAGCTTTCGTGTTCGACTGTATTTTGAATAATACGTTCCCAAATTTCAGTAGCAGAACCCGTAAAGAAAATACCATTTGATTCGGGAATGTCCATCAAAATACGCAATTGCTCAACTGTATGTTGATAAATACTACGAAACTGAGCAGAGCGGTGCGAAATTGAGCCTAATTGAAGCTCAAAAGCATTACGATAATGTTGTTCGACAGTAGGAAATAATTCGGCCGGGCCGGGGGTGAAGTATGTTTTACGCATGTATGGTTAAATCTTTAATCTTGTTCAGTAAATTATTGACATCAGCAAATTGCTTTTTCAACACATTAATATCAAGTTGCTCTATCAAAAGATAAGAGTTTTTCAATTTTCCGTATTTTACTTTTTTTATCTTCCCTCCTTTTTCATATTGAAAAAATTCCTGTAAGAGTGAATTCAGTACTTTATCTGGACTTTCAATACTCTCAGGTTTTACGTTTTGAATCAACGAAGACTCCGCCATTGGACTTTGGATAATTCTTTCGTATTGTTGAAAAGTACGTTCAATAGCCTCTGGTTGAGAAAGTATCCATCCTTCCATGGCTTGAATCATAAAAAATACAGATTCCTTATACTCATCCAATTCATATTGTTTGATTCGAGTATCTCTTTGGCTTTCTTCTCCATCCAAATCCAAAAGAGCTAAAGTATTTGTGCTTACTCTTTTTTCAGATTTGATTGCTTTTAAAACACTGGTATAAGAAGCCTTGGTATCAATTTCAATACTTATATTATCAGTATTGTCTAAACCTGCAGATAATAATTGATGAAAACTCTCACGAAGTTTTTCACTATTATCAAAAGTATCGACACTGGCATTACTATTAGGATGAACGCCACCTTCTAATAAAATGCTTACTTCTACCATCGTTTTCCTCCAATTTGACCTCTTAACCACATTTGTCCAGCTAAAAATTCACCTTCCCAATCTGGAAAATCTTCTTCTGAAACCTTCTTCACAATCGTTTCATTCGCTTCATTTTTCTCAAAAATCATCAAATCTTCTAATTCAAAAGCATTTAACAATAATGGCGAATGTGTAGCAATAATCATTTGTGTGCCGTTTTGAGCCGCATACTTAATGCCTCTGGCTATACCATTAATCATATCGGGGTGTAAACCCATTTCCGGTTCATCAAGACAAACTACGCTTCCTCTTTTAGGATTATAAAAAATAGAAAGCAATAATAAGTATCGTAACGTTCCATCAGAAATATGTTCAATGGTAATGGCTCTATCTAAATTTTTCTCTTTTAACGACATTAAACTTTTTCCTGCGACTGGTGTAGTAAAAACGATTTCTCTGAAATTTGGGTTTATATTTTTAAATTCTTCTACAAGTTTATCAAAAACCTTTATTGAATTTCCATTCAAATAGCTTAATAAAGTTGTCAGATTCTTGCCGTCACTTAAAAGATTCTCTTCTGAATAGTAAGGCGACAATTGACGGATAGGGCTTTCAAAAGATGTATCGAAATAGTCATAAACAGCAAGTTTCTTTACAATATGAAGAATGCTCAAGAAAATATCATAATCTTCATTATTAGACCATTTATCACCATCCTCTCGCTCCATTAAAATATGTTCATTTTCCAAAATACTTTCTTGGAAAATGCTATATCCACGAAATACTCTTCGAATATGTAGATTGTAGAAAATATCATCATTCGCATATCTAATAAATGCGTGCTTGTTTATTGATTCTTTGGAAAAAACATAAGTTATATTTATCTCATCTGCATAAGGGTCAATAAAATTTGCTACTCCATCAAATGCTCCCCATCTCTGCGAAAATAGTTTTTCAAAATCTCCTTCAATACTTGCCTTTAACAACCGTATCGCCTTAATGAAATTTGATTTTCCTGCTCCGTTAATTCCTACAAGAACATTGGTATCAGCATTCAATTCGATGGTTTGTTCAGTGCCAAAGCTAAAGAAATTTTGAATCGTTATTTTCTTAATCATGCTTTATTGATGGGTATAAATAGTTTGTGCCACTTTACGTGGCACAAATATAAGCTGTTTTCAGAATCTTAATACAACATTCTAAACTTAATCGTATTATCAATTCCTTTTAATTCTTGGATGATTTCGTCGGCATATTCTTTTGAAATATCTGTAATTACATAACCGATTTCGGTGGTTGTTTTCAAATATTGTCCTTGAATATTTACGTTGTATTTGGCAAAAATATTATTGATTTTCGCCAAAATTCCCGGTACGTTTTGGTGAATATGTAATAAACGGTGAGCGTTTTCTAAAGCTGGCAATTGCAATTCTGGGAAGTTTACAGAACCATAAGTACTACCGTTGTTCATAAACTGTAATAATTTACTTGGTACAAATTCACCGATATTTGCCTGAGCCTCTTCTGTTGAACCGCCTACGTGTGGCGTAAGAATTACTCTTGGCAAACCACGCAATTCGTTAATAAACTCTTCGTCGTTGGTTTTTGGTTCGTAAGGGAATACGTCCACGGCTGCACCCCATACTTTGCCAGATTTCAAGGCATTTACTAAAGCTTTGATGTCAACCACGTGTCCACGAGAAAGGTTTATGAAAATTACATTGTCTTTCATCATTTCAAATTCTTTCTCTCCGATGATATTGGTGTTGGTTTTACGACCGTCCACGTGCATCGAAATGAAATCTGAAATGCCCAAAAGCTCTTCTAAAGTCTTGCATTTTTTAGCATTTCCTAAGGCTAATTTATCAACCGCATCATAGAAATATACTTGCATACCCATTGCTTCGGCAATTACCGAAAGCTGAGTACCGATACTTCCATAACCTACCAAACCTAATTTTTTACCTCTGATTTCGTAAGAATTTTTAGCCGATTTATCCCAAACGCCTTCGTGCATTTTGTTTGATTTCGTAAGAATATCACGAGTAAGGATAATCATTTCGCCAATCGCCATTTCAACTACCGAACGAGTGTTTGAATACGGTGCGTTGAAAACCGCAATACCTCTTTTTTCGCATTCAGCTAAGTCGATTTGGTTTGTACCAATACAAAAAGCTCCAACGGTCATCAAACGACTGGCGTTTGGATGTTGTAATACTCTTTTTGTCAAGTTAGTTTTAGAACGTAACCCTAAAATTGAAACGCCTTTGATTTTCTCAATTAGTTCTTCTTCGTCTAAAGCACCTTTCAATAATTCAACTTGAAAACCTTCAATTTTGAATGCCTCCACAGCTTTCGGGTGAACGTTTTCTAATAAAAGTACTTTGATTTTAGATTTTGGATATGACTGCGAGCGAGTCAAGCCATTGATGTACAAAAATTCATCAAAAGAAGCTACTACTTCGTCGGCTTTGTCGGTTACTTTCTGGCGTTCTACGTTTTCGGTAAAAGCAAAAAACTTGGTTGCCAAGCCTGCTTCACGCATTTCGTAGTCGGTGTAGCCGTCGCCAATGGCATAAACTTCACCATCAAATTTCAAGGCTTCCAACAACTTTACTTTACCTTTATCTTGCGACAAAAGATTGGTAACATCATAGCCAGTAATATTTCCTTCGGTATCATAAGTGAAAGTATTAGCAAAAACATTTTCTGCTAAAATACCCATTCCTGTAGCCACTGGCACGATAAAATCTTTGAATCCAGACGAAACGATATAAATATTGGCGGCATTTTCACGAATAAACGCTTCGTTACGAGCGAATGAATCTGAAATTTTACCTTTTAAGAATTCAATTAGTGTCTCTACGTGTTCACGGTTAGCAGGTAAAAGATTCACTCTTGCTTTCAACGACTCCGCAAAACCAATTTCTCCAGCCATACCTTTGTCGGTAATTGCCTTAATTTCACCCACAATTTTATCGTGGTCTTTATGCCCTTTAAGAGCAATCGCAGCTAATTCGTCTAAACCTTCAACCTTTGTGAAAGTACTGTCAAAATCAATGACGTAGTTTATTTTTTGTTCGACTGTTTTGGTAATCATATTTGCAGTAACTGCCTTGTTCAGACAGTTTATAGTGATTGATTAAATCTTACTTATTCATTATCCATTCCAAAGCTCTTTTCTCAGACCATAAAACACCTTGATAATTATGTTGATAAAAACCACAATGTCCGCCATTTTCGGGAGCTTGAAAATATACTTTTTCCAAGAACTTAGCTTTTTCAAAAGGGTAACAATCCTTTGATAAAAAAGGGTCATTTTGGGCATTGATGATTAATGTTGGAATCTGAATTTTGTCCAAAAAGTATAAGGAACTATTACGTTCGTAATAGTCTTCTGCATCTTGGAAACCGTGGAGTTGTGAAGTGTAACAATCATCGAAATCTTTTAAAGTTTTGATTTTCGAGATGTTTGAAGTTTGTATTTGTTCTGGAAAAAGTTTTGCTTTTGCCAAGATTTTCTTTTTCAATGAGTCGTTGAATCGCTTGGTATAAAACCAACCAATTGTCTGGCTACTGCTTGAAAGGTGCAAAGGTACTGAAAATGTTACCGCTTTTTTGATTTTTGGAGAGAGTTTTTCAGATTGCTCGCCCAAATACTTGAGTGTAAGATTTCCGCCTAAGCTAAAACCTATCAAATTTATGGCTTCATAGCCTTTTGAAATAGCGTATTTTATCACTAAATCGAGGTCGTCGGTAGCTCCGCTGTGATAAAAACGAATGGTTTTGTTCAATTCTCCCGAACAACTTCTGAAATTCCAAGCCAAACAGTCGAACCCATGCTGATTGAAGTTTTGCACCATTCCTGTAATGTACTGACGATGCGAGTCGCCTTCTAAGCCATGCGAAAGAATCAGCAAAGGAGCTTTTTTAGTATGTCCGTTTTCTTGCTTGGCTTTCGACCAATCTACGTCTAAAAAATCATTATCGGGCGTGCTAATTCGTTCACGCAAGTACTTCACAGTTGTTATCTTGCGGAAAACTGAGGGAAAAATGGTCTGAGTGTGACCGTTTGGTAGCCAAAAAGGAGCTTGATAATCAGCGTGTTTGATAATTGGCATAAGTTTCAGAATTATCCTTTAAAATTACATTGAATCTTTGAAAGGTTTAATACTTATAGCAAAAATCATCACTTTTTCATGGAATTATTAAATTTTCAAAAAGTATATTTATATTATTTAAGCCTATGCTAAGTTCTTCTTGAGTGGGATAACCGAAACCAATTCGCATATAAGTCTTGTCTCGCTCGAACCAATGCCCCACTCCTACCACTGTTTGGTACTTCTGATGCAAAGTTTCATAAAACAATTCTATGTCAATTTTATAATCAGATTTAAGTCTCGGGAAACAGACTACTCCTGCTGATGGCTCGTTCCATTCTAAATAATTTTGTTGAGCAAACCATTGTTTCAATACTTCAAAATTCTGCCGAATATGTGCATGAGTTGCTGGAATTAATCGGTCTTTCTGCAGTAATGCCTGATAAGCAATTTCTTCGTCGATAACCGAATTACAAATAATCATTTGTTCTTTGGCTGCCAAAAATTGCTGCATTAAAGTAGTATCTCTACAAATAATCCAACCAATTCTGATACCCGGTAAGCCATAAGCTTTTGACAAAGAACAAACCGAAATTACTTGTTTGCTGTGTGCAGCAGAATAGGATTTTAACGTACTTTGGAAATTTAGCTCTCGGTAGGTTTCATCAACCAGTAAATAAAAATTATGCTTTTCGGCAAGTGAAATTAAGGCTTGAATAAGCTCTTCTGAAAATACTTTTCCCGTTGGATTATGAGGATTGGTAATACTTACTAATTTGGTATTAGGGCGAATTGCCGCTTCAATTTGTTGAATATCAAGGTCAAAATTATGCTCAAATGCCAAGTCAATAATAGACATTTGGCTACCGATAGCTCTGGGCGTTTCCAGATTTGTTCCATAATTTGGACGAATGACAATCAAGTGTTCGTCTGAACATAACAGCGTTGTATGAATAATAAAAAGAGCCATTGCGGCACTTTGACAAACCAATACGTCTTCTGTTTTTAAGTTTTCGTTTTTGTCGATAATTAATTCACGAAGTTCTTTTTTCCCTCGGTGTTCGCCATAAAACAAAACCAATTCGTCGAGATTTAGCCCCAAATCTTTTAGGGCTAAATCTCTGACTGAACTTTCTGCTAAATTGTATAAAATTGAGCCATAACCTTTTTCTTCGGGAGCTTCAATTTCAATGGGCATTCTTCTAAAATCCATTCTTAGCAAAATTTACATTCCAACTTTTGGCAATACAGGTAAACTTTCGTTGCCTTCCTCTCCTACTGCTTGTACGGCAAAAAAGTAATTATCTTTTGAATAAGGCAACACAATTCCATTTTTTGTTGTGAAGATTTTCTTCTGCCAGAAAGGTTGATACGTCTCACGAACCAATACATAATAGCCTTTTACTTTGCCAGATTTGGGAGCTTGCCAAAAAAGTGTTGTAGAATTTGTTAGATTTTTTGTATCAATCGTCAAGTTTTGAACCGTTGCAGGAGCTTTCGCCAAGTTGGCTAAAGTGGCTAAATTCATCGCAGTATTTTTTCGCAAGTATTCAAAATCCATAAATTCTGGATAATCTCCGTACTGAATACCTTTTTCAGTTCTTAAATCCTGATGTTGATGTTCGTAATTTTCGTTCATTTCGGTTACTCTTACGGCCGCAAAACCACGATTTACAAATGGCGTATGGTCGCCTCCACGTAAAAATCGGTCGTTTCTATACACCATCACTACTTCTAAATTATCAACATATCGTTCGCCTACTTCTTTTGCATAACGTGCCAACTGACGAGCTTTTCCGTCGTTTTCTTGTCCCATATTTCGGATACTTCCTGCTTTTTTATCAATTTCAAAGGCTGGTAAACCTTCGCTGAAAATTCTTACTTTGGTATTTTCAATGATGCGAGTTTCATTGCTATTGTTTGAACCCACAATATCATTGTTCATAATGGCTTCGATGTTCCATTTTTCATCAAAAGCTTTCTGAGCTAAATAATCAGCCCCTAACAATCCTTGTTCTTCACCACTTACTACTAAAAAAATCACCGTAGCTGAAAACTTTGCTTTAGACAAAACTCTTGCTAATTCTATCACCGTTGCCGTTCCTGAGCCATCATCATTCGCTCCGGGTGCGTCTGATTCACGATTCATCACGTTGGAAACACGGCTGTCGATGTGTCCAGAAACTAAGAAAATACGGTCGTCGTTGGGGTCAGTTCCTTTCAATATTCCCATTACATTGCCCATATCTTGGTCTTTATCCACACGTTTTCCGTCGGGTTTCAAAACCCATGAATCAATTTTGGCAGTCATTCTTCCTTCCGACTGCTTGGCAAATTCTTGGAAACGGCTTAAAACCCAATTTCTGGCTGCACCAATTCCTTTTTTGGAGTCGGTGGTTGTACTGAGTGTGTGACGAGTACCAAAACTGACCAATTTATTGATATGAGATTTTAGACTATCAGCATTAACTTCTGATACCAATTGTTCAATTACAGGGTCACGCTGAATAATTTTTTGAGCAGAAGTTTGAAAAGTAATGAAAGACAATGCAAGAAAGACAAGTTTTTTCATGTGAATAAATATTGGTTTGTATAGTTGATGAAAATTGATTTACACAATTTACTCGAAAAACACTTGAATGTTTAATTTTTGAAATAATACTTAAATATCAATGCTGAGTTGTGAATTGTAAATTATTTTTTAACATTTTAATTTTCAAGTATTTACACTTTATCTTAATTAAAATTAAATTGCAATATTCCTTAAAAGGAAAAGGCAAAACCTAAAAAGATTTTGCCTTTTCTCATTATTTAATGATTACTAAAAGTGATTGTCGATTAGTACTTATATTTCTAAAAATCAAAATTCACACAAATTCAAAGCATCGTTTAAACTGTGTTCATTTCATATTGTTCGTTTAGATTTCAATCTCAAAACTAAACATTCATAATTCATAATTACTTCATTCTTCCCTCTTGTAAAAGTTTATTAGCAAAAATAAACTCATTCAATTCAGATACACTCGAAGTTCTAATGTTTTGGCTGTCGCCTTCCCAGAGTTTTTTTCCTTTGTATAAAAACATAATTTTTTCACCTATACCAATTACAGAGTTCATATCGTGGGTGATGATAATCGTAGTAATGTTAAATTCATCGGTGATTTCTTTAATTAGTTCATCAATTTTTACAGAAGTGAGCGGGTCTAAACCTGAGTTTGGCTCATCGCAAAACAAGTACTTAGGGTTCATCACAATTGCTCTGGCAATTCCGACTCTTTTCTTCATTCCTCCAGATACTTCTGAAGGCATTCTTGAACCCGCATTTTCTAATTCTACACGCTTTAAACAAAGTTGAGCTCTATCTATTTTTTCTTCTTCCGACATATCCGTGAGCATATCCAAAGGAAATTTCACGTTTTCTAATACTGTTTTAGAATCAAACAAAGCTCCACCTTGAAACAAAACGCCCATTTCTCGACGAATGGTTTTTCTTACTTCTTCATGCGAATTATGAAAATCTCGACCATCATATAATATTTGTCCATGCTCAGGTTTTATAATCCCAATCATACATTTCAACAACACACTTTTTCCTGTACCACTTCCCCCAATAATCAACGACGTATCGCCGGGTTTAAATTCGCCATCAATTCCGAGCAAAATATCTCGTCCATCGAATGCCTTTCTAATGTCTTTTATTTCAATCATAGATTCAAATCTTTCCCGAATTTACAAAATTCGTGGCTATACGCTACATTTTTTCAATATCTCTTCAACAATTCGCTACTGATATTCAATTTTCATATCTACCAGCAGACAGTACTTTATCAACACAAAAAAGGCTTAAAGTATTAAAACCTCAAGCCTTTTTTATGTTAATTTTTATCTCACTAACTCTATCCAGCCTTTCAGATTTAAAGTTGGTTTAGGGTCGAGTGTTAAGAATTTCACTTCGCAATTATAGAAATAAGTACCTACGGCTACTTCTTTTCCGTTTGAGTCTGTACCATTCCAAGACAGTTGATTTCCACTGTATTCGTAGATTTTTTGTCCTGCACGATTATAAACTGTGAAGATAATACTTTGCACAAATCTTGGACATTTCATCGCTTGGAAAACATCGTTTTTGCCATCGCCATTTGGCGTAAAGATATTTGGCAATTCAAAACTCACACAGTTGTCTTTACAAACCGTATTACTTGGAGCACTCTCTGTTCCATACTTGTCGGTTGCCGTTACATAATAACAACCAATGTAAGAATCATTTTTGACGTGCGTAAAAGTTTGTGCTGGCGGTTTTGGACTATTGATTTCAGCAATTTTAGTGAAAGTAGCACCACTATTCGGAGCATAGTAAACAGTGTATTTCACAATGTCTTTGGTACAGTCGCCACCAGATGCTGATTTATCAGGATTTGTCCATGTTAATTTATTTTCAAAAGAAGTTAAATTACAATTAGCATTATCCTTGTTGTACTTATCGCAATCGAGTAAGTCGATACTTAATTGAGGCGGACAAGGTACGATGTCGCTCAAAGGAGTAGCACATATTACTTGCGAGAAGTTGTATAATAAATCAGGTTTTATTTTGGCATCATTGTACGTTCCTACGGTTTCTACTTTGTAACAATAAGTAGAATCCTGCGACATTTTTGCGATAGCTGTCCCGTCTGCGGTATAAGTATCTGCCCCTGTATCCGTAAATGTAAAAGTACTTGCACTTGTTACTGGCACATCAGCAATTCTATTGAATACTCCTGAGCCTGAGCGTGTTTCACGATAAACTCTGTGTACTTGATTTTCATTTTTCCAAGCAACATTTGCCTGCCAAGAAAGTACCACCGATTTGGTTTCGGCTTTTGCAGATAAACGAACACTACTCGAAGCATCAGTACTGTCTAATACTGTCAATCCTGTACTACTTGTATAGTAGAAAGCAAGGAAATAAGTATAAGCATTATCGGTGGTATTCAAGTTTTTATCTGTAAATACTGTATCTGCTTTGACAGACAAATCTGTATCAATATTAGGCGAAACCTGTGTAAACGAAGTACCATTCAAACCAGTAGCTCTGTACAAACGATATTGATATGGGCCTTTGAATGCTGTTTTATCCAAATTGATTGGGCGAGTCCAGCGAACGGTAATTTCACCAGTTGTCGTACTGGTTTTATCAACCGTAACGTTGGTCAAAACTGGCATTGGACTTGGTAATTTCTCACACACTTGGTCAGAAACAATACTTGAAGTAGAGTTTGTACCATTTGTAAATACCACTAATGCACGGTAACTATACTCAGTGTTACGTTTCAAATTTTTATCAACATAACTTGTTGCCGAAATAGGTAATCGAGCAATTTCTACATATCCCAAGCTTGCAGGCAATCCAGTAGTACATTTATCAGGCGTATAGGCTGTACAACCTACTTTTCTGTAAAGTACAATCTGAGCTCCCGTATTCTGACAAGTATAAGCATCCCATGATACAGTCATGGTTTTATTGCCTGCATCAGCGGCAATTTTCATGTTTTTTATTCTTGGAGCAACAATCCTGATTTTCCAAATCTTACTATCAACCAAGCTTGGAATACCTGCCCTCTGTGGAAAATCCTGTACTTTAAAGAGTACATCATAAGGCTCTTCTCGGATATGATTACAACCAGTTTGCCAAACAAATCTTCCAGAAGCAGGCGAAGGTTGATTTGCAGTAGCTGTAAAAGTAGCGTATTGTGGTCCGATAAAAGTAGTTCCGTCTGGCAATCTATACACCGCACCCGACGAAGTAATGGTCATATTATCCACCCTGCCAGAGTTGGTTGGCGTATCGGTAGCCGTAATGGTTTGGGTAATCAGCGTACCCGCTTCCACACAAATATCATCTGGTACTTTTATGACGGGCGGTTTATTGTCGGCATCTTTTACTTCTATTTGCATATCCCTTTCTGTAATAGAAATCAGTACGCCATTTCGCCATTCTTCTACATAAAAAGCACAGTTGTAAAGCCCAACTTCTTGGGGGACATCCCAAATCAAATCACCTGTGATAGGATTAATCGTAAATGAACTTGGTGTAGTAGCTACTTCATTTGGCTGACGAAAACCCGGTACTGAATCGCCTTTTCTATCGGCACAGTTATCTTGGTCACCTCTTCTACAAAAAGTAAGTCTGTACGCTAAACTATCACCATCAACATCAATGGCATTTGGATTATGAATAAATTTTTGACCTACTACGGCGGTTAAATCCACAGCAGGGTTCAATAAAATTGGCGTTGAATTTAAACCTAAACCGGGGTTTACTTTAAAAATAGTTTCTACGTAAAATTGCACAAAATCAGAAGCCCCAGCAATGTTACGAATATCTTGGTTTCGGTTTGAAATAGCCACCGTAACCTTGTAATCGGCAGCCGCTGAGTAGGTGTAAATGGCTTTATAAATCCCTTTACCGATGCTATTGCCAATATCTTCACCAGCACCATTTCCATTAATTCTTGGGGCTTTGATAAAACCAATGTTATCTCCGAAACAGAAATTAGCATCTCTTTGTTCGGTCCAAGCACGATAACCAGTATTCAAATCGCAATAAATCGTGAGTGTAAATTCATACGTAAATGAAGTAGTAGAAATTCTTCTTACTGAAATTTCACCGCCTCTCAAGTGTGTTGCAAAAGACTCCGTAGTGGATAAAAAAAGTACAAAGCCTAATACAAAAAGAAATAGTTTTTTAAATCTCATAAAATTTTGCATGTATAAGTCAGATGATTTGCTCACAAGTTATGTAATATTTTTTTTGCTTACTAACGAAACAAAAAAACAAACAATAGGTTAAGCCAACAGAAGTAAAATGAAGGCTCGTTGATTTTTTGAGTATTGAATAGAAACCTGCATTAGATACGGATTTATTGTATAAAAACGTAAAAACTTTATAAATAATTGCTAAAAAGTGATAGATAATTTGATAGACAAATGTTTGGGTCGTAGTTTTGGGGAGGATATTTAGTTTCATCTGAAAGGTTCATGATTATTCAAAAATTTCAAACTTTTTCGAGCTTGCATTGAATAAAACTTCATAAACGTTAAAGAAAAACTAATCTTCGTAATTACTGATAACTAAAACAATTAAAAGATGTCTTGGGTAACAAAAACACTAACGAGTTCACTGGGTAGAAAACTACTGATGGCCATCACGGGATTATCGTTGATCGCCTTTCTTGTTGTACACTGCGGAATTAATGCTTGTATTTTTTTAAATGATGGTGGGGAAACATTTAATGAAGCAGCGGAATTTATGGCTCATAACTGGCTAATCAGGTTATCTGAAGTTGGTTTGATGGCAGGTTTAATCATTCACATCGTGGATGGCTTAATGCTTTGGAAATCAAATTCTGAGAAACGTCCGGTAAAGTATGCAATCGTAAAAGGCGAAGCAAACTCTACTTGGTACTCACGTTCAATGGGCGTTTTAGGTTCATTGTTGTTGATTTTCTTGATTGTTCACCTTCGTCATTTCTGGGTTGTAAGCCGTTTTACCGACGAAATTACAAGTGGTCAGCAAACACTTTTCAATGAAATGAAAGAGGTTTTTGCCAACCCAATTCCAGTAGCATTATATGTTGTAGGTTGTATTTCATTGGCTTACCATTTATTACATGGTTTCCAAAGTGCTTTCCAAACAATGGGATGGAATCACCCAAAATACACACCTTTTGTAAAATCTTTTGGAGCAGGCTTTGCCATTATCGTTCCAATTATTTTTGCAGCAATGCCAATTGCAATGCATTTCGGATGGATTGCATAAGGAAAGAAACTGAATGTGATTGTCTATCAATATAATCTCATCAAACTCTTTTGAATCATTCCATCTTAATTATTAACAATTCATAATTCTTAATAAAAAATTATGTCAACTAAATTAGATGCTAAAATACCAGCAGGAGCATTACAAGAGAAATGGACAAAGTTCCGTTCTACTGTACCTTTGGTAAACCCCGCAAACAAGCGGAATATTGAAATCATTGTTGTAGGTACTGGTTTGGCTGGTGCTTCTGCGGCAGCTTCATTGGCAGAAATGGGATATAAAGTTAAGGCTTTCTGTTTCCAAGATTCTCCTCGCCGTGCTCACTCTATCGCTGCTCAAGGTGGTGTGAACGCTGCGAAAAACTACCAGAATGATGGTGACTCTATTTACCGTTTATTCTATGATACTATCAAAGGTGGTGACTACCGTGCAAGAGAAGCTAACGTTCACCGTTTGGCTGAAGTATCTGGTAATATCATCGACCAATGTGTGGCTCAGGGTGTACCTTTCGCTCGTGAGTACGGTGGTTTGTTATCTAACCGTTCTTTCGGTGGTACTCAAGTACAACGTACTTTCTATGCAGCAGGACAAACTGGTCAGCAATTATTATTAGGTGCTTATTCTGCTTTACAACGCCAAGTTGGTTTGGGTAACGTAGAAATGTTTACTCGCCACGAAATGATGGACGTTGTGATGGTAGAAGGCAAAGCCCGTGGTATCATCGCTCGTGATTTGATTTCTGGTAAATTAGAACGTCACTTTGGTCACGCTGTGTTGTTGTGTACTGGTGGATACGGTAACGTATTCTATTTGTCAACCAACGCTATGGGTTCAAACGTTACGGCGGCTTGGAAAGCTCATAAAAAAGGTGCTTTCTTCGGAAACCCTTGCTATACACAAATTCACCCAACTTGTATTCCTGTATCAGGCGACCACCAATCGAAATTGACTTTGATGTCTGAATCATTGCGTAACGATGGTCGTATTTGGGTGCCTAAAAAACAAAATGATAATCGTCCTGCCAACCAAATTCCAGAAGACGAACGTGACTATTACTTAGAGCGTCGTTATCCTGCGTTTGGTAACTTAGTACCTCGTGACATTGCTTCTCGTGCTGCTAAAGAGCGTTGCGATGCTGGTTATGGTGTAGGTGCTTCTAAAATGGCTGTTTACCTCGACTATGCTGCGGCTATCTTGCGTTATGGTCGTGTTGAAGCTACTAAGAAAGGTATGCACAATGCAACCACTGAGGAATTGCAAGTAATGGGTAAAGAAGTAGTGAAAGAGAAATACGGTAACTTGTTTGATATGTACAAACAAATTACTGGTGAAGACCCTTACGAAGTGCCAATGCGTATTTATCCTGCAGTTCACTATACAATGGGTGGGCTTTGGGTTGACTATAACTTGATGACTACCGTTCCAGGCCTTTATGCTTTGGGTGAAGCTAACTTCTCTGACCACGGTGCAAACCGTTTGGGTGCTTCTGCCTTGATGCAAGGTTTGGCTGATGGATACTTTGTAATTCCATACACTATCGGTTCATACTTGTCTGGTGATATTCGTACAAAAGCAATTCCAACAGACGCTCCAGAATTCGTTGCTGCTGAGAAAGCTGTACAAGATACTATCAATAAATTGATGGCTATCAAAGGCACAAAATCTGTTGATTATTTCCATAAGAAATTAGGAAAAATCATGTGGGATAAATGCGGTATGGCTCGTAACGAAAAAGGTTTGAAAGAAGCTATTGCTGAAATCCAAGAAATTAAAAAACAGTTCTGGTCGGATGTACGTATTCCGGGCGATGCAGATGAATTCAACCCTGAATTAGAAAAAGCAACTCGTGTAGCTGACTTTATCGAATTAGGTGAATTAATGTGTATTGATGCCTTGAATCGTAACGAATCATGTGGTGGTCACTTCCGTGAAGAGTATCAAACAGAAGAAGGCGAAGCACTTCGTGACGACGAAAACTATGCTTATGTAGCAGCTTGGGAATACAAAGGCGATTCTAAATTTGAATTACACAAAGAAGAATTGGTGTATGAAAATATTAAGATTGCCCAACGTTCTTATAAGTAATTAGTAAATAGTGATTGGTGATTAGTTTTTTATCAAGTAGTTAGTGAATAGTGATTGGTAATTAGTATTTTTAAAATAGTTATAAATATCTTATTTACTGAATAGTAATTAATATTAACAAATACCAATCACTATTCACCAGTCTCTAATCACTTAAACCACCAAGCAATGGAAAATCAAAAGATTTGTTCTTTTAAAGATTTGAAAATTTGGCAAAAATCAATGATATTGATTAACCAAATTTATACTTTATCTAAAGATTTTCCTGCGAACGAGAAATTTGGTTTAACATCACAAATTAATCGTGCATCTGTTTCAGTTGCCTCTAATATTGCAGAAGGTTGGGGAAGAGAAAGTAAAAAATCTTTTGTCCAGTTTTTAAAAATATCAAGAGGTTCTCTTTTCGAACTTGATACATTATTAATCGTTGCTGTTAATCAAAATTATTTAAAAGATTCCGACTACGACCAACTATTAATTCAGATTAATGAGATTGGCAAAATGATAAATAGTCTTATTTTTAGTATTGAAAAAAAGTTGATAAGTGATACTGAATAATTAGAACATCAAGATTGTAAATTCTAATTACCAATCACTAATCACTAATCTCTCAAACAAAATGGAAGGAAATATGAATTTGACGCTAAAGGTTTGGCGTCAGAAAAATGCAAATAGCGAAGGCAATTTTCAGCAATATGATGTGAAAGGCATCTCTGAAGATATGTCATTCTTAGAGATGTTCGACGTGTTAAACGAACGTCTTATCAATGAAGGCGAAACTCCAGTAGCTTTCGACCACGACTGCCGTGAAGGTATCTGTGGTATGTGTTCTATGTACATCAATGGCGAGCCACATGGCCCTAACAAAGGTGTAACTACTTGTCAGCTTCACATGAGAAGCTTCAAGAGTGGAGATACTATCACCGTAGAACCTTGGAGAGCAAAAGCATTCCCAATCGTAAAAGATTTAGCCGTAAACCGTTCTGCTTTCGACCGTATCATTGCAGCGGGTGGTTATATCTCTGTAAATACAGGTAATGCTCAAGATGCAAACTCTTTACCAATTCCAAAACCAGATGCAGACGAGGCTTTTGCAGCGGCAGCTTGTATCGGTTGTGGTGCTTGTGTTGCAGCTTGTAAAAATGCTTCAGCAATGTTGTTTACTTCAGCGAAAATTTCACAATTGTCTCTACTTCCTCAAGGACAAGCTGAACGTGCTATTCGTGCTGAAAACATGGTTGCTCAGATGGACATCGAAGGTTTCGGTGCTTGTACAAACACTGGTGCTTGCGAAGCTGAATGTCCAAAAGGTATTTCTTTAGAAAATATCGCACGCATGAACCGTGAATATTACGGAGCTGTACTTTCTTCAAAATAAGAAAAAAGCTTTTTTGATAAAAATCCCATTTACCGGTATTGGTGAATGGGATTTTTTATTTTATCAACACTTCATCTCAAATAAAAGGTATTTGTTTCTTTCTTTTTATCTGATAAGTACATGAGTTTTAGTTTTTTCCTTAGCTTTGAGTTCATATTATAAAAACTCTAAAACCATGGGAATCTTAAACGCATTAATGGGAAATTCTTCAGAAGTATCTTCTGAGAAAATTGCTCACGAATTTCAACCAATTTTGATTGAAGGAGAAGTAATCGTAAAATCATTCAAGCTTATCCGTGATATGTTTGTGTTTACTAACAAACGCCTGATTTTGGTGGACAAACAAGGTATTACTGGCTCTAAAATTGATTTTATGACCATCCCCTATCATTCAATTAATTATTTCACTAAACGCAGTGCCAGCTTGTTGGACCTCGACGCTGAGATTTTGATTTGGATAAAAGGAACTTCTGAACCCATCCAAAAAGAATTCAGAAAAGGTGAAAATATCAACGACGTCTATAAAACCCTAAGTACTTATGTATTAGGCTAAAGTGAAACTTCAATAACTTTTTCCCTCAAGGTTTTTAGTAAACCCTTGAGGGATTTGTCTTTAATAAAATATCATTTACCAACGAAAAGCAATAATTTTGTAAGATTAGCAAAATTTAAATCCTAAAATGAATCTAACTGAAACTCAATACAGAGAAATTATTGCCATTTGTAAAGCTCTTTTCCAGAAAAAAAATAAAGATTATGGTACTTCATGGCGAATTTTACGTTTACCAAGCCTAACCGACCAAATCTTTATTAAAGCCCAAAGAATTCGTTCAATACAAGAAAAAGGAGTACAAAAAATTGAAGATGGCATCGAAGGGGAATTCATCGGAATCATCAATTATTGTATCATTGCCTTGATTCAAAAAGAGTTAAATGATTCCACAAAAATGGAGTTTTCAGAACAAGAACTCAGCGATTTGTACGATGCACAAGTAGAAAAAACATTAGCATTACAAAAAAATAAAAACCACGATTACGGCGAAGCTTGGCGTGATATGCGAGTAAGTTCGATGACAGATTTGATTTTAATGAAAATCTTTAGAACAAAACAAATTGAAGATAACAAAGGCATTACTTTGGTATCTGAGGGTGTTGAAGCGAATTATCAAGATATGATGAATTATGCCATTTTTTGTATGATTCATTTGAAGTACGGAGCGTAAAAGAGCTGTCAGCTTTTAGCAACGAGCTTTCAGCATTGGGGTAATTTAGTTATCAATCACTAATTCACTCAATCACAAATCACAAAATATCAATGAAATTAATTGCACATTTTTCGAGGCTTTTTGTCGGCATTATATTTATTTTTTCGGGTCTTATCAAGCTTAATGACCCTGTTGGCACTCAAATTAAATTAGAAGAATACTTCGATGTATTCGCTACTGATTTTCCGTTTATGGCTGGCTTTTGGGAATTTTGGATTCCCTATGCCTTGTATGTGTCAATTTTCCTTTGTGCTTTAGAATTAGTGCTGGGCGTTTGTCTGTTGGTGCAGTATAAATTAAAAACAGCTTCATGGATTTTATTGGCAACGGTTATTTTCTTTGGTTTTCTTACTTTTTATTCTGCTTACTTCAATAAAGTAACCGATTGCGGCTGTTTTGGCGAAACGATTAAATTGAAACCCTGGACTTCGTTTATCAAAGACATGGTTTTGATGTTTTTTATCCTGATTATTTTATGGCAACGTAATATTTTTGCAGACAAAAAAACAGGCGTTTTGGTAGCGGCTTCGGTAGTTTTTTCATTGATTTTGGGTATTTATGCTGTTAGATACTTGCCTCCTTACGATGGCTTGCCGTATGCAGTCGGACAAGATATTCCTAAAAATATGCAACCTTCTGCTTCT
This sequence comes from Arcicella rigui, assembly GCF_034929435.1. Classification (NCBI taxonomy): domain Bacteria; kingdom Pseudomonadati; phylum Bacteroidota; class Cytophagia; order Cytophagales; family Flectobacillaceae; genus Arcicella; species Arcicella rigui. Next base: position 137,512 of record NZ_JAYFUM010000014.1, read on the forward strand.
TTAGAATTCAAATATATTTATGAAAAAGGAGGTGAAACGTTGGAATTAGACCAAATGCCTACGGATACTACTTATCATTTCAAAGAAATGATAACGCTGAATCAGGATGAAGCAAAAGCGAAAATTACCGACTACAATATTTGGAAAGATGGCGATTCTACCGACTATAAAGCAGAAAGTTTTGTAGGTAAAAAATTGATGATTGTTATTCCAGTTATCAAAAAAGCGAATACTTCAAATATTGATAAAATCCGTGAATTAGCTAAAAGTTTGGACGGAACAGACATCAAAGTTTGGTTGGTGAGTGCTTCAAGCGAAGAAGATGTAAATAATTTCAGACATGAGCATCAGTTGGCAATACCAAGTTTTAGCTCTGACACAAAAGTTTTGAAAACTATCGCACGAGCTAATCCAAGTATTTGGTTGCTAAAAGATGGAATTGTAAAAGGCAAATGGTCGCATAACAGTACGCCAGATAAAAATGAAGTAATAGAATCTCTAAAGTAATTAATATTGTGCAGGCCTTCTTGTGAAGGAAATTTTTATCATGAAAAACATTTTTCTTATTGGAATGCCCTCTTCGGGAAAAAGTACTCTGGGCAAACATCTTGCAAAACGTATCAATTATAAATTTGTTGATATGGACGAAATGATTGAAAAGCAAGAATTAATGACTGTCCAAGAAATTTTCAAACATAAAGGAGAAGATTATTTCAGAGTTATTGAAAGTAAAACGCTCAAAAGTATTGAAGCTAATCAAGCATTAGTGATTGCCACTGGTGGCGGAGTTCCTTGTTTTTTTGATAATATGGACTACATCAAGCAAAATGGAACAAGTGTCTTTTTGAACGTTCAGCCAGAAGATTTATTAAAAAGAATTTTAAAATCAGACATTAACAACCGTCCACTGATTAATAAAAATACCACAGAGGAAAGTTTATTGAAAAATCTTCAAGAAAGATGTGCTTATCGTTTACCTTTTTATCAGCAAGCGGATATTCAGATAGATGGGAATATTGATGTAGAACAACTTTTATGGATTCTGGACGAAATGAATGGACTGTAAACAAGTATGAGTGTTGAATTATGAATTTTGAATTAATAAAAAATAGTTAATTTCAGTCTATTAAAGTATTTGTAAATCTATAATAATTTTAAATGATTATTATCATACTAATACAAACGACAAGAGCTTGGAAAATTTCCAAGCTCTTGTCGTTTGTATTAGTATGATAATGATGAAGGTAATTGTGGTGTCATCACATCGTAATCATCATCAGATTTTGGCTTTTTGAACAAAGCTCTGAAAGTATTAGCCATGTAAAAAATATCTTCTACTTTACTTTTGGCCATTCTCATCAAATAATCATTCACTCCTGATTTCAAAATGCTGTCAAAAACATTTCTAAGAAGAACTAAATCGCCTTCGTGTTCGCAGAAATTTTTCACTACATACATCGTGAAGCCACTATCACGATTACTTGCGTTGTAGAGGACTAAATTAAAGTCCATTTCACTGATAAAAGAAACGACCTTATTCTTAGAAAAATCATAAAACATATTTTTTGAATCAACCAAAGAATCAAGGATTTCAACTTCGTTATTTGTAATATATAGGTTATCTGTCACCTTTGTTATTTGCTCTTGTACAATCATCGTTATAAGTATTTATACTGTTATTAATCGACTTTCAATTGAATTAATGGTTAAATTTTATGATTAAATATAACATTAGCAAGTAATTATACTTATTTTTTTTATGATGATTTTTTTGTATTAAAAACCCCAAAAGTGCCTTTTTAATAAAAATTGGCATTGTTTCAAAAACAGGTTTGTTTCTAAAATCAATAAAAAAAGTACAATTTTTAAAAACTGATTTCTACAAAGGTTGTTTTCTCAAAAAAAACATTTCTTATCCAAAAAGTAGGATAACAGAAATGCTGTTTTTCAAAAAAAACATTTTTTTCGGGTAAAAAATGTTTTTTTTGAAGCTAAATAGCTATGGTTTAATATTTTAAGGCTTTCAGCAAAAAAATGTAAGAATCGACAAAAGGAGGTTTAAAAATAACAATTAAGTTTTTCGTCTTTTTTTTTAACCTGTTCGTCTCATTCTCAAAAGTTTAAGATTAAACTAACTTAATTTTGAATCAGCTTCAGAAAATCAAAAAGATTTTTTGATTTGTACAGACAAAAACGCAAGAAAGAAATAAGTGAAATAGCGAAGTGAAAAGGAAATATTTCAAGCGTAAGAGATTGAAAGTATTGAAGAAAGAATAACAAGAGATATATCTTGAAAATATTCAATTCAAGTCATTGCGGTATTTGGCAATGCAAAAATATTAATTGAGAAGTTTAAAGAGGTTTCATAGTAAAGCCACCCCGATTTTCGGAGTGGCTTTCTCATTTTTTATGGTATATCATTACAGAATTACAATATCGTCGGCATTAGCTACTTCAAAATTCTGTGTTTTCAGATTCTCGGTAATTACTTTAGAAGACTCTCTGGCACGGGCAATAGCAATGACGTTTTTCTTTTCATCTAAAATTTCAAAAACTTCTGATTTTTCAAAAACACCAATTACTTTTTTGATACCAACAGCCAAAAGGCTTTTTCGATTTTCTAATGCTAAAACAGCCCCAGTATCTACTTGTACTTTTCCTGCAATTAGACTTCCAGAAGCCAACCATTTTTGACGGGCATTCAAAGCAACTTTCTGAGCAGCAAAGCTTGTTCCATTTTGATTATTGATGGCTTTCAACATTCCGTCGGCAGGTTTCATACCAAAAATCACTACTCTTGTTCCCATTCGTGTAGCCAAACGAGTATAAGTAAGTTTTGAAATCATACCGCCTAAGCCTAATGAAGATTTATCGTCATTAGCCAAACCCAATACCGAAGCATCAACTTTGGGAATAAAGGGAATGATATTTTTATCAGCATCCAACAGTCCACCTACAGAAGTACAAAGTAATAAAGTATCAGCCCCAAAACCCGTAGCGATTAACGTTGCCAATTCGTCATTATCCGAGAATTTCAACTCCAAATTACTTACTACGTCGTTTTCGTTGGCAATCGGAATAATACCATTATTCCAAAGTTCTTGATAGGTTTCTTTCAGTTGAAGAAATTGATTTCTATTGGCGAAGTGATGTCTTTCACAAAGGCTTTGAGCTACCGTAATGCCATACTTGGCGAAGTACTGAGTATATTTTGCCAAAAGTAAAGGGTTACCAATGGCAGCCGCCGCTTTTCTTTCAGCAATTGTTCCTTTGTAATGCTGAATATAGCCTCTGCCCGCTCCTACAGCTCCCGAAGAAACCATAACAATCTGGTAATCAGCACTTAATATCGAAACTTGTCGAGCAATTTCTTGTAATATTTCTTCATTTAATTCGCCCGACTTATGAGTAATGGAAGCCGTTCCGAATTTGATAACAACGATTGGTTTGGACATTTTGAAATGTAAACGGAATACCGCTTGTGCGAAAAAAGTAATATATCAATTGAGGTAATAACACGACAAAATTACAATATTCTAAATCTTTCGCAATTGAGGCTATGATATATCCTCGAAAATATCCAAAATTTCTATCCGTTCAATAATTCTTTTAGATTGATTTCTGTGAAAACACAACGCTTTTCCAAGGCTTTTTTCAGAGCTTTCACATAGTCTGCCCGTGGAATTTCGATTGCCCCATATCGGCGAACATTATCGTTGATAAACTGAGTATCCAACAATTCAAAACCTTGCATTTTCAGAATTTCCATAAGGTAGTGAAAAGCCACTTTCGAGCTTTCTGGTACTTTATAAAACATCGACTCACCAAAAAAAACAGCCCCAATACATACCCCATACAAGCCCCCCACCAAACTATCGTCAATATACGCTTCAACCGAATGAGCCAGCCCCATTTTATTCAAATCGCAGTAAGCTTCCACGATTTCGTCTGAAATCCAAGTATCCGCATCGCCTTTTCGTGGAGCAGCACAGTTACGCATCACAGCCTCAAAATTGGCATTGATACGAATTTCAAAAAGTTTTTTGTTAAGAATTGGTTTTAATGATTTCGGGGGTTTATAAGTATCAATTGGAATTATAGCACGTGGGTCAGGAGAATACCAATAAAGAGTGCCATCAGTATCAGCCATCGGAAAAATTCCGTTCATATAGCCATAAATTAAATCGTCGGCTGTAAGTTTATTCGTGTTGATTTTGGGAGAGATAGACATCTTCGCTTGTTATTTATAGATAAAACACTGTTTTTCAAAAGTTTAAGAATCTTACAGTTTCAAAAACAAAACTTTTTTACAGTACATCACTAATCAATTTTAGTGAAATATTATTAAAAAAACAAGTGTATTCAATGAAATAAACAGGCAAGTACTATCATTAAAAATACTTAAACCCAAACTTAAAGTATGTTCAATCAGGCATTTATCAACCGCCAAAAAAGCCTCAAAAAGACTTAAAAATGAGTATTTTTCATTAAGTTTTCATAAAATTGAAAAAATATATTGCATCTTAAATTTAGTTTTGGTAAACTTTGCACGATTATTCGTTTTCAGCTGTTTTAAACTCGAATAAGTTCTCAAGGAAAAATGATTTACGAAGTAAAATTCATATCATATTCATACTCGCCAATGCCTATTTTTAGGCGTTCATTCTTCCGCAGGGTCTGATGCCCTGACATATTTCTATTTGCCCATGTGGTAAATCATTTCGCCCCCTTTTACATTTTGTTATATTCAATAATCTGAGGCTCATTTTAGAGTCAGGGTTTATTATCATCTTGTTTTTCTAATTAAAAACAATTTTCAAGCTAAATCTTAAAGTGGAAAAATTATCAGCTTCTGAGGTTTTAACCAACGATTATACGGTTCAGGTTGCTACATCTGAACATTTGCATCTTGCTGAAGCAATTTGCCTTGAAATGGAAGAGTCTGCAAAAGCTCGTGGAACGGGTATTGCAAAACGTTCTCCACAATATCTACGTGACAAAATCAACGAAGGCAAAGCCATCATTGCTACCAATTCGGAAGGCGATTTTATAGGTTTTTGCTATGTTGAAACATGGGAACATGGAAAATTCGTAGCCAATTCGGGCTTAATTGTAAAGCCAGAATGGAGAAAATACGGCGTTGCCAAAGCTGTAAAGGCAAGAGCTTTTGAATTGTCGAGAACTCGTTATCCTGATGCAAAAATCATCGGTATTACTACTTCATTGGCAGTAATGAAAATCAACTCTGAGTTGGGATACGAACCAACCACTTTCAGTGAATTACCAGTAAATGATGCTTTCTGGAAAGGCTGTCAGTCGTGCGTAAATTACGATGTACTTACACGTACCGACCGTAAACATTGTTTGTGTACAGGAATGATTTTCGACCCAGAATGGGAACGCAAAAAAGCATTGAAAGAACAAGAAACTTCATCTGAAGAGAATGTAATGGCAGAAGAAAACGCACACGAGCCATGGAATTTCTTGAAAGACGTAAAAGTATTAGAACGCCTAAAAAGCATTAAAGAAAAAATGTTTTTGAAAATGGCTGAAAGAAGAGCTAATAAGTTGATTGCGAATAGAGATTAGCCATTATTCTCCCCGCTTTAAAAGTAGTTTTTTGTATCTTTATTAGTGGATATATAAAATTTATACTCAATATGATAAAGACTTCAGCAGTGCCATTGAATAGCAGTTATAATTTGACAATTCCGAACAATTACATTGGGAAAAAAATTGAAATTATAATTTATGCTCTTGATGAAGTAGAAGAGCAAACTACTTTACCAACCAAGACGAAGCTTTCAGAAAAATACAGAGGCATACTCAGTAAAGAACAAGGAGACAATTTAGATAGTCATATTTCTAAAATGCGTGGAGAATGGAACGGTATTTAATAGATACAAATATTGTTTCTGGATATTTTTCATCATCATTTTCTAAGACGGGACTTGACTGGATGGATAAAGTAATTGATGATGTTCCTAATATTTCTATTATTACACAAATTGAGCTTCTCTGCTGGCAAACTGATATAGTAACCGAAGCAAGTATAAAGGAGTTTATTGATGATAGTAAGATTTGGGATATTACACCGGAAGTGTTAAATCAATGTGTAAATATTCGCAGAAAAAAGAAAATTAAGACTCCTGATGCGATTATTGCAGCTACCGCCTTGATAAACGGTTTTATTATTATTACCAATAACGAAAAAGATTTTAGAAATATCAAAGGTTTGAAACTTATCAATCCTTTTCAATTATAAATTAAACGATTAGCATATCGCCAAAAGCGTATTGCTTAGAGCAAAAAATGAGTAAACCAAAAGTAATCTTAGCATTTAGTGGAGGGCTTGATACCTCTTTTTGTGTAAAATATTTAGCAGACGATTGTGGTTATGAAGTACATTCTGCCCTTGTTGATACAGGTGGATTTAGTGCTGAAGAGCTAAAAGACATTGAAACAAAAGCTTATGGACTCGGAGTGGCAAGTCACGTAACTTTAGATGTTGTAGAAAAATATTACAATGATTGTATCCGCTACATGGTATATGGTAATGTATTGAAAAACAATACGTATCCACTTTCTGTATCGGCTGAAAGAGTTTTCCAAGCAACGGCGGTGGCAGAGTATGCCAACAAAATCGGTGCAAAAGCGATTGCTCACGGAAGTACTGGTGCTGGAAATGACCAAGTGCGTTTTGATGTGGTTTTCCAAATCATGGTACCTGAGTGTAAAGTAATTACGCCGATTCGTGATATGAAATTATCTCGTGAAGCAGAAATTGAATACTTGAAAGAAAAAGGCGTTGTTCGTGACTGGACAAAATCTGCGTATTCTATCAACAAAGGATTGTGGGGTACTTCTGTCGGTGGACGTGAAACGCTTACTTCTTATGGTTATTTGCCCGAATCTGCTTGGCCAACACAAGTAACTGCTACTGGCGAAGAAACTGTAAAATTACATTTTGAAAAAGGTGAATTAGTAGGTATAAATGACGAAACATTAACGCCTGTTCAAGCTATCCGTAAGCTGACTGAAATCGCTGCTCCTTATGGCGTTGGTCGTGATATTCATGTGGGCGATACCATTATTGGTATTAAAGGAAGAGTTGGTTTTGAGGCAGCAGCTCCTTTATTAATCATCAAAGCACACCACCTTTTAGAAAAACATACGCTTACAAAACAACAGTTATACTGGAAACAAACTTTAGGAGAAACTTACGGAACGATGCTTCACGAAGGGCAATTCTTAGAGCCAGTAATGCGTAATTTCGAGACTTTCTTAGCTGATACTCAGGCAAATGTTTCTGGAACAGTACAAATTCATTTAGCTCCATATCGTTATCAATTGCTGGGTATTGAATCTAAATTTGATTTAATGTCGTCTATTTTTGGTTCTTATGGCGAAATGAATAATACTTGGACGGGCGATGATGTAAGAGGTTTCTCTAAAATTGTTTCTAATCAAACAATGATTCATAGAAAAGTTACTGAGGCAGGAGCGTAAGAGTTGTGAATTGTGAGTGAGGAGTTTTGAGTTGTTTGTCGATTTGGATTAAAATATTGATATACAAGACTTTAATTCTTTAGTATTTGGATATAAAACTTATTAATACTATGTAATCAGAATTGTTAAATGACAATATTTTGTAGCTTAACATTACTAAATAGTGTTTTAAAGAAATACGGTTAACAGATATACAATTAACTAATAACGTTTTTCAAACCTAAATCAAGAAACAATATGCTCACAGCCATCAAAGGAACGTATGAAAATGGGCAAATCACTTTAGCTGAAAAGCCCATTTCTAACCAGAAAATGAATGTTATCGTTACATTTTTGGAAGAAGATACTGGCAAAAAAAATCCTAATAAAAGTAGAAAAGCTGGAGGACTTAGTGGTAAAGTATGGATGTCAGAAGATTTCAATGAACCACTCGACGACTTAAAGGATTATATGTAATGCAGCTCTTGTTAGACACCCATACATTGATTTGGTTTTTGGAAGACAACCCACTTCTAAAAACCAAATCTAAACAACTAATTGAAGACGAAACAAATGACATCTTTGTTAGTGCCATTAGTTTTTATGAAATGAGTATAAAAATTTCAATTGGAAAACTTATACTTCCCGATTCCTTAGAATTTACAATTGAGAAAACAATTGAAAAAGATATTCAAATAATTGACTTGAACCGACATCACTCCATTCAATATCAGACCATTCCTCTGCTTCCAGAACATAGAGACCCATTTGATAGAATGCTAATCGCTGTTGCGGTTCATGAAGATTTAACTATCATCTCAGCAGATGAAAAATTTAAAAATTACGCTACAATAATTAACCTTATTGAAGCATAGACTCATAAATTTAATGAAAGTAGGCATAATTGGTGGTGCAGGATATACAGGAGGAGAATTATTGAGAATCCTGATTCATCACCCAGCAGTAGAAATTGTTTTTGTTAATTCAAAATCTCAGGCAGGAAAACCTGTTTATAGTACTCATACTGATTTATTAGGTGATACAGATTTACTCTTTTCAGACGACCTTCATACAGATATTGATGTTGCTTTCCTTTGTTCGGGACATGGCGAATCGAAGAAATTCTTGGAAGCAAATCCTTCTTTTAAAAGTATTAAAATCGTTGATTTAAGTACTGATTATCGTGACCAATCTGAAGGTTTTGTGTATGGTTTGGCAGAATTACAAAGAGAGAAAATCAAAACGGCTCAATACATTGCCAATCCGGGTTGTTTTGCTACTTCTATTGAATTAGCATTATTGCCTTTGGCAGAGGCTGGAATTTTAACTGATGATATTCATATTTCGGCAGTAACGGGTTCAACTGGTGCGGGGCAAAGTTTATCGGCTACCAGTCATTTTTCTTGGAGAAACAATAACATTTCCATTTATAAAGCCTTTACTCATCAGCATTTACAAGAAATTGGTATGGTGGTAAATACTTTACAGAGCGATTTCGACCAAAGTTTTAATTTTATTCCTTACCGTGGAAATTTCACTCGTGGTATCATGGCGAATGTTTATACAAGCTTTGATGGTACTTTGGAAGACGCTAAAAAATTGTACAAAAAATACTACGAAACACATCCGTTTACGCACATTAGCGATAAACCTGTGGACGTAAAACAAGTGGTAAATACGAATAAATGCCTTATTTCATTAGAAGTACACAATGGCAATTTATTGATTTCAAGTATTATTGATAACCTTACAAAAGGTGCGTCAGGACAGGCTGTTCAGAACATGAATTTAATGTTTGGTCTTGATGAAAAAACTGGTTTAGGTTTAAAATCGGTAGGTTTCTAAACCACCGATTTTTTATCATCATTTTTTATAATCCTTCATCAATCAATGTATAAAATCCTAACCTTTACTTTAATTAGTATTTCATTTATTTTTTCAAGTGCTGCACAAGAGATAAAACCATTAAGTAAAAAACCATATAGCCGAAAAGGTGAAAAGTTCTTTTTTTGGGGATATAATCGGTCGGAGTATGCGAAATCAGACATTACTTTTAGAGGTAAAGGTTACGATTTCACGCTCCATAATGCTACGGCTAAAGATTTACCGATTCCTTTTAGTGCAGACGTTTATTTCGATATTACACGTTTATCTGTTCCACAATATAATATCCGCTATGGTTACTTTTTTAGTGACCATTGGAGTATTTCTATTGGTTCTGACCACATGAAATATGTGATGGATGATAACCAAGTACTTGAAGTTTCTGGACATATTTCAGCTCAGGTTTCAGACCCAGCCATTACCGTGAACCCTGAATATGTTGGAGATTTCAATCATACGCCAAAATTGATTCGTCCAGAAGATTTTTTGCATTATGAACATACTGACGGCTTCAATTACTTGCATTTAGAACTTGACCGTTACGACCGTTTGTGGAAAGCAAAAAATAATATTCAAGGCATTGATTGGTTAGTGGGTGTAGGTGCAGGAACAATTATTCCGAGAACAGATTCACATTTGTTTACCATTGGACGAAACAACCACTTCAATTTTGCAGGCTATGGCGTTTCATTGAAAACAGGTTTACGATTCGACCTTTCACGAAGGTTCTTTTTACAAACGGATGTAAAAGGTGGTTTCACCAGATTAAATCACGTTCATACCACTGGCAGAGACAGTGACTATGCTCAACAAAGTATTTGGTTTGGAGAATTTTATGGTGTTTTGGGCTATAAGTTTGGAAAGAATAGAATCAATAAATAAGCTATAATTCATGAGTTCTTAGTATTTTTATACAGATAAATTTAAAACAAATGAAAGGTGTAAACTATATTACGAATGACAAAGGCGTAAAAACTGCCGTCGTTATCGACATGAAAATCCATCGTGAGCGTATCGAAGACTTACTTGATGGACTTTCTGCTGAAGCTAATCGCAACGAACCTACCATTTCTTTAAGAGAAGCTATTCAACAAAGGCGAAGGAAGTAGTTATGTATCATGTAGAAATTTCCAAATCTGCTTTCAAAGCTCTTAGTAAACTACCTAATTCAATCGCAGAAAAGATTGAAAATGCCCTTCTAACTTTGGAAGAAAATCCTCGTCCACCTCAATCTAAAAAATTGGTTGGCTTTAAAGATTTATACCGTTTAAGAATCGGTAATTACAGAGCTATTTATTCAATTAATGATGAAATAATCACAATAGTTGTCTTAGATATTGGTCATAGAAAAGAAATTTATGACTAACAGCTATTGACTTAATAACACAAGAAATGAATCTTTTTAATGTATATCCTCTTTACGACATCACGCCTGTAAAAGCAAAAGGCAGCTATTTATGGGATAAAAATGGTGTTGAGTATCTCGACCTTTACGGTGGTCATGCAGTAATTTCTATCGGACATTCGCATCCGTATTATGTTCAGAAATTAACTGAACAATTACAAAACATTGGCTTTTATTCAAACTCTGTGAACATTCCGATTCAAAGCGAATTAGCAGAGAAACTAGGAAAACTTTCAGGTTGCGAAGAGTACGATTTATTCCTTTGTAATTCTGGAGCAGAAGCCAACGAAAATGCGTTGAAAGTAGCTTCTTTTTTCAATGGTCGTAAAAAAGTAATTGCTTTCTCTAAAGCATTCCACGGAAGAACAGCTGGTGCAGTGGCAGTTACAGACAATAAAGCGATTGTTGCCCCCGTAAATTACGATGAACACGTTACTTTCCTCCCATTCAACGATGCTGAAACACTTACAGCTAATGTAACCGAAGAAACCTGTGCCGTAATTATCGAAGGCATTCAAGGGGTAGGTGGAATCAATGTGGCTTCGGATGAATTCTTGAAAGCCGCTCGTGAAGCTTGTGACAAAACGGGTGCAATCTTGATTTTGGATTCTGTACAGTGCGGGTATGGTCGTTCGGGAAAATTCTTCTCTCACCAATTCTCAGGCATCAAACCCGATTTGATTACCACTGCCAAAGGAATGGGCAATGGCTTCCCGATTGGTGGCGTATTTATTGCTCCAAAATTCAAAGCAAAACATGGTATGTTAGGCACAACTTTCGGTGGTAATCACTTGGCATGTGCAGCGGCTGTGGCAGTTTTGGATGTAATTAAAGAAGAAGCTTTGATAGAAAATGCCGCTAAAATGGGCGAGTATTTATTTGAAAAACTAAGCAAATTAGAAGGTATCAAAGAATTACGTGGACGTGGCTTGATGATTGGTATCGAGTTTGAACAACCAGTAGATAAAATCAGAGATACTTTACTTTTTGAACATCATATTTTCTGTGGCTATGCTGGCAAACATACTTTACGTTTGTTACCAAGTCTTGCCATTACACAAAAAGAATGTGATACTTTCTTACAAGCTTTAGAAGAAGTGATTTCGGTAACGGCTTAAAGTGTTTTCATTCTCATAAATTTTTATACAAAAACGGCTATTGTTTCATCACAATAGCCGTTTTTGTATTTACAATTTACAGATTTTTTTCTAAGAAGTTCGTCATTAAAGTATAAAGATGTAACCTCGTATTACCTCCATAAATTCCATGGTTTTTATTCGGATAATAAAAACTTTGAAACTGTTTATTATTCCGAATCAAGGCATCTTCTAAAGCAACAGAATTTTGGAAGTGAACGTTATCATCGCCCGTTCCATGAATTAACAAAAAATTTCCTCTTAAATTTTTAGCATAAGTAACTGGCGAATTTTCGTCATATCCTTTAGGATTTTCTTGTGGAGTTCTCAAGAATCTTTCAGTATAAATGGTGTCATAAAAACGCCAATTGGTTACTGGTGCTACCGCAATGGCAGCCTTGAAATAATCTGCTCCTTGCAACAAACAGTTTGAAGACATATAGCCTCCAAAACTCCACCCTTGAATACCTATTCTTGTTTTATCTACATAAGGCAAATTTCCCCAGAACTTTGCAGCTTCAATTTGGTCTTTTACTTCAAATTTTCCCAAATTCAAATAAGTGATTTTTTTAAATGCTGCTCCTCTTCCTCCTGTACCTCGGTTATCTACACAAGTAACGATATAGCCTTTTTGAGCCAAATGCTGATACCAAAAGAAATTATAGCTATCAAACTGATTCATTACTTGCTGGCTTCCCGGACCACCATAAAGGAACATCAATACTGGATATTTCTTTTGTGGATTGAAATTAGTAGGCTTTATCATCCAAGCATTTAATTCAACATTTTCTGACGTTTTAATAATCATAAATTCTTTTGGTGCTACATCAAAAGTTTCTATGGTTTGTCTTAATGCTAAATTATCTTCTAATATTTTGATAAGTTGCCCCGTTGGAGCTTTGTACAGAGAAAATTTCAATGGACTATTCGCTGAAGAATGTTTCAGAATGTAATACTTGAAATCGCCACTGAACTGTGCCGAATTTACGCCTTTTTCTGTGGACAATAGTTTTTTATACTTACCGTCCAAAGTAATACTAAAAAGTTGACGGTCAATACTCGAAACTTCGGTAGAAGTAAAGTAAAGTATGCCACTTTTTTCGTCAATACCATAAAAATCATCTACTTCCCAATTGCCACTTGTGATTTGTCTGATAGGCTGTCCATTAATATCGTACTGATACAAATGTTTAAAACCATCTTTTTCTGATGACATTATAAACGAACGACCATCTTCAAGATAAGTCAAATCATCTCCAAATTTTTCAATATCAATATAAGTACTACTTTCTTCTACCAACACAACCTTTGAAACGCCCGTATTAATATCAGAATGAAGAATTTCTAAACGATTTTGTAAACGATTCAATCTTTCGATTGATAGAAGAAATGGATTTTTTGTCCAGTGAATACGTGGAATGTAAATATCGGCTTCATTGCCAATTTGCATCGGAGTGATGCGTCCGTCATACAAATTGTAAACAGAAATAGATACTTTTGAATTGGCTTCACCAGCTTTTGGATACTTGTAGCGGTAATCTGTCGGGTAAAGTTTTCCCCAAGTTTGCATATTATACTCTGGTACTTTGGTTTCGTCGAAAGTATAAAAGGCTATTTTTTTGCTATCTGGCGACCACTGAAAAGCTTGAGCAAATGAAAATTCCTCTTCATAAACCCAATCGCAAGCTCCATTGATGATTTGATTCCAACGACCATCGACAGTAACTTTCTTTTCCATCATCGTTAGTAAATCCACTAAATAGATATTATTCTGGCGGACAAAAGCTACTTTCGTACCATCAGGCGAGAAAGTAGCAAACATTTGCTTGCCACCATTTGACAACTGTGTGAGCTTTTTAGTGCGTAAATCATACACATAGTTCTCTTTTTTTGAACTACGACGATAAATAAGCTCTGTTTCGGTACTGATTAAGATTTTTTGTTCATCTGCCGACAAAGCGTAATCGTCGATAGTAATTTTTTTGCCAAGGTTTTCTACACTGATAATTTCGTTGAATAATACTTCTACGGCAGTGCCATCACTTACTCGATATTTGGTAATTTTCCCAGCATCTAAAGCTGTGTAAAATGCACCATCTTTCATCCAATTTATATTTTGGATTTGTTTTTGGGCAAAAGTATATTTTGACCAAATGTCTTCAAGACTTATACTTTTTTTAAACTGAGCCAGCGAAGCTTGGGTGGAAGTAATAACTAAAATGACAGCGATAAATAATTTTTTCACGGATGTATGATTTTCTGATTGAAACTTACTACGTCTTAACAATGGAAATGTTAAGAAAGGGCTTTATACATTAAGAATTGATTGTATTTCAAAGATAAAAAAAATAGCATACAAAATGCTCTTGATTTACCATGAGATAAATAAAAACAAAAAAAGGCATGACCAAAGCCATGCCTAAAATTAAAATCTTGACAAAAAGATTTATTGTTTATACACTACAAATTCATTTGTTTCAATTTTATTACTAACGTTCAAAGCTCTGTCTTTAATCGTTACAGCAAACTTCAACGTATCGTTTTTGCCCGTCATGTATGGAATTCCCTGATATAGTCCGTATTCAAAATTGACAGAGTAATCTAAAACGCCTTCAATAGGACCACTTTTTGAGCCTTCTTTTAAGTGAAATAAAACATCTCCACCAAATTTTTCTTTAGGTTTACTTTCCAAAAACTTACCATTTTTTTTCACAAACACATCAATAACGTATGTCTTGAGGCTGTCGCCATATATTTTCTTGAATACTGCTAATTCATCGGCTGTAAATCCCAAGTCACCATCTCCATCTTGAAAATTGATAGAAACCACCACTGAATCTTTCTTTGTAATATTAAGTAATCCAGGTTCTTCTTTTGTAATAACACGTACATTATTATAAGAGATAAGGGGAATATTGCTAAATTCTGGAACTCCTGTACAAGCACATACAAGACCAAGCATTCCGAAAACGTATAAAATCTTTCTCATAAAGTTTAAAAATCAGTTTACGAATATAACGATTCTTATTTGTTCCTTGTTGTTTCTTTGTTCTCTAATTTAATGATTTGATTAATTTTGCAGAACGAAAATGAATGATTTTGATGAAAAAATCCTAAACAATGACAGAAGCCACACAATTAAAAGCAAGAGTTTTAAACCTAAGTCCAGAAAATTTTGAGGCTTTAGCAATGGATATTTTCAGATTTCAAGCTCAGAACAACCCCGTTTATGCAGCTTATTTAGCTAATCTTCGTGTTGAAATACAAGCAATAAAGACTTTAAAAGAAATTCCATTTTTACCAATAGAGTTTTTCAAAACCCAAAGTATTATCACTGGCGATATTGAACCTAAAGTTATCTTTGAAAGTAGCGGAACGACCGGACAAAATACTTCAAGACATTTAGTAGCCGACCCTGATTTTTACTTACAGATTGCGGAACAAATCTTTGAAAAGTTTTATGGAAAGCTTTCGGATTTTACCATTTTGGCTTTACTTCCCTCCTATCTTGAACGCAATAATTCTTCTTTGGTTTATATGGTTCAGCATTTTATTCAACAAAGTAAATCGCCTGACTCTGGCTTTTACTTGAATAATTATCAAGAATTAGGAGCAACGATGAAACGTATTTCGGCTGAAAAACCTGATAAGAAAATCCTTTTGATAGGCGTTACTTTTGGTTTGTTAGATTTTGCCGAAGCAGGTTTGGATTTATCTTTTTTACAAGATTTCAACAACTTAATCGTGATGGAAACGGGCGGAATGAAAGGGAGAAGAAAGGAATTATTGCGAGAAGAAGTACACGAAATTTTAACGAAAGCTTTTGCTGTCGATAAAATTCATTCTGAATACGGCATGACGGAATTACTTTCGCAAGGCTACTCTTTTGGCGAAGGTATTTTTGATTTACCTGTTTCGATGAAGATTTTATTACGTGATGTAAACGACCCTTTTAATGTTGAAAATCAACACAGAGGAGGCATCAATGTCGTTGACTTAGCCAATGTTGATTCCTGTTCATTTATCGAAACGAAAGATTTGGGGTCTTTTGTCACAGGAAATCAACAATTTAGAGTATTGGGCAGATTCGACAATTCGGATATTCGTGGCTGCAATTTGATGATTATGTAACTACGGATGAGCTTCCAACCATTCTTCGCCATCTTGGTAAACTTCTCTTTTCCAGATAGGGACTACTTGTTTTAAAGTATCAATCAACCACTGGCAAGCCTCAAATGATGCTTTACGATGTGGCGTAGAAACGGCAATTACTACGGCTACATCACCGATTTCTAATACTCCTTTGCGGTGAACCATCACTACTTTTTCAATTTCCCATTTTTCACAAGCTTGGTCGGCAAGTTCTTGCATTTTCTTGATTGCCATCGAATCGTAGGTTTCAAAAATGAGTCGCACTACTTCTTTTTGTTTATTATGATTTCTGACTGTTCCGATAAATACATCCACCGCCCCAGCACGGTCAGACTGTGCGGCATCAATGCAAGCTTGAATATCAATGGCTTTGTCGGCTATTTGTATCATTTTAATTGTGAATTGTGAATGATGAATTGCGAATCATAAGTTTAAATTAAAGGAAACAACCATTTAAAATAATTTTCAAATCAGCACACCTTCAAATTTTCAAATCATTTCTCCAATTCAACAAAAGAATATTTGTATAAATGCTTTTCGTCAATATCGTGGTCGGTTCGATTTACTTCTTCCCAAAGTTCTTTGTCAATTGCTGGAAAAAAAGTGTCACCTTCAAAAGTATGATGTACTTCTGTTAAGTAAATCGTATCGGCAAAAGGTAAAGCCAAACGGTAAATTTCTGCTCCGCCAATGATAAAGGCTTCGTTTTCTTCTATTTCGTTGGCAGTTTCGATGGCTTCTTCCAATGAATGAACCGTAATACAACCTTCAATTTGAAACTCAGGATTTTTAGTAATGATAATAGAAGTACGGTTCGGTAAAGGCTTTCCGATAGATTCAAAAGTTTTGCGACCCATAATAATCGGATGCCCCGAAGTAAGTCTTTTAAACATTTTTAAATCTTCTGGCAAATGCCAAATCAACTGATTATTATGTCCGATAACGCCATTTTCCGCAACGGCAACGATGATTGATAATTTCATTTTGAGTTTGGAATTTAGAGTTTCGAGTGAGGAGTTTTTTGAGTATGGAGTTTTGAGTGCTGAATGAGGAATGAATTTTAAAGTATTGATTAAGGCATAAAAATATTATTACTCCTCATTCGCAACTCAAAATTCATCATTCAAAGGACTCCTCATTCAACACTCACAATTCATCACTCAAAAATAATCGTCTTATTTCCATGAATAAACACTCTATCTTCAAAGACTAATTTTAAGGCTTTTGCCAATACGATTTTCTCTACGTCACGTCCTGCCTGAGCCATTTCTAAAGCATTTTTAGTATGATTGACACGAGTAATATCTTGGAAAATAATTGGACCTTCGTCCAAATCATCCGTTACAAAATGTGCCGTAGCTCCAATAATTTTCACGCCTCGCTGATAAGCCTGTTTGTATGGATTTGCTCCAATAAAAGCTGGTAAAAACGAGTGATGAATATTGACTACTTTCTTACTAAACTTCTCGGTAAATTCTGGAGTAAGAATTCTCATAAATTTCGCCAATATCAAATAATCAGGCGAATAACTTTTCACTAACTCTTCTATTTTCTTTTCATGCTCTACACGAGTGATGCCTTCGGCAGGAATATAATGAAAAGGAATATTGAACTTTTCAGTAAGTGGACGCAGTACTTCGTGATTACCGATAACCGCCAAAATATTGAAAGGCAAATCTTTGAATTCGTTACGAATCAATAAATCAGACAAACAATGATGCTCTTTTGTTACCAATACCACAACGTCTTTTACTTGCTTTGTCGTAAGGTCGATGTTGGCAGTACTTGGCAGAATGCCTCTTAAACCATCTTCAATTCTTTCTGGGTCGCAGTCGCCCGAAAAAGCTACTCGCATGAAAAATAGATTATTGTCTATATCTACAAATTCGTCGGTACGTTCAATATTGAGATTGTTGAAAAAAAGTACTCCAGTAATTTTATGGACAAGTCCTTTTTCGTCAGGACAATCAATTCTTAATATATAATCAGTCATTTTTTAAAATATTAAACTCAGTTGTATCCAATCACTTTGTGATGGTTTTGCTCATTTTCACAAACTCGACACCGTCTTTTATCCAAGTATCCGAGACGATTTCAAAGCCAAATTTTTGATAAAAAGGATAAGCACTTGTTCTGGCATTGCACCAAAGATTTTTAATCTGTTTTTTTTCACATTCTTGAATCAGAAAATTAAGTAAAGCCGAACCATGTCCTTTGCCTTGGTGAATTAATTGAGTCGCAAATTTTCTGAATTGTGCATTTTCATTTTCTATAAATAAAGAAACGATTGAAAGTAATTCGTCATTTTCGAAAACTCCAAAATGTAAACCATTATTATCTTCTTCCAATTGCACATAAGCAATGGGTTTGTCGGGCCACATTACGCTGTGTCGGATTGACCAAGTATCTTCAGGACTTATCTTTTTGATTTCCACAAAAAAAATTGATTAAAATCATTTTTGAATTTTTACCTAAAAGCTAACGATGAAATAGAAGAATTAGTCAATTTCATCTTGAAACAAAATACAAAGTAAGTAGATTAATTCTTATTATTTTCAAAGGATTTAGGAGTATTTTGATAAAATGCGATTTCTAAAGTGATTTCTTTCAATGATTTGCTAATTTTTAGGCTAAAAGTTGTTTTAATCCACAAAAGCATATTTTTAAAAATTCACAATTAAAGACCTAAAATTTATGTTTTTTTCAATGCTCGACCAATCTAAATAGAATTTAGATAAACAAAACACATTCCGTATTAATTCATTGATTACCTTTGCCCCAAAATCATTCTTTAATAAAAGAAATTTGAATTAATTCAATCAATTAAAATTCAAAATTCCCAATTAGCATATTTCACAATGGAAAAAATTAAAGTTGCGAACCCTGTCGTTGAATTAGATGGCGACGAAATGACTCGAATTATCTGGAAATTCATCAAGGATAAATTGATTACTCCTTACTTAGATGTAGATATTAAATACTACGATTTAGGAATGGAATACCGTGACGAAACTAACGACCAAGTAACAATTGATGCTGCAAATGCTATCAAACAATACGGCGTTGGTATCAAATGTGCTACAATCACGCCAGACGAACAACGTGTTGAGGAGTTCGGCTTGAAACAAATGTGGAAATCGCCAAACGGAACAATCCGTAACATCTTGGATGGTACTGTTTTCCGTGAACCAATCGTTTGTTCTAACGTTCCAAGATTAGTACCAAACTGGACTGCACCAATCATGATTGGTCGTCACGCATTTGGTGACCAATACCGTGCTACTGACTTCGTTACAAAAGGAAAAGGTAAATTAACAGTTACTTTTACGCCAGAAGATGGTTCAGAAGCTCAAACTTTTGAAGTATTCAATTTCAAAAGCGACGGTGTTGCTTTAACAATGTACAACACTGACGAGTCTATCCGTGGATTTGCTCACTCATGTTTCAACATGGCTCTAAGCAAAGGATGGCCTTTATATTTATCAACTAAAAACACCATCTTGAAAAAATACGATGGTCGTTTCAAAGATATTTTTGAAGAAATCTATCAAGCAGATTACAAAGCGAAATTCGTAGAAGCAGGTATTGTTTACGAACACCGTTTGATTGATGACATGGTGGCTTCTGCTTTGAAATGGAATGGTAATTTCGTTTGGGCTTGTAAAAACTACGATGGCGACGTTCAGTCTGATACTGTTGCTCAAGGTTTCGGTTCTTTAGGTTTGATGACTTCTGTATTGGTTACTCCAGACGGAAAAACAATGGAAGCTGAAGCTGCACACGGAACGGTTACTCGTCACTACCGTGAACACCAAAAAGGAAGACCAACTTCGACTAACCCAATCGCTTCTATTTTCGCTTGGACTCGTGGTTTAGAATTCCGTGGTAAATTAGACGACAACCAAGAGTTAATCAATTTCTGCCAAACTTTAGAAAAAGTTTGTATTGAAACGGTTGAGTCTGGTAAAATGACTAAAGATTTAGCTGTTTGTATTTACGGAAACAAAGTAAATCATGGCGAACACTATTTATATACTGAAGAGTTCTTAGCTGCATTAGATGAAAATCTTAAAGCTGCTTTGTCGAAATAATTTTCGTTCAGTAATAAAACAAAAAAGAAGCTGGCTCTTAGAGTTCAGCTTCTTTTTTGTTTATAGGCAAATTGTAGCTTTAGAAGAAAATCCCAAAGCTAACTACTCCTTTCACGTAGCTATTATCAATTTTAGCAGAAGGATAAAGCTCTCTATTATTTAAAACATAAGGACTATAAGCTTGTGAAGTTGTAGCATAAAGCCCCGTTACATCAATATAAAAATCATTCGTTCTGAAACCGACACCCGATGAGTACGCAAGCGTTGAACGATTAATGGTAGATGAACCTTGGTCAAAATTAAACGAATAAGGGTCTGGTTGATAATTTACTCCTGCTCTTAAACTTATCGCATTAATTCTGTACTCCCCTCCTACTTTAATATTGAAAACATTTTTGAGGGTTTGTCTTACTCGCCCAGTATAATAATCTAAATCAGCAGCTAAATACTGGTCGTTTGCGGTAGTACTTAGTTTCATACCTGTATAAGCCAAGTATTCAACATCTGCCGAAAGGAATCCTTTTTTGGCAAAGAAAACCGCCATACCAATATTTGCCTTGAAAGGAGTTCTTAATTGATAATTATCACTAAAAGCATTGCTATTCAACAAAGGAACGCCTGATAAAAACCTTTCGCCATTTCTCTCTACAATTCCGTAGCCTGCATTTTTCATACGATTAATAATATTAACCGTTCCAGCATCAGTAGCATTGGGCAACACAATACCTGCATTGGCTTTACCGATGTTATCAGTATTTACATTGGCTTGAAGATTCGAGCTGATGGTTTCGTCAATATCATACCAAGTTGGCGTAGAAATCGACGCACCAAAACGAATCATATCATTTGGCTTGATAATAGCTCCGAAAGTCAGGTTGATACCACTACCACTGGTTGTATAGAATTTAGACTGTGTAAGTCCATTAAAAGCGGTATTGTTGATGTATTTTTCACTGTACTGCGAGCGAGTCTCGTATCTGAAACTTGGAATCCCAAGCGAGAAACCAATAAATGTTTTTTCGTTGGGTGTACCGCCCCAAGCAATTGACCATTGGCTCGAACGCCCAGTAGATTCAAAAGTATATTTTTGGTCAGAAACTAAAGAACCCTCTGTGGCAAGAAAAGAAAGATTGTTTTGAGAGTCCACTACTGGCGTAACTAAGAATGACCAGTAATACAAGTGACGAGTCAAGTCAAAATTAGGAGCTTGGCTTGCGGCATTAGCAAAATCATTTTGTCCGAGATTGTAATCACCAACTTCACGGTTTACTTGTTCTGCAAAAGCGTCTGCAATTGAACTTACATTATTTCGTCCACCAAATTGAATATTATTATAATATGAATTTTGGCGTGAGTAATTGATAGACCACGAACCACGCCATTCTTCTTTGTACTGTGGTTGTGTTCCACCGAAAACGACACCAATATTGGCAATATTAAAGTTGCCGACATTAGAGTTCATGTTTGTTCCTAAGTACGATGAAGAATTACTGGTGTTTTGAAACGATGGCGTAAAATTAAATTCTGAACGAGTATAAAAACCAAGTCCTGCTGGATTACCTGCCGCCGAGCTAATATCTGCTCCTAAAGCTGCGTGGTTTCCTCCGAGTGCTTGAAAACGAGCCGAACCAGACGGTGCAGTTTGTCCAAAAAGTTTTGCTAAAGCATCAAAATTATTGTCCTGAGCTTTGGCAGAAAATAAGCTTAATACAGAAAATGTGGCAATTAGACGAAGGGAGATTTTCATATCTAATAAAATTAAGAATGTTATTGCAATCAGGAGAAACACAAATTTAATAGCTGTTTCAAACTACAACCTTATGACAGCTATGTTTTCTTATTCCCTCATATCACGATTGCAATCTTTTCAAGAAAACGTTAATAAGCCCCACAAAGGTATCTCTGTGAGGCTTATCTAAATAAATAATAAAAATATTTTAAGTCTTAACGTGGACCACGTGAGCCACCAGAACTGCTTCCGCCGCCTCCGCCGCTGCCACTACTTGAACCACCCGAAGAACCTCCCCATGATGAAGTACTGGTACGGTTGCTACTGTTTGAAGAAGAATTATTATTCGACCAGTTCCAAGAACTGTTATTGCTTCTGTTGGTATTTGTCGTTGAGTTATAAGACGACGAAGAGTTGTTATTACTATAACCACTCGCTCTTTGTGGACGAGAATAATAAGTATTGTTCGAGCTTGAATTTCCGTTTGAGTAATAATCAGAACTGCTTCTTGCTCCTCTTTGTCCGTTGTTATAACTATTTCTATTATCGAAGCTTCCGTTATAAGCCGATTGCGAGTAAGGCTCACGAGTACGTTTTACTGGTGCTGAATAACCTCCATTGTTTGAATAATTACTGTTTGCACCTGTTACTATCGAGCCATAGTTATTGTAAATATAAGTATTGCCTCTACCGTAATAAGAATTGTAATTATACACCCAAGGGTCATAGTAATAAGGATTATAAGCATAGGCATTATATCCCCAAGGACTATACCCAAAAGAATTCCAACCAAATGAACTCCAGCCTAAACCAAAGCTTGAACCATAAGCCCAACGACTTGAACCCCAACCCCATGGGTCGTTCCAATAAGGAGTTGCGAGTGAGTTATAACCATAAGGACTCCAATAGCCATAACCTAAGCCAAATGAAATACTTGGGTTATTGTACCAGTTATAAAGTCCGTAGTTATTGTTATAATACGAACTATTATTATTGTAATAATTTGAATTCGATTGATTTTGGTAGTAAGTCCGAGAGTTCAACCAATTTTTTGAATAATATTCATCTGTTCCCTGATTAGTATTATTATTGGTTCTATATTCCGGATTACGAGCATATTCCTCCTCATTTTCAGCAGCATACAAGCTTTCACGAGTGACTAAATTCGCTGGGCGAGTTTGGCTTGCTGAGGCGTAGAGGTCATCATAAACACCAGCAGAGGACGAATTGGCTACTTGTTTTGAGGAGCTACATCCCCAAACGGTACTCATCAACGCAAAGGCTGAAAGGAGTTTGATGGATTTTAGAATGTTCATGGCTTTGTCATTTAAGATTCTTGTGAATGTTTTAGGTAGATGTTTTTGGTTTAAGTATAAAAAAACGACCCAGAAACTAAAAACCAGAAACAATGAACTTAATTTTGTGTCAAACTTACAACAAAAACTTATCTTTGCAAGAAGTTATATTCATCATTAACAAAATTATTTCTTGGAAAGTTTCAATTTAAGGAATTGATAATGAGATTGTAAACCTATAAACTTGCCGTTTTTATGAAGACAATCTTTTAGGAACTTCCCCCTATCTTCCAATACAAATAATCACTTAAAGTTTTCAATTTTCAATTACCCAATATACTAATGAGCAAAAGCCTACCAAAACGTAGCGAAAATTATTCTGAGTGGTACAACGAACTCGTGAAAAGGGCTGATTTAGCCGAAAACTCTGCCGTGCGTGGTTGCATGGTTATTAAACCTTATGGCTATTCAATCTGGGAAAAAATGCAACGTGCTTTAGACGATATGTTTAAAGAAACAGGGCATACCAATGCTTATTTCCCTTTATTCGTTCCAAAAAGTTTATTTGAAGCTGAAGAGAAAAACGCCGAAGGATTTGCTAAAGAATGTGCCGTTGTTACGCACTATCGCCTCAAAAATAATCCAGAAAAACCGGGCAAATTAATGGTTGACCCTGAAGCTAAATTAGAAGAAGAATTAATCGTTCGCCCGACGAGTGAAGCTATTATCTGGAGTACTTATAAAAACTGGATTCAGTCTTATCGTGACTTACCTTTACTCATCAATCAATGGGCAAACGTAGTGCGTTGGGAAATGCGTACTCGTTTGTTTTTACGTACCGCTGAATTTCTTTGGCAAGAAGGACACACAGCTCATGCTACTCGTGAAGAAGCCATCGCTGAAACAGAACAAATGTTGCACGTTTACGCCACCTTCGCAGAAGAGTTTATGGCTGTACCCGTAATCCGTGGAAAGAAAACTGCTAACGAGCGTTTTGCTGGTGCAGAAGATACTTATTGTATCGAAGCCATGATGCAAGACGGTAAAGCTTTACAAGCTGGTACTTCACACTTTTTGGGTCAAAATTTTGCAAAAGCATTTGATGTAAAATTCATGACCAAAGAAAACAAACAAGATTTTGTTTGGGGAACTTCATGGGGCGTTTCTACTCGTTTGATGGGTGCATTAATCATGGCCCATTCTGATGACGAAGGTTTGATTCTTCCTCCGAAATTAGCTCCTATTCAAGTAGTAATTGTGCCTATTTTCAAAGGACAAGAACAATTGGAACTCATTTCAAATACCATTCTGCCAATCGTTAAAGAATTAAAGAAAAGAGGTATTTCTGTGAAATTTGACAACTCAGATAAACAGTCGCCTGGTTTTAAATTTGCAGAGTATGAATTGAAAGGTGTTCCTGTTCGTTTAGCCATCGGAGCAAGAGATTTAGGCAATGGAACAGTAGAAGTAGCCAGAAGAGATACAAAGGAGAAAAAAACGTATCCTATTGAAGGCATCGTTGATACAATTAGTACTTTGCTCGACGACATCCAAGTAAATATTTATCAAAGAGCTTTCAATTTCAGAACAGAAAATACTTATAAAGTTGATACTTGGGAAGAGTTCACAAAAATCTTGGAAGAAACACCGGGCTTCATCGCAGCACACTGGGATGGTACTTCGGAAACAGAAGAGAAAATAAAAGAACTAACCAAAGCTACCATTCGCTGTATTCCTTTGGATGCCGTGGAAGAAGAAGGAAAATGTATTCTTACAGGTCAGCCATCAAGTAAGCGAGTAATTTTTGCTAAGTCTTATTAAGATTCGATTTACTCCAAAATAGCGACAGCCTCAATTTTCATCGAGGCTGTCTTTTTTTAGGCGGATTGTAGGTAATGACGTTAAAGGAATCTATTCAAAAAAATGCTTTCCAAGAATAAAACAATTAAACAAAACTTTGTCACCCCCTACTAAAGATGGTTAAGTTTTCAGTAACTGTACTATTCAATAATTTTAAACTGTATCAAAAGCTTAAAGAGTGGTATGTTAGTGAGCATTGAAGAATATAAACTATATGGCTATTTCAGACTGATGTACGAATTAACAAAGGATAATATTTTGATGGTACAAATTTGGCAAATAGATTCTGCAAATTTCTAAAAAAACCCCTAATATTAGTAGTATTTTAGAAAAAAGAACTAAAAACATTACATATATTACTGATTTTTAATATTTTTTCATGCTTTTATCAATTTTTTGGAGGGCGTGCATTGAAACAAAATTTTCAACGTTGGGAGTATTATTTGTTATTGGACTTGGCGAGGTCTTCAATAAATTCGATGGGAGTCATTCCTGTGTGGTTGCGGAATACTCGATAAAAGTTACTTTTGGTAGAAAAACCTGCTTCCTGATAAAGCTGTTCAATAGTGTATTTCTTTAAGATTCCATCTTTCAGTAATTGTATTGCATAATTGATTCTCCATTCATTTTTATAGTCGGAAAATTTTTTTTCTAAACAAGAATTAAAAAAATAACTAAGATGATGAATGGGTATGTTTAAAGCTTCTGACAATTTATTTAAAGTAAAGGAATCATCAAGATAAGGTTTTTGCTCTTCAAAATATGTGCTAATAAGTTTTTTAATTTCCATCAATCTGGCTTCTTCAAGTTTAAAGACAGATTTATTATTTTCTTCTTTCTCGTTCACAACCGCTTCTTCTACCGATTCAACTGATACTTCTTCTTTTACGATTTCTTCTTCAAACTCAATTCCGTATAAAATCTTAGGAAATAAGAAGGCTGCAATCAATAAGCAGAAATATAAAAAATTAGCCAAATTCAGCGGAAATATCAAATAACTACTTCCATAAGGAAAATTTGGCGTATTGATTTTAAGAATGATAGAAATGAATGACAAAACTAAAGTCAAGGTAAAGCTCAAAGATGAAAATATCCATAGCCAATTGTAAGTAGCTCTGAATTTAACTTTATCCAAAGGATTTGCCTGAAAGTACTTGTAAAGCATTTGCATTTCAAGCAATGAAAGTACTGTTCCGAAAATTGGTCTGAAAATAAAATGAAATTCAGGTTTTGAGTAATAAGTAATAGGATGAACAAAGATATTATTGAAGTCTTGAATGATTAACTCTGCCAACGAAACTTTATAACTAAAGGGAGTAATCAAATAAGGAATTACGTCTATGAAGTATAAAATACAGGGCAATAAAAGTAAAAAATCCGATTTGGAAAAGGTGACTTTTTTACTGAGCATCGACCTTACATACCAATAAGAAAGAGGACGAACCAAATAAACTAATGGAGCGACAAATCCAAAAAGAGCAGCAACGATATACTTGTCGCCACGACGAAATACATTGAAATGTAGCAAAGCATACACTCCTGAGATTAGGAAAAAGAGAGATAAAAATAAATTGGATTTATTTTTCTTTTTTAAGTAAGGATATGTGATAATAGCGACAATTATGCCGATAAAGCTCAGAACTCTTCCTAATTCATTATTTAGATATTTAATAAAATACATACATAATTGCCACCTTGTTTGATAAGTAAATAGATGCGTTTAGAGCATTCGCTATCAAAGGCGAGTGCTAATATATCTAAAAACCATAGACTGTACAAGATAATCTTTTTAGTTTTGTTGATAATTCTTTAAGTACTTAGTCTAATATAAATTGAACGATTAACAGCTAATTAAGTTTAACTTTATAGCTTTGTTTTATAATAACATTATATTCAGATTTTATGATTATCAACTGTAAAGGAAAACTTATAGACTTATCAAACCCAAAAATAATGGGTATTTTGAATATTACACCTGACTCTTTTTTTGACCGAAGTCGCTATGATGATGTTTCTAAAGTACTTGTTCAAGTAGAAAAAATGCTATCGTCTGGGGCAACTTTTTTAGATATTGGTGGACACTCCACACGCCCAGGAGCAATGCCTGTGAGCGAAGATGAAGAAACACGAAGAGTACTGCCAGTGGTTGAAGCCATCATCCAACGTTTTCCAGAAGCTTTAATTTCAATTGATACTTTTAGAGCAAAAGTAGCCACAGATTGTATCGCTGCGGGTGCGGTAATGATTAATGATGTTTCGGGAGGAATTTTAGATGATTCCATGTTCGATACTGTGACAAAACTAAATGTACCTTATGTACTTATGCACAGCCGTGGTACTCCAGAAACGATGCAACAAATGACTCATTACGACAACTTGGTAGTAGATGTACTGGATGATTTACAAACTAAAGTTGCAACATTAAGACAGTTGGGAGTAAAAGACATTATCATAGATTTGGGATTCGGCTTTGCAAAAACGGCTGACCAAAACTATGTCCTTTTGAATCATTTAAGAGATTTTGAAGTAATTAATTGTCCGATGTTGGTAGGAGTATCTCGAAAATCTATGATTTGGCGAAAATTAAATATTTCTGCCAACGAAGCTCTAAACGGTACTACTGTACTAAATACAGTCGCTTTGATGAAAGGAGCTAATATCTTGAGGGTTCACGATGTTCATGAAGCGATGGAAACAGTTAAGCTATTAAGTTTTCTTGCATAAATAATGAGAGAGTTTAGGCTCTCTCATTATTAAGCACTTACTAATAACTGAGCCAAAAGGTAATCGGCAATTAAAACTGCAATACAACTATTGGTAACCGCCGCAGTACTTGCACGACCTACTTCTAATGCACCTCCGCTGGTAAAGTAGCCTTTGAATGCAGAGATAGACACAATAAGAATCGCAAACACAACAGACTTAATCAAAGCAAAAGGAACATTAAAAGCATTAAATTCATATTGAATCCCCTGTATGTACTCTTGTGGTGAAATTGCTCCTGTTAGCCAACCAGCCAAATATCCACCATAAATAGATAAAAAGGCAGCTAAAGTTACTAACATTGGGAATACTACAATAGAAGCTACTACTTTAGGTAAAACCAAATATGATGTTGAATTGATACCCATTACTTCTAAAGCATCTATTTGCTCGGTAATTCGCATCGTTCCTAACTCACCAGCGATATTTGAGCCTACTTTACCAGCCAAAACAACCCCTGTAATGGTAGGAGCAAATTCTAAAATGGTGGAATCTCGAACGATAAAACTGATGATATAATGAGGTACAAAAGGGTTGTTGAGATTGGCGGCTGTTTGTACACAAGTAACTGCTCCGAGAAAAAATGATACAATTGAAACAATTAATAACGAACCAATGCCTATCTGAACGGCTTCTTCAAAACTGAGCTTGACATAAACTCTAAACTTTTCTCTGTTTGAAAAAAGCTTTGCCAAGAAAATAAGATATTTACCTAATATTGACATCATGATGATAGGGTTTAGTAATAGTGTTGAATTGAAAACGACTCTTTACTATCACAAATGAATAGTATCAAAATACATTAAAACAAATTATAGATAATTAACAAAGATAATGAACAAAACGATAGTAGTAACAGGCGGAACAAAAGGTATTGGCAGAGCCATCGTTGATAAATTTGCAAAAGAAGGTTTTACCGTAATTACTTGTGCCAGAAAAAATGAAGAAGTACTTCCAGAAAATGTAATTTTCTTCAAAGCAGATTTGTCGAAAAAAGAAGAAGTATTAGCCTTTGCTGATTTTGTAAAAAACACAGTTGACAAAGTAGATGTACTCGTAAATAATACAGGTTTCTTTTTGCCCGGACAAATTCATAATGAAGAGGAAGGTACTTTGGAAGCCATGATTGAAACCAATTTATATTCTGCATATCATCTAACAAGAGCTTTAGTCGGTGATATGATTGACCGCCGTGCAGGTTATATTTTCAATATTTGTTCTACGGCAAGTATCACAGCCTATACAAATGGTGGCTCGTATTGCATTTCAAAATTTGCTCTTTTGGGAATGAGTAAAGTACTGAGAGAAGAATTAAAACCTTTTGCAATTCGTGTTACCAGTATTCTTCCGGGGGCAACTTTTACCAATTCTTGGGCAGGCGTTGAATTACCTACCGAAAGATTTATGGCATCTGATGACATTGCAGAAGTAATCTGGACGGCCTATTGCTTGCCAACGACAACTGTTTTAGAAGAGATAGTAATGCGTCCACAATTAGGAGATATATAATTAAGTACTGTACGAAAGTTTTAATACAATTGCTGATTTCAGAATTTTGATTAAATGAATTATTTGTTCAAAAACTAAAATCAGCAATTTTCGTACAGTACTTATTTCTTAATCTAAATTATTGTGCTGGCGTCATTTTGATTGTAGCCTCAATATCGGATATGCCCAAGTCGGGAAAAGAGGCTTTACTTGTAAAATCAAAATTCTTTTCAGTAAGCTGAATGACTGTTAATGTTCCAGATGTGAATCCTCCAAAACTAATATTTGAAAGCTCGATAGTTCCTTCGCTATTAGTAAATTTCCAAGAACCGCTACTTGACGAATTACCATTGTTATCAATAGCACTGGCTGTTCCGTCGGCTTTGAAAGTAAGTCTTACTTTAGACAAATCGTAACCATTGTTTGCGAGGTCTCGTGAATACACTACGGCTAAACCGCCTGAAGCTGAAGCCGATTGTACTTGCCAAGTAGTACTTGTTAGTATTTGTGTTTTAGTTTTTACTGCGGCAACTTCGTCTTCTTTGCAAGAAATAATGGAGAATAATAAAAAAAATGAAAGTAAGGTTGTTTTTAAGTAACTCATTTTAGCTTTGATTTTGTGAATATATTTTAGATAACGAAAAAACAAACAAAAGATTTCAAACACAAAATAAATATGATTAATCTAATTTTTTCACAAAATGGTGGCTACTAATTTGGAAGCCTTTATTCAGATATAAACGATGAGCAGTGTGGCGTGTTGGCCCCGAATCAAGCGTTACACAATCGTAATTATTAGCTTTTGCCAACTCAATTACATAATCTAACAAAGTTGTTCCGTGGCCTTTTCCTCTTGCTTTATCTGAGGTTGTTAGGTCATCAATATAAAATTGTTTTCCGTTGTAAAGCATTTGTAAATATCTAAAACCAACGGCTGAAACTACTTCTCCTTCCTCCTCAATATAGGCTAATTGATAGCCTTCATTCAACATTTCCATCACGGTTTTTACAAATACTTCTTCTGTTAAATGCGGACGAAGTAAGCTGAACACATACCAGCATTTTTGTACTTCTGCTTCGGTTTTAGCAATTTTTACGGTCATTTATTGAGTGAGTTAGTGAATTGTGAGTTAGTGATTGAGTGAATTATGAGATTTGAATTCAATCCATTTTTAATAAGATTTTCCAATCTTCAAATTTCCTAATAAACAAGTCCTCACATTTTTCAAATTTTCAAATCTTCAAATTAAAATCATTCTCCTTGAAAATCCTCAGAAATCAATTTTCTTAATTGTTGATGCGGACGAAGATTTGGGCGTTTTGAAAACACAGCTTTGTCTCCCGAAGATGCCTTTGCTTTACTTGCCAAAGTAGCGGTGTCGAAGTAATTTTCTCTGACAAATTGGTTTACTTCGTCATCACTGATTACTTCTCTAACCATTGTCCCTTTTTCAAAACCATCGTTGAAAGCCCCAATTCTTGCATCTGTTTCAGCCAAACGTGTTTTTTCTTCAATATCTCTGATTTCTTCCATCAATCCTTTTCGTTGAAATTCTAAGGATTCGAAAGTAGGAAGCAAGGCTAAATCGTTTTCATAAATGTTTTTATGGATAATTTGCTCTGCCAAATCTTTCTCAACGTCTTGTAAATCAGCCCTTAATTGATTTTTTTCTTTCTTGAGTTTTTTCAAACGTGGGTCAATTTGTAGCCAACGCATCCAATAGCATTGTAATACTGGAAAGGAAATTCCCAAACAAATCGCACCAGCTAAAGCAAATAAAATTCCTGTTAAAACAAAGGATGTCAAAGCCCAAGGACTATTTACTAAATTGGCATTGAGTAAATCATAGGTTTTAAGCTTTTCATCAATTTGTCTTGTAATATTGGCAGGAAGTGGTGCCGTAGGATTCAGTGGGTCAAAAGCTTGGTTTTGTAATTGTTTGATAGATTTATTTACATTCTCCTTCATTTTATCGGTTTTGTAGGCTTCGTACCTGAACCAACCAAGTATAAACAAAGTAGCAACTGCAAACACAACCGTAATACCTTTGAACCAAACATAAACTTTTTTAGATTGCTGCGAAACAGCCTCAGAATACGGCGTTTCTATCAATCTTTCATAAGCAGGTTTTAATAAAATTGACAACATCGCCAAACCAATCGCAAAAGCCCAAGCTTCTGAATCGTTGCGAATATTCAAGGCATAGGCAACAATTTCGTGGGAAATAATTAAATCTCCTGCCACAAAAGAAATACCTGCCAAGAAGTAAATAATTCCTGCAAAAAGCGAATACTTATGAGCAACCGCCTTGCGTCGTTCCATCAAAACGTCTGTTTGCTCTTTGTTTTCTGCTAATTGTAAATCAATTTTTTCTTTGTTTTTACTGGCTAAACTGATTTTCAACAATCTATCTTGTAAAGCATCAAAAGCTTGTTTGAAACGACTTTTCACCTCAGCAATCTGTTCATCAACGGCTGAAAGTTCATTTTTCTTTTCAGACAATTGACGATTTGCCCACTCAAAACTTACTTGTGACGACAAGTAACCTTCATAACTGTTTTTATCAACAGCCTCTAAACCACCATGATAACCATGTTGAAAATCGTACTTATCGGTATGGCTCTGTTCTTTATTTTCGTTGTTCATTGTAGTAAGTATTGGCTTTTAGCAACTAACTATTTTTAAGTCATGATAAATACATTCATTCCATCTTTTTGATAGGTATGAAGTCTATCAAATATTTTAGAGAATTTACTTTTATTTTCAACATGGAATTGATATTCATATTCTTTCCCTTCCAATGTAATGATTGTAATTTTGTTATATAGATTGGTACTATTTAAACCTCGCCCACGACTTGGAGTATAATCCCAAATATCAACAATTATTTTTTTTGTATTAATGATAGAATAATTAATTCCCTCAGCTTTGATATAATCTTCTTCAAATATAATTACTCCTTTTTGTAGGTAACTTCTGATATCGTTGGTGTCAAGCATGCTACTTATTAGTAAGACTAAAAATAGACTGCTAATAGCAATGGTTATTAATATTACAGAAAAAGCATAATTGTCTAATAACCATGAAAGTATAAATAAGAGCAATGTTAACGTTATCAAAATATATTGATAATTTCTATTACGCTTATACTTTTCTGTAAAACCACCAATTATTATACATGAAAATTCATTCATTTAATAAAATAGCTTTTGTAGACACTATCCCATATTTTGTGTAAGTTGTTTTTTGAATTTCAATTGTTTTTGATTCTTTGGTCAAAAATAAGGTAAAATTGGTTGATAATAATTCCCCAGTTCTGGATTGGTTTTGTCC